>CAYNXK010000068.1:0-10418 GCA_964401125.1 uncultured Aliiroseovarius sp.
GCAAGGTAACGCCGCGCTGGCCAGTGGCTTCAACCCCTGCAAGGGTCTCTTTGGCCCCGGCCTCGGAAGTTGCGTAATGCACGGCCACATCAAAGCCACGACCGGCCAGATACAACGCCATGGCCCGACCCAGCCGCGCCCCGGCCCCAGTGATCAATGCGCGCTGCGCGCTCACACTTGTGTTCCCAGCAAGACCAGTATGTAGACCACATAAAGGCTGGCCAAAACCAACCCCCAGGCCCGGCCCATATGCCATTTGAAGAACACGAATGGTGCCAGCACAAGCGAGGCGGCCAACATCACCCACATGTCAAACTGCAAGATACCCGGCGAAACCGGGATTGGTCCGACAAACGAAGCGATGCCGACAATGGCCAGCAGGTTGAACATGTTTGAGCCAATGACATTGCCAATAGCTACATCAGCCTGCCTGCGCATGGCTGCCATAACGGTGGTTGCCAGCTCTGGCAGCGAGGTGCCAATGGCCACCAGCGTCAGGCCGATAATGGTCTCAGAGATGCCAAACTCACGGGCAATGCTTGTGGAGGCATCCACCAGCAGGCTCGCCCCCAAGGGCAGGCCCACAAGGCCCAGCACCAGAAACATGGCAATCTTCCAGCCGGGCATGCTGGGGTCGGCACCCTCAACATCTTCAACTTCTTTTTGTGCCTGTTCACGGGCTTTCTTCCGGTGCGCCAGTGCCTCACGAAAGGCAGCCCCAAGGATCAGCGCCAGTACCGCCAGCAAAACCAGCCCCTGCACCCAAGTGATAACACCCATCAGCGCCAGCCCCATGAACAAGACTGTGGAGCCAAGCATATAAATATAGTTGCGCCGGGTTTCACAACTGCGGGTATCAAGCCCGTAAATCAGCGCCGGAATCCCCAGCACCAGCAAGACATTGGCCGTGTTGGAGCCAACCACATTACCCATGGCCAGCCCTGGCACGCCCTCAAGAATGGCCTTGACGGCAATCAGAAGCTCGGGCGCAGAGGTGCCAAAAGCCACGATGGTCAGCGAGACGATCAGGGCAGGCACACCCAGCCTGAGCGACAGGTTGACCGCTCCACGCACCAACGCGTCCCCAGCCAAAAGCAGAATGACAAGGCCAAGCCCTGCAAAAATCAGATCCAAAATTCAGCCTTTCCGCTGGCAATCGCAGGTGCGTTTGCCAAGTTTGTAACGCCCGCATTTTGGGCATTTCATAGCGTCAATTCTGGTTTTTCCGGGGTAACTCAGGCGGCCAAACATTGCCAGTACCAGTATACCGATCAGGAACAGAAAGACGATTTTTATCGTCATCAGAGACCAAGCCGCGCATATTCAGCACGTTCCTCGATGCTGGTCTCAATACGGGTGATGGCCTCGCCAACAATGCCGGCGCCAAAGCGTTTTAAAATTGAGCGTTTGGGGCCGTAATTGATGAATTTTACCTTGTCGCCAAAGCGCTCTTTCATCACTGGCACAAGGTGGCCTATTTTATCGGCAATGCCATTATCCACAGCATTTTGCCCCACCCATATGTCACCATTGAACAGGTCTTTATCTTCCGTCAACCGACCCTCGCGGCGGGCCTTGACCTGTGTGATGAAATTTTGGTGAATTTGCTCTTGCCAAATCTTCAGCCGCTTCACGTCAGCGGGTTTTTCCGGCTGAAAGGGATCCAGCATGCTTTTGGTTTTACCGGCGGCGTAAATCCGGCGCTCAACCCCGTGGCGTGCCAAAAGCTCATGAAAGCCAAAACCGGCCGAAATTACCCCGATCGATCCGACAATAGAATTGTCGTCAATTATGATTTCATCGCCCGCTGTGGCCAGCCAATAGCCACCCGAGGCGGCCACGTCCTCGACAAAGGCGGTGACACGCAAATTGTTCTCGGCAGCCAGGCGCCGGATGCGCGCGGCAATCAGGCTTGATTGCACGGGAGAGCCGCCGGGTGAATTGATGACCAGCGCCACCGCCGCTGGTTTACCACGCGAAAATGCGCGCTCAATCAGCGGCGCAAGGTTTGCATCGTTCAACTGGCCACGCCCGCCTGCGGCAATCACCCCGGACAGGCGGATCACAGCAACTTTCGGGTCGGCCTTCAAAAAGGGAATCCAGCGTTTCATCAGCCTGATGTAGAGCGCCGCCGGGCCAGTAACAAGGGCAAGGCGCGAATGTAGTGCGGCGTGTTGCAACTTGGTCAGCTACGCAGGCGCCAGCCGGTGCGGAATATCCAGGCGACCACGGCCAGACAGGTGAGCGTAAAAAGTCCAATTGCCAGCAGCGACCAGCCAACACCCACATCCGCAGTTCCGAAAAAGGCCCAGCGAAAGCCTGACACCAGATAGACTACCGGATTGAACAGGGTCACGGTTTGCCAGAAGGGCGGCAGCATCGAAATGGAATAGAACGAGCCACCGAGAAAAACCAGCGGTGTAATCACCAATAGCGGCACCAGTTGCAATTGCTCAAAATTTTGTGCCCAGATGCCAATGATGAAGCCCAGCAGCGAAAAACTGAGGCAGGTCAGCACCAGAAATCCCAGCATCCAGAAGGGGTGCAATATGCTCAGATCCACAAATAAATGCGCGGTGGCAAGAATAATCAGGCCGATGGTAAAAGACTTGGTCGCCGCCGCGCCGACATAACCGATGACAATTTCATAAAACGAGGCCGGGGCGGATAAATGTTCGTAAATAGTGCCGATGAATTTTGGAAAGTAGATGCCAAAACTGGCATTGGTTACGCTTTGGGTCAGCACCGTCAACATGATCAGCCCCGGTACGATGAAAGCGCCGTAATTGATGCCGTCAATCTCGCCTATACGGCTGCCAATGGCCGCGCCGAACACCACAAAATACAGCGAGGTCGACAAGACCGGTGACACGATGCTTTGCATGAGGGTGCGAAAGGTGCGTGACATTTCAAATATATAGATTGCTTTTATGGCATGCAGGTTCATGTGTTTTCCCCAGTGTTTTTGGCATCACGGTTTTTGGCGCGCACCAGATCAACGAAAACATCCTCAAGCGAGCTTTTCCTGGTATCAATGTCGCACATGTTCAGCCCTTGGGTCCGCAAACTGGCAAGCAAATTGGTGATGCCGGTCTTGTTGTCTGTGGTGTCATAAGTATAGGTCAGCCCGCCGCTTGGCGAAATTTGCAGCCCGTAATCTGCCAGCGCCAGCGGAATTTCAGTCAGCGGTTCGGTCAGTTCGATATGCAGTTCTTTCTGGCCCATGCGCGCCATCAGCCCGGCTTTTTCCTCGACCAGCAGCAGCTCGCCATTATTGATCACGCCAATGCGGTCGGCGATGGCCTCGGCTTCTTCAATGTAGTGGGTGGTCAGGATAATGGTGACGCCATCCGCTTGTAGGCCGCGCACGATCTGCCACATATCCTTGCGCAGCTCCACATCGACCCCTGCCGTGGGCTCATCCAAAAACAGCACTCTGGGCTCGTGGCTCAGGGCCTTGGCAATCAGCACCCGGCGTTTCATGCCGCCCGAAAGGGTCATTATCCGCTTCTGGCGCTTGTCCCACAGGCTAAGCTGGCGCAGGGTTTTCTCAATATGGGCGTCATTACGCGGCTTGCCAAACAGACCACGCGAAAAGCGCACCGTGTTTTGCACTGTTTCAAACGGCTCAAGGCTGACTTCCTGCGGCACCAGCCCGATCAGGCCGCGCGCCTGCCGGTAGTCGCTGATCGTATCATAGCCGCCAACCTTCACAGACCCAGATGTGGGGTTTGAGATGCCGCAAATAATTGAAATAAGCGTAGTTTTTCCGGCACCATTTGGGCCGAGAAGCGCCAGTATCTCGCCTTCTTCAATATCCAGAGAGACGCCTTTCAGCGCCTCAAACTCGCCTTCATAGGTCTTTCTCAGATTTGAGACTGAAACAATTGCTGTCATGCCGGCCCCTCCTGCTCGCCAGGCAGAGCCTATAGCGTTTTTCAATACCTGCAAGAGAGCAGCTGGGCTTGAACTGGAGTTGCAACCTGTGGTTTACTCGGGCTGAAATATGCAGAAATATACAGAAGCTTACGGCAATATTACGGGGGAAAATGGCATGAAGGTTGCAGGCATTGATTACCGGTCCATCTGGTTCAATGCCGAGATCGGCAAGGTTCAGATTATTGACCAACGCTGGCTGCCTCATGAATTTCGTATTGTCGAGCTTGAAACCGCTGAGGATTTTGCCACTGCTATCCGTGATATGTGGGTGCGCGGCGCGCCACTGATCGGGGCGAGTGCGGCTTATGGCGTGGCTGTTGAAATGTCTCGCGACGCTTCTGATGCATCGTTAGCGGCCATTGCAGAATTGCTGCATAAAACCCGCCCGACGGCCATAAATCTGGGTTGGGCGCTGGATGAAATGCGTGGCCTTCTAAGTCCCCTGCCAGAGGGCAAGCGCGCGGCTGCTGCCTTAGCACGCGCCCATGAAATTTGCGATGAAGATGTGGAATGCAACCGGCAGATCGGCCTGCATGGGCTGGAGATCATCAAACAGATTGCTGCCAGCAAAAAACCCGGCGAGCCGGTTAACATTCTGACCCATTGCAATGCCGGCTGGCTGGCGACCGTTGACTGGGGTACGGCGACTTCTCCAATGTATCACGCGGCGGCAGCCGGTATTGCAATTCATGTCTGGGTTGATGAAACCCGGCCGCGCAATCAGGGCGCGCTGCTGACATCCTGGGAGCTGAACAGCCACAACATTCCGCATCATCTGATTGTTGACAATGCCGGCGGTCACCTGATGCAGCACGGGCAGGTGGATTTGTGCCTTGTCGGCACCGACCGCACCACGGCGCATGGCGATGTCTGCAACAAGATCGGCACCTATCTGAAGGCGCTGGCGGCGGCAGATAATAACGTGCCATTCTATGTGGCGCTGCCCTCGCCTACCATCGACTGGTCGCTGGGAGATGGCCTTGCCGAAATCCCGATAGAACAGCGCGACGGGCGCGAAGTGACCCATGTGCAGGGCAAGCTGGCTGATGGCAGCATTGCCGAGGTGCAGATCAGCCCCGATGGCACCCAAGGCGGCAACCCGGCCTTTGATGTAACCCCGCGCCGGCTGGTTACCGGCCTGATAACCGAGCGAGGCCTTTGCGCGGCTTCACCGGAGGGGCTGGCGGCAATGTTCCCGGAAAAAGTAAGGCGCTGACAATTTGACGCATGCCTTTCACGGCGCTTAATTTTAACGATGTAATGTTGACTGGGGAATATCATGACTCAAAACTTGTGGAACGAAGCCGAGGTGACAAAGCTGATAAACGCGGCGGGTAAGGCGGCAGCGGATCAGACGTTGGCGGCGCAGATATACGCTTCGCGCCTGATTGGTGGCAACCCGGCTTTGGTTCAGCACGGGGGCGGAAATACCTCGTGCAAAGTGGTGCGTAAAGACCTTTTCGGGCGTGATACCAGCACCTTGCACGTAAAGGGCAGCGGGGCTGACCTTGCTTTTATTGATGCTCATGGCATGCCCGGTGTGCATCTTGAGCCATTGCTGAAACTGCGCATTCTTGAGCGGCTTGCGGATGCTGACATGGTAAATGTGGTGCGGCGCAATATGCTTGATACAACCGGCCCCAACCCCTCGGTCGAGACCCTGCTGCACGCTTTTCTGCCGCATAATTTCATCAACCACACCCATGCCACCGCCATGTTGGCCCTGGCTAACCTGCCGGATGCCGAGGCGGTTACGCAAGAAATTTTTGGCGGCAGGCTGGCGGTGGTGCCTTTTTTCATGCCCGGTTTTGACCTTAGCAAAGCCGCCGCCAAGGTTTATGAGGCCAATCCCGGCGTTGAAGGCCTGCTGTTGCTCAAGCACGGCCATTTTGCTTTTGCCAATGATGCCAAGCTGGCTTACGACCGGATAATCGAGCATACGCAGATGGCTGAAGATTGGCTGCGGGCCAAAAGCGGCAAAACACCCAAGCCACCAGGTAAGCCCGCCCCTGATATACTTGCCAAAGCCGCCAGTATATTACCGGCCCTCAGGGGTATAATAGGCGCCCGAAATCAGGCATTCTCGGGCAATCGGGATGCCGCCATGCCGCTGCTGGATCTGCGCGCCGGCCCGAATGTTCAGGAGTTTCTGCAGCGCTCTGATCTGGCCGAACTGGGCCAAAGAGGCGTTGCTACGCCTGATCATGTGATCCGTACCAAGCGCCTGCCATTGGTTTTGACAAAGACCATTCTGGCCGGAGGCGCGCCGGCGATCGGCAAGGCAGTTGATGGCTATATCGCTGCCTACACCACCTATTTTGGCGAAAATGCCGCCCGGCAGGATGAACATAAGGTGATGCTGAACCCGGCGCCCAATCTGGCCTGGATTGAGGGCGTTGGCGTGGTTGGCATGGGGCAGAATGCCCGGGCGGCAGGCATTGCCTCGGATCTGGCAGAGCAAAACATCACGGCCATGAGCAATGGCGAGGATTGTGGTGGCTTCTATCCGGTTGCCGAAACGCTGCTTTTTGACATGGAATACTGGGCGCTGGAACAGGCCAAGCTTGGTAAGGCCAAGCCACCGGTATTTTCGGGCCGTGTGGTCATGATAACCGGTGGTGTCGGGGCCATAGGAGGGGCGATTGCACAGGCATTTGCCAGCCTCGGAGCCAGCGTTTTTCTTGTGGACAAGAAGCCAGATGCGCTGAGTGCAGCCTTGGCCTCACTTGGGCCGAACCATGGCGGCATTGCCCTTGATGTTACGGCGCCCAATGCGGCCCGTATGGCAACCGATGCCTGTAGCGCGCGTTTTGGTGGGCTGGATATCCTGTTGTCAAATGCCGGTGCCGCCTGGAGCGGTGAAATGCGCAACCTTGATGACAAGGCCTTGCGCCAGAGTTTTGAGCTGAACTTCTTTGCTCATCAAGCCTTTGCCAAGGCGGCAATTCGGGTCTTTGAAGCACAGGGGCGCGGCGGGCAAATCCTGTTCAATGTCTCAAAGCAGGCGGTCAACCCCGGCAAGGGCTTTGGTGCTTATGGCCTGCCCAAGGCCGCGACATTTTTTCTGCTACGCCAGTTGGCTCTGGAGCTTGGGCCGATGGGTGTGCGGGTGAACGGCATCAATGCCGACCGTATCCGCTCGGGCCTGCTGGATGACGCATTCATTGCCAAACGGGCTGCGGCGCGGGGCATTGATGAGGGCACTTACATGGCCGGAAATCTGCTGGGGCGGGAGGTTGAGGCACATCATGTTGCAGCCGCCTTTGTTGCCCTTGCACAAAGCGAGCGGACCACGGCACATGTGCTAACGGTTGACGGTGGCAATATAGAAGCGAGCCTGCGCTGATGAATGGGCTGATTGACTTTACTTATGGTTGCTTATTGGGGCAGGAAAGACCACCGGAAGCTACCTGATCAGGAGGGGCAAATGCTCGACATACTGGCCCAATCGGTATTCTATGAAATCACCGCCCTGCTGGTGCTGGCGGCGGCGGTCGGGCTGGTTGGTATTGTCCTGCGCCAGCCCCTGATTGTTAGTTTCATTGTTGTGGGCATCCTTGCCGGGCCTTCTGTTTTGGGTTTGGTCAACGCTGAGGAGCATATTAACCTTCTGGCCCAGCTTGGCATTGCCGTTTTGCTGTTTCTGGTCGGGCTGAAGCTGGATATCAAGCTGATCCGCTCGGTGGGTCCGGTGGCGCTGACCACGGGCCTTGGCCAGGTTGCCTTTACTTCGCTATTTGGCTTTGGCATCGCTGTGGCGCTGGGCTTTGATACGGTTACCAGCATTTATATCGCCGTGGCACTGACATTTTCCAGCACCATCATTATCGTCAAGCTGTTGTCAGACAAGCGCGAGATCGACAGCTTGCACGGGCGCATTGCCCTTGGTTTTCTGATTGTGCAGGATATTGTGGTGGTGCTGTCGATGATCGTACTTTCAGCAATCGGGGCGGGGGCCGAGGCCGGAAGTGATGCCTCGCTGTTCGATATTGCCTGGATATTTGTCTATGCGATCATTGCTTTGGTCGGGGTTGGGTTTTTCATTCGCTACGTGGCCGAGCCGCTGGTGGAAATCGTGGCACGGGCACCGGAATTGCTGGTCGGGTTTGCCATTGGCTGGGCGGCTTTGTTTGCCGCGACCGGTGACTTTCTTGGTTTGGGCAAAGAGCTGGGCGGCTTGCTGGCCGGGGTTTCGCTGGCCTCAACCCGGCTGCGTGAGGCCATGGCGGCGCGCCTTGCCCCGCTGCGCGACTTTCTGCTGCTGTTCTTTTTCATCGCCCTTGGCGGCCAGCTTGACCTTGCACTGGTGGGCGATCAGGTGCCGGCAGCGCTGCTGTTTTCGCTGTTCGTGCTTATAGGTAATCCGCTGATCGTGCTCGCTATTATGGGGGCAATGGGCTACCGCAAACGCACCGGATTTTTGGCCGGCCTGACAGTGGCGCAGATTTCCGAGTTTTCGCTGATTTTCATGGCCATGGGGCTAACGCTGGGCCATGTAACCTCGGAGGCGCTGGGGTTGGTTACATTAGTTGGGATGATCACCATCGCCCTGTCGACCTACATGATCACCTATTCGCACCAGATTTATGCGGTGATTGGCCCGTTTCTTGGCCCGTTTGAGCGCGCTCAAACGCCGCGCGAAGCCGATGAAATACCCGGCCCAAGCACTGCCAATTACGATATCGTGATTTTCGGGCTTGGCCGCTATGGCGGCGCCATCATGCAACGCTTGCAGGCGCGCGGCGTGCATGTGCTTGGCATCGACTTCAACCCCTCGGCTGTCAAGCGCTGGCGCGATGAAGGCTTTGAGGCCCTCTATGGCGATGCAACGGACCCCGAATTCATCTCGCATTTGCCCCTGAACGGAGTCAGGTGGGCGGTCTCGGCGGTACCTGAGCACGGCACTGGAATTGCGCCGGACAATTCACGCATTGCGCTTATTCTTGCCCTGCGTGACCATAGTGGTTTTCAGGGCCAGATTGCGCTTACCTCGCACAGAGATGAGTCTGGAGATCAGGGCGCAGAGCAGTTGCGCATAAACGGTGCAGACCTTGTTTTGAAACCCTATCAGGACGCCGCTGATCAGGCCTGCGACCTATTGTGCGGCCAGCAATGCCCACCACGCTTTGAGGTGATCGACCCGGATGACCAGAAGTCTCTGGCAGAGTGATTTTGTGGCCGGTTTCAGTTGCGCCAGCCTCGCTTAAAAGTGTGACCAGACCTCGGCCACTTCGATAACCAGGACAATTATCCAGCCAAAAATCGCCACGCCTGTCGCCGCCGCTGCTACGTCTTTGATGATGCCAATCCGCTCGTCAAACTCGGGCTGCATATAGTCACAGACCGCTTCAATGGCGGTGTTGAGCAACTCGGCGGTGATCATGACCGTGGTGGCAAGGATAATCATCGAGGCGTCCAGATATGTGTTGTAAATCAACACCGGCACCAGCACGATGAAGGACAGGATGATTTTGTAAAGCACGCTGAAATCCTGCACGACAGCGAATTTCAGCCCCGACATGATGATATAAAACTTGCGCATCGGGTGGTAGCCTTTGGCGCGCGGTCCCTCGAATTTGCTCTTTTTCACACTAAAACTCCTGATCCTGCTACCAAGGTTATGCCGCCGGCCCAAATTAAAGCAACAAGAATTCCGGCCGCAACATCACTGGGAAAGTGCGCCTGAAGGTAAATGCGTGAAATGGCGACGGTGCTGGCAATTGCCATAAGCACAGCCCCCGCAAGTATTTCCCACTGGAAGCCCGGATAGGGCAATATGATCAGAAGCATCAGGCTGAAGGCCCAGATTTGCGTGGTATGGGCGCTGGGAAAGGCTGGGCCGGGTGGTTGTTGATCCAAGGTGGTGTAGACGCAAGGCCGGGTCCGCGCCAGCAGTAATTTGAGCACATATGTCGTGATCACTGGCCCCAAAAATCCAAGGCCGAAGGCTGTTGCCTCAACCCGGTAGCCGCTGGATACCAGCCCGGCCAGCACCGCCACCGAGGCCGGTACCAACAGCCATAGGGAGCCAAGCCAGGTCAGGGCAATAAATACCATGTTCAGCCCAGAACTGCGGTTTCTGAAAAACCATGTAAGAATTGCCTGATCCAGTTTTTCCAGGCGGCCATTGCGCATGAATACGCTTAGTAAGGCCAGCGCTAGCAGCCCGGCCAGTAAGGTGACTTCAAGTAATACCGCCTCATCAGGCGCTATTGTTTCTGAGTAGCCCATAGCACCCTTGTTTCAAGAAACGGTGTAGCCCATATTGGCCTGCGTGGTAGCCGCCACTGGATCAGCGACCAGCTGCAATATGAAGGCCATCTTAATGGAAGACAACCAGACAGCGACAGAAAACAGCCAAAAAAATAGTCGAAAAAACAACAAAAAGAACCATGGATTGGGCCGGCTGACTGCCTTTGCGCTGGCACCATTGCTGGCGGCCTTGACCTACTGGCTGACCTTGCCACAGGGCGCACTTG
>CAYNXK010000069.1:0-10304 GCA_964401125.1 uncultured Aliiroseovarius sp.
GAAGAAAGGCCAACCCATAGCGCGCCCTGCCCCGCTTTATGTGCGCCCGGCCGATGCCGCCACACCGCGCGACCCGGCACCGCGCATTTTGCCATGAGCCGGCAATCAGGGCCGCGCTTTAGGGCGCCGCCTGCCACCATATCCAGGCCTGAGAGACGGCTGATTGGCCCGAATCCTGCCCCAAGCGCAGTAATTATTCCCGCCCTCTGACCCCACCTGCGGCGTATTGTTTTTTCGAAGGCCGTTAACGTGGCGGCAAGCGCGCCTGCAAAATCACGATTACCCTGTAAAAAAACGACTTTTCAATGGCGGGCCAAATATTATTCTTGACCAGCCCCTTGCCCTACCGGCTAAATTGCGGATGATCCTTGCCAGCGATCTGCTCGCACACGAGAATCACTGGTGGAACCACGGGGCATCGCAGGCGATAGGCCTGCTGCCCCAAACAGTAACAAATGGGAGAAAAACATGACTCTGATGCAAAAATTTCTTGGCGCAGCTGCCACTCTGGCCCTTACGGCCGGTGCAGCCATGGCTCAGCCCGCCATTATCTTTGACCTTGGTGGCAAGTTTGACAAATCATTCAATGAGGCCGGTTTTAACGGTGCCCAGCGCTGGGCCGAGGAAACCGGCGGCACTTTTCTGGAAATAGAGCTGCAAAGCGAAGCCCAGCGCGAGCAGGCCCTGCGCCGTTTCGCCGAGGCTGGTGCCAACCCGATCATCACCATGGGCTTTGCCATGTCGACACCGATTATGGAAGTGGCGCCTGACTACCCGGACACCAAATTTGCCACCATTGATGGCTGGGTTGACCTGCCCAACGTGCTGTCTGTGGGCTTTGCCGAGCATGAAGGCTCCTACCTCGTAGGCCTGATGGCTGGGATGAAAAGCGAAAGCGGCGTTGTTGGTTTTGTTGGTGGCATGGACATTCCGCTCATTCGCAAATTCGCCTGTGGCTATGCTCAGGGCGTGTTGGCGGTGAACCCTGATGCCACGGTAATTTCCAACATGACCGGGACTACCCCATCGGCCTGGAATGACCCGGTAAAAGGCTCCGAGTTGACCCGCGCGCAAATCTCTCAAGGCGCTGACGTGGTGTTTGCCGCTGCCGGTGGCACGGGCCTTGGTGTGCTGCAAACCGCAGCGGACGAGGGTATTTTCTCGATCGGTGTGGATAGCAACCAGAACTACCTGCATCCCGGAAGCGTGCTGACTTCAATGATGAAGCGCGTTGATGTAGCCGTGTTCGAGTTGATGAGCGCCGGGGCTGATATGCCCACCGGGTTCATGGCCCTTGGCCTTCCGGAAGACGGTGTCGGTGTTGCGCTGGACGAGCATAACGCCGATCTGGTCAGCGAAGAAATGCTTGCAGCGGTCGAAGCTGCGCGCGCCGCGATTATTGCCGGCACGTTGGTGGTGCATGATTATTCTTCCGACGATAGCTGCCCGGTTCTGAACTTCTAAATGACCGATGAAATAGCAAAATCGGAGCGGCAGGAAACTGCCGCTCCGGCAATAGAATTGCGCGGCATCTCCAAGGCTTTCGGCCCGGTGCAGGCCAATAAAGACATCTCCATTTCAGTACAGCCCGGCACGATTCATGGCATTATTGGCGAAAATGGCGCTGGGAAATCCACTTTAATGTCAATTCTCTATGGCTTTTACAAAGCCGACGAGGGGCAGATATTTATCAACGGTAAAGAGACCCAGATACCCGACAGCCAAGCCGCCATCGCCGCTGGCATCGGCATGGTTTTTCAACATTTCATGCTGGTCGAAAACTTCACGGTTCTGGAAAATGTGGTGCTTGGCGTCGAGGAGGGCGAAATGATCCGCCCCTCGCTGGCCAAGGCGCGCAAGACCCTGAAGAAACTGGCCGATGAGTATGAGCTGCATGTGGACCCGGACGCGCTGATTGAAGACCTTGGCGTTGGCATGCAGCAGCGCATTGAAATTCTCAAGGCGCTGTACCGGCAGGCCGATATTCTTATTCTGGACGAGCCCACAGGGGTTTTGACCCCGGCCGAGGCCGACCACCTGTTCCGCATCCTCAGGGGGCTGAAGGAACAGGGCAAAACCATCATCATCATCACCCATAAGCTGCGCGAAATCATGGAAATAACCGATACGGTCAGCGTCATGAGGCGTGGCGAAATGACGGCGACAGTAAAGACCAGCGCCACCAGCCCCGAACAATTGGCCGAGCTGATGGTTGGCCGCAAGGTGTTGATGAAAGTGAATAAAAAACCTGCCAGCCTCGGTAAGATCGTGCTGGAGGTAAAAGATTTGCGCATCGTTGATGAGCTTGGCGTTGAACGGGTGAAAGGCATTTCTTTCAACCTGCGGGCCGGGGAAATTCTTGGTATTGCCGGGGTATCGGGCAATGGCCAGTCAGAACTTCTGAAGCTGCTTGGCGGCTTTGCAGATGGTAGCGGCAGCGTCCGGGTCAATGGTCAGGAAATTGACTTGACCGGCAAGCATTCCGATGCCCGCACGCGACGCGCCCTTGGCATCAGCCACGTGCCCGAAGACCGGCACCAATATGGGATGATCATGGATTTCTCAGCTTGGGAAAACATGGCATTCGGCTATCACCATGAGCCGGAATTTCAAAAGAATCGCCTGTTCATGAATATTCCTGGCATGATCCGAGATGCGCAGGAAAAAATGCAACAGTTTGACGTGCGGCCGCCCAATGTGATGCTGGATGCGAAAAGCTTTTCCGGCGGCAACCAGCAAAAAATCGTGCTGGCCCGCGAAATGACCCGCAACCCGGACCTGTTGCTGGTGGGGCAGCCAACGCGCGGCGTTGATATTGGTGCCATCGAGTTCATTCACGAGCAGATCATCGCCCTCCGGGATCAGGGCAAGGCCATTCTGATGATCTCGGTCGAGCTTGAGGAAATCCTGTCGCTGTCAGACCGCATAGCGGTGATGTTTGACGGGCACATCATGGGCGAACGCCTGCCACATGAGACCAATGAGACCGAGCTGGGCCTGTTGATGGCCGGGGTAACAGATGGCGGAAAAGGAGAAGCTGCCTGATGGAAAAAATGCCGCGTTGGGCCGATATTGTCCTGATCCCACTTATTAACCTGACAATTGCCTTTTCGCTGTCGGCCTTGGTTATTCTGGCCATTGGCGAGAACCCCTGGACGGCGGTAAAAATGATGGTGACGGGCGCACTTGGCTCGACTTATGGCTGGGGATACACCCTGTATTTTGCCACCAACTTCCTGTTCACCGGGCTGGCGGTTGCGGTGGCATTTCAAGCGTCCTTGTTCAATATCGGCGGCGAGGGGCAGGCGGTGCTGGGTGGTCTTGGCGTGGCTCTGGTGCTGCTTTACATCCCGTTCCCGCACTGGACCGTGGCGCTGCTGGTCGCCATGGCGGCCGGGGCAATGTTTGGGGCTTTATGGGCCTTCATTCCGGCCTATTTGCAAGCCAAACGCGGCAGCCATATCGTGATTACCACGATCATGTTCAACTTCATCGCTGCGGCACTGCTGAACTATATTCTGGTGAATGTACTCAGGCCAACCGGCTCGATGGACCCGGCCTCGGCGCGGTTTCCCGAAGTCACCAGCCTGCCGACATTTCATGAAATGCTGGCCCCGCTGGGCATCAGCTTTTCCAGGGCGGCCCCGGTCAACATTTCGCTGCTGATCGGTCTGGCCATGGCGGTAGCGGTGTATTTTCTGCTTTGGCGCACCCGGCTGGGCTATGAGATCCGCAGCTTTGGCAAAAGCCAGTCGGCCTCGACCTATGCCGGCATTTCGGTCACCAAGATCACCATCATCGCCATGATGATTTCCGGCGGTATTGCCGGTATGATGGCCATTAACAACACCATGGGCGAAAGCGAGCGGCTGATCCTGAACTCGGTTGAGGGCGCGGGTTTTATTGGCATCGCCGTGGCTTTAATGGGGCGCAACCACCCATTCGGGGTGCTGCTGGCAGCGCTGCTGTTTGGCTTTCTTTACCAAGGCGGCGGCGAGCTGGCTTTGTGGACCTCCATTCCGCGCGAGCTGATCACCGTCATTCAGGCGCTGGTGATCATGTTTACCGGCGCGCTTGATAACATGGTGCGCAGCCCGGTTGAGCGTGTCTTTCTGTATGTGGCCAACAGAAAAAGGGCAGGCTGATGGATTTCCTTACGGTCTTGCAAATTCTTGACAGCGCCACCCGCCTTGCCACGCCGATATTGTTTGCCTGCCTTGCCGGGCTGTTTTCCGAGCGTGCCGGGATTTTTGATATCGGCCTTGAGGGCAAAATTCTGGTCTCGGCGTTTTTCTCGGCAGCGGTTGCCGTTCTGACCGGGTCAGTCTGGCTGGGACTGCTTGCCGGAGTGTTTTCCTCGGTGGTTTTTTCAACGATTCATGGCGTGGCCTCAATCACCTTTCGCGGCAATCAGCTTATTTCCGGCGTGGCCCTGAATTTTCTGGCCTCCGGCCTGACCGTGCTGATCGGGCAGGCCTGGTTTGGCCTTGGTGGCCGCACGCCGGGCTTGCAGCATGCCGAGAGGTTTTTGCCAATCCATTTGCCGCTGGCTGATACATTATCAACAATTCCCTATCTCGGCCCGCTATATCAGGAGCTGATTTCTGGCCACACCTTGCTGGTCTATGTGGGCCTGCTGGCGGTGCCTGCCTCGTGGTTCATACTCTACCGCACCCGCTTTGGCCTGCGCCTGCGGGCGGTTGGGGAAAATCCGGCAGCGGTGGATACGGCCGGCATTTCAGTGATCAAGCTGCGCTATATCGCCATGGTCATTGCCGGGGTGCTGTGCGGCCTTGCCGGGGTTTATCTGGCCACCGGGCTGGGCGCTGGCTTTGGTAAGGAGATGAGTGCTGGGCGTGGCTTTATCGCACTGGCGGCGCTTATTTTTGCCAAGTGGCGGCCCTGGAGCGCGCTGGGTGCCACCTTCCTGTTTGGCCTGCTGGAGGCGATTGCCAACCGTTATCAAAGCATCGATATTGGTGGCTTCGTCGTGCCGGTGCAGTTCATGCAGGCGCTGCCATACATCCTGACCGTCATCATCCTTGCGGGGTTTGTCGGCAAGGCCATACCGCCGCGTGCTGGCGGGCAGCCCTATATCAAGGAGCGCTGACGGGCTGAAACCTCTGATATGCGGCCCTCGGGATGCTGCCATGCCAAATAGGCATCTGGACATATTCCAAAAAGTGCATCACTAAGCCGCTCATGCAAATCTATCTTCCCATAGCCGAAGTCTCGGTCAATGCCTTTCTGTTGCTTGGCCTTGGCGGCATTGTCGGCATACTCAGCGGCATGTTTGGGGTGGGCGGTGGTTTTTTGATGACGCCCTTGCTGTTTTTCATCGGCATTCCGCCTGCAGTGGCGGTGGCAACTGAGGCCAACCAGATTGTCGCCTCGTCCTTTTCCGGTGTCCTGGCGCATCTCAAACGCAAGACGGTGGACTTGCGCATGGGGTTGGTACTGCTGGCCGGGGGCTTGGTTGGGGCCGCCCTTGGGGTGCAGGTGTTCAATACCCTGAAGGCGGTGGGGCAGGTTGACCTGCTGATCAAGCTGTCTTACGTGATTTTCCTGGGGCTGATTGGTGCCTTGATGTTCATTGAAAGCCTGCGGGCAATCATGAAGATACGCGGCGGCGGTGCCGTACCAACACGACGCAAACATACCTGGATACATGCCCTGCCCTTCAAGATGAAGTTCCGCACATCTGGCTTGTATATTTCGGTGATCCCGCCGCTGATTGTGGGCGTGCTGGTTGGTATTCTAGCCGCCATCATGGGTGTGGGCGGTGGTTTTGTCATGGTGCCGGCAATGATTTACCTGCTCGGCATGCCTACCAAGGTTGTGGTGGGCACATCGCTGTTTCAAATCATATTTGTTACCGCCTTCACCACGCTTTTACACGCCACCACCAACCAAACGGTCGATATGGTGCTGGCGGTTCTGCTGTTGATTGGTGGCGTGATCGGTGCCCAGATCGGCGCGCGTATTGGTGTTAAACTGAAGGCTGAGCAGCTGCGCATTCTGCTGGCCATCATGGTGTTGACGGTCTGCACCAAGCTGGGGTTGGATCTGCTGTTAGAGCCTAGCGAGCTTTTCTCACTTGGCGCGGGGGGGCACTGATATGTTGCGTCTAGCCTTAGCGCTAATCCTGCTCATGGCCCTGCCCGCCAAGGCTGAGGAAACCTTGGTTGCCGGCTTGAGCCAGAATTTCGTGGCCATCACGGCTACTTTTGTTGGCTCCGAAATTTTGGTCTTCGGGGCAGTCAAACGTGAGGCCCCAGCACCTGATACAGGTGATTTGAACGTGATTGTGGTGATTGAAGGCCCGTCATACCCGCTGGTTGTGCGCCGTAAATCGCACCGCTTTGGCATTTGGATCAACACCGCCGCACTTGAGGTTGAGGCCGCTCCGAGTTTTTATGCAATCGCCACCAGCGCGCCCCTCTCCGAAGCAATTCTGGAAGCTGAAGACCTGCGCCACCACATCACAATCCCGCAATCCATCCGGGTGGCCGATGAGGCAGGCGCAGCCGAATACGTGGCGGAGTTCACCGCGGCGGTGATCCGTATCCGCACGGAACAGGGGCTGTATAAAATTCAGGAAGGGGCCGTAACCCTATCTGAGGACACGTTGTTCAACACCTCGATTTCACTACCGTCAAACCTGACGGAAGGTGAATATTATGCCCGAATTTACCTGACCCGTGGCGGCAAGGTAATTGCAGAGCATGTGGCAATGATTGATGTGCGCAAGGTCGGAATAGAGCGCTGGATATACAATCTGGCCCATGAAAGACCGTTGATTTACGGCCTCCTGTCGCTGTTCATCGCCATTGCGGCGGGCTGGGGGGCTTCGGCCCTGTTCCGGGTGATTTTGCGCACCTGACCCGGCAGAACATCAAAGCCCCGTCAGCCCCCGTCAGCCCCGGCCCACATGCTCCATTTTGCTGGCCATGATCGTCATGTTCAACACATTGGCCTCGGGCGGCAGGCTGGCCATGTGCAAAACCGCGCGCGCCACATCGCCCACATCCATCGTCGGGGGTGGCACCTCTCCCTTGGCCTCCGCCCGATCAATAATGCCTTGCAGCAGGTCGGTGCGGGCATTGCCAATGTCGATCTGGCCGCAGGTAATGCCAAAGGACCGCCCGTCAAGGCTGATGGTTTTAGTCAGCCCGGTGACGCCGTGTTTTGTGGTGGTGTAGGTTACCGATCCGGCGCGCGGGCTATGGGCCGAAATAGAGCCGTTATTGATGATCCGCCCACCTTGCGGCTGTTGCGCCCGCATCTGGCCAAAAGCGGCACGGGCGCAAAGAAACATGCCCGTCAAGTTCACATCCAGCGCCACTCGCCAGTTCTCCAGCGAGACCTCGTCAATCAGGGCCGCCGGGGTGAAAATACCGGCATTGTTGAACAATACATCAAGCTGACCGAAATCGCCAAAGGCCTGTGCAACCTCTTCCGGCTTTGTGACATCAGCGCATAGAACTTGCATATTTTTCAGGCCCGCCGCGACCTGCTCAAGCTTATCACGACGCCTGGCGATCAGGCCAACCCGCCAACCTGTATGGCCAAACAATTCGGCCACCGCCCGGCCAATACCGGCAGATGCGCCGGTGATGATGATGCTACGGCTCATGATTATCCTCCGCCTGTGATGCAAGCTCGAACGGAGCAGGGGCGGCCGTGCGCAGATCAGCCACGCCCAGCTCCTGCAAGGGGCGCGCCAGCGCATAGCGTGTGACCCAGTGCAGCCGGGTTTCGGCGCGGGTTATGGCCACGTAAGCCAGCCGTTTCCACAGGGGCAGCCCCGCCTCCATGCGCCCGGCCCAAGCGGCTGCGGCAATGTCCGGGCCAAACACCTGCACCTCAGGCCATTGCGAGCCTTGCGCCTTGTGAACGGTCACTGCTGCACCATGCAAAAACGCCGCCCCCATGCGGGCCGCAAACGGGATCAGCGGCTCGTCCTGATCCGGGAGTTCTATTTTGACAATCGAGGCGGCTGAGACCTGCGGCTCGGGTGCGCCAAACACATGCAGGCGCGAAAAACCCGGCTTGCGCCCCGGTCCCAAATAGACACATTGCGCGCCTTTGATAAGGCCGCGCGCCTCAAGGTCAACGCGCTTTTTACGGTGTTTCATGGGCAGCTCGATGCCATCACAAATCAGCGGCTCACCGGGCAGAAGCTCGTATTCCGGGGCATTATGCGCAGCCCGAAAAGCATGTATCAGGCGGATACGGGTCTTGTTGCGCCAGACCAAAACCGGGCTGCGCGCCATCATATCGGCATTGACGCGGGGGGCCACAACCACGCGGTCGTCAGAGCGGGCGGCCTCTTCTATCAGACGTTCAAAAGCCTCAAACCCCATGCTGTCATCAGACAGGGCATGGGCTAGATCAAGGATAGGGTTGCCCTGTTCCTGCCGGTGAACTCGGTGCAAAATCAGCTTATGTTCGGGCTTTAGCCGGTCAAACACCATCTCGCCGGATTGCCCCACAGGGGCAAGCTGCGCCGGGTCGCCAAACAGCACAAGGGTTGGAAAAATCTCGCGCAGGTCGTTATATTGCTTTTCATCCAGCATGGAGCTTTCATCAACAAAGCCAATATCCAGCGCCTCGTCACGGCGCTTCCAGCCGGTAATAAAATCAGATCCGCGCAGGCCTGCCGTGGCCAGAGCGCCGAAAACTGACTTGGTTTGCTTGTAAAATTCCAGCGCCCGGTCAAGGGCCACATCAGTCAGGCCTTCGATGTTGGGCCGCGCGCCCTGCCCTGCCAACCAATCGGCAATGCGCTCGTATTCCGGGTCATAAACCGGGGTGTAGAGAATGCGGTGGATGGTGGTTGCCGGCACACCATAATTGCGCAGAACCGAGGCCGCCTTGTTGGTGGGGGCAAGAATGGCCAGCGTGCGCCTGCCCTTGCGGGCGCGGCCCTCCCAATCGCCGGAAATGGTCTCAACCCCGGCTTCCTCCAGCGCCCGGTAAAGCGCTGCCAGCAACAGAGTTTTGCCAGAGCCGGCCTTGCCAATCACCGCCAGCAGGCCCGACTTTCCCTCACTAAGTGGTGTCAGCTGGCCCTCAGCAAGGTCCACCCCGGCAGCGCGCAGAAGCGCGGCAACCTGATCATGAGCCTCGGCCTGATCGTCGGAGAATATGATGCGCGGCGCGGTCATGAGGTGACCCTAAAGCGCAATCCGAAAAGTGGAAACCGGTTTTCCAGTTAAGGAACCTCTGATTAAGCAGGGGTTTTGCAAAAATGCCAGCCCCCGACCGGGTGGGGGGCGAAATGAACCAGAATTGATTGCAAGCATCATTCCAATTACACGTGCCTTTTCAATAGAATGAAACCTTGCAATAGCCCCCGCCGTGGGGCGGTCGGGGGCTGGAATTTTTGCAAAATGCCGGGCGGAACATTATTCAGAGGTTCCCTAAATTGCACAGCTATAGCCTGACGGCTTAATTTTGTTTCTGATGTCAGGCTATAAATTAGTGAACGCGCGTGCATGCACCTTAATGTGGAAACCAGATCAGGCCGAAACGCTTTCCAAAGGTGCGGCCAGCACAGTGCCGCCACGCGCGTAGCGCAGCCAGCCTTTTGAGACCTCGCGGCTGACCCCAACAAGGGCCAAAGTAGGGGCAAACACGCTCTCATCCATCGACCAAAGGCCAATGCCAATTTCCTCTGAACCATGGCCAGCAGTGCCTATGACCTCAGGCTTCAACCCCATCAGGCGGTAAATGCGCCGCATCCGGCGGTCAAACACGCCAACATAATGCTTGAGCTTATAGGCCTGCATCAACTCACCTGCCCCCAGCGCCAAAGCCGCCGAAACCTGCCGGCCAGCACCCTCCGGAGCAAGACAAAAACGGGTGCATTCCCAAATCAGGGGGCTTTCAATGCGCACACCATCCGTAAGATGCGCGAAATGATCGTTGACCATGGTGCGCCCGACGCTGGGCAAAAACCGCATGCTGCCGCCATGCAACCCGTCGGGCTGTTCCCAGATCAGATAAAGTGGATTCATCTCATCATATTCATCACGCTCAAAACCATGGGCATCAACCTGCACGTCCCAACCAAGGCGGGTGGAAAATTGCTGTGCGCGGTCACGGAACATACTGTCGCGCAGACGGGGAAAACGGCTTATTTCATCGGCATAAAGATATCGTAACATGCGAGGCTCCTACTCCGGTTTGCATCGCAAGAATTGGTTCAAGTTAGTTACCAAAGCGTAACCTGCACGCGCGGTGGGCCTAAAGCGTCCCGCCTTATACCCGTTGGCCGTCAGTGGATTGCACGGCAATCC
>CAYNXK010000070.1:0-10258 GCA_964401125.1 uncultured Aliiroseovarius sp.
GGCCGAGGTGCTGTGCTGGGACGATGACCCGGCGGCGCGCATCCTGGCCGAGGCCGAGGGGTTTCTGGCCTATGATCTGGGCAAGGGCAACGCCTGGGATGATGTGGCCGCACTGATCGTCAGCCCCGGTATTGCGTCGCTTTATCCGGCACCACACAAGCTGGTTGCCCGGGCCATGGAGGCCGGCGTGCCGGTGGATAACGATGTGGGCTTGTTCTTCCGCTCATTCGCCACGCAGGAATGGGAGAATTTCGAGGTAACGCCCAGCGTGGTGGCGGTGACCGGCTCAAACGGCAAATCCACCACCTCGGCGCTGATTGCCCATGTGCTTGCCGAGGCGGGGCGGGATGTGCAGCTGGGCGGCAATATCGGCCGTGGGGTGCTGGACCTTGAGCCGGCGACAGAGGCAAGCGTGGCGGTGCTGGAGCTGTCGAGCTATCAGATCGAGCTGGCCCGCGCCCTGACGCCTGATATTGCGGTATTCATCAACCTGACGCCAGATCACCTGGAGCGGCACGGCGGCATGGGCGGCTATTTTGCCGCCAAGCGGCGCTTACTTGTCGAGGGCGGGCCTGACCGGGCCGTGGTGGGGGTGGACCAGCCGGAGGGTGTTTTTCTGGCCAACCAACTGGGCGAGGGCATAGCGGATTCCCGGGTGATCCGTATTAGTGTGACCCGCAAGCTTACCGGCCCCGGCTGGCAGATATTTGTGCGCAAGGGCCATCTGGCCGAATGGCGCAAGGGCCGGCAGGTGGCATCAATTGACCTGCGTGGGGTGAAAAGCCTGCCGGGGGCGCATAATCACCAGAACGCCTGCGCTGCCTATGCGGTTTTGCGCAGCCTCGGGCTGGCTCCGCGTGAGGTTGCCTCCGGGTTTCGCAGCTTCAAAGGCCTGCCGCACCGCTCGCAGATCGTGGCCGAGGCGGGCGGCGTTACTTATGTCAATGACAGTAAAGCCACCAATATGGAAAGTGCCGCCGCTGCCTTGCAAGCCTTTGAGAGGGTGCGCTGGATTGCCGGCGGTGAGGCCAAGGCGGGCGGCATCAAAGCACTTGCGCCACATCTGAGCCGGGTGGCCAAGGCCTATCTGATCGGAGCCAGCGCGGGCGATTTCGCTGGGCAGCTTGGCGACACCGAACATGAGATTTGCCAAACCATGGAGGTTGCCGTGGCCCGGGCCCATGCCGAGGCGGAACCCGGCGATATTGTGCTGCTGGCCCCGGCAGCCGCAAGTTTCGACCAATATGTTGACTTTGAAGCGCGCGGCGAGGATTTCTGCCGTGAAGTCATGAAAAGGATTGCCCAAGATGGTGCAAATTGAAGATCACCCGCTGCGTTATGCTCTTGTCAACGAGCTGCATGCGCGGCCCTTTCCCGCCATCAAAGTCCCGTCCTATGCCGCCTATCTGGCGGTCAAACGCCCGGAAAATGCCGCCGGGCGCGACAGGGGCGCCGATATGGTGCATTTGCTTGACCTGCTGGACCGCTTTGGTGCGGCGCATCCGCAGCCCGGTGCCACGCATTACTTTGGCCAGATCGGTAAGCACCAGCTGAAATGGGAAAGCCACGGCGAGTTTGTCACCTATACGATTTTTGTCGAGGGCAATACCGAGAGGCCGTTTGATCCGGCCGCCTTCAGTGTTTTTCCACAGGATTGGCTGGCGTGCATCCCAGGCACAAGGCTGACCTCGGCCCTGATTCGCATTGAAGAACGCCCGGCCGATAGCACCATTCGCAAAAAGCTCGAAGCCTGGTTTGTGCCCGAAAGCATGGCGGTGGTTGAGGTGCTGGACGGCGCGGGTGTTGTAGCCGGAGATTTTCGCATAGATTCGGCCGGGCATCTGCGTTTTGCGGTATTTGCCGAAAAGGGCATCACCGCCCGCCGGACCGGGCGCATTGTGCAGCGGATATGCGAGATCGAAACCTATAAAACCATGGCGATGCTGGGCCATGCACGGGTACGGGTGATTGCGCCAAGAGTTAACAGTGTCGATGTGGAACTGAGCGCGCTGATGCAGGGGTTGGGTGGCAGCTCGACAGCACCTGAGGCAGATCTGGGCGCACTTCTGAACCTGTCGGGTGAGTTGGAAGGGGTGATGGCAGAAACCTCATTTCGCTTTGGCGCAACAGGGGCTTACGAGACAATCGTGCATCAGCGCATTGAAGTGCTGCGTGAAACCAGATTTGATGGGCGCCAGATGCTGAGCGAGTTCATGATGCGCCGGTTTGACCCGGCTATGCGCACGGTGAATGCCACGGAAACCCAACTTGCCTCGCTGGCTAAGAGGGCTACACGGGCCGCCAATCTGTTGCGCACGCAAGTTGATGTGGCGCGTTCGGAGCAGAACCAGAAAGTTCTGGAAAGCATGGATAAGCGCGCTGATCTGCAACTGCGCCTGCAGGAAACCGTGGAGGGGCTGAGTGTGGTGGCGATCAGCTATTACGCGGTGTCGCTGGCGGCTTATCTGGCCTATCCGGTGGCCGAGCCACTGGGTATCGGCAAGGGCGAACTTACAGCGGCTTTGGTGCTGCCGGTGGCGCTGGTGGTCTGGCTATTGGTGCGTCGTATTCGCAACCGGGTTGGCCGGTAGGCTTAAAGGTTGTCAGCTAGAATAGGTGAAAAGCGCACTAATTCTTCGCCATAGAATAGAAACATTATTATATTCATGTTTCCAGTTTTCTAGAAAACTGGAATTGCTGGCGGGGGTTTGTAGTTTGGGCCAGAACAGAGGGGATGATGCTTTGCGGCAACGGGGTCTTGGCCCGCGTGCCTGTACGCTTTGATGTTCGGTCTCTATAGTCTGACGGCTTAATTTTGATTCTGATGCCAGGCTATAAGGTATTGAACGCGCGGGCATGCTTCATGAATTTTGCACTTAAAATTCACTCCCGTGCGCTATATCTGAGATGCTGCGCGCGGCTAAAGCCTTCCTATATCCCTTAACGCGTTTCGCCTTATATAATGCCTGACCTAATAAGACCTGGAGCGCTTTAGGTCCCTCAGAGTGAGCGCCGGAGTGTCCCGTCAATCCCCGCCCCTCGGTAGGTTGCCACTACCGGGGCGGTACTTACCGGCCGCGGATGCGGGGGTCCAGGGCGTCGCGCAGGCCGTCACCGATGTAGTTTACGCTGAGCACTGTCAGGGAAATTGCCAGTCCCGGCCAGATCACCCGTTCCGGGTTCAGGGTCATGAAATTGGTGCTGTCAGCCAGCAGGCGGCCCCAGGTGGGAAAGTCCGAGGGAAAGCCCAGCCCGAGAAAGCTGATGGCGCTTTCGGTGATGATGGCCGAGGCAATGCCCAGGGTGGCCGAGACCATGATCGGGCTCATTACGTTTGGCAGGATATGGCGCAGGATCATGCGGCTGCTGGGGGTGCCGATCGAGCGTGCCGCCAGCACGAATTCTTGTTCCTTGAGGGACAAAACATCGCCGCGCACGATACGGGCCGTGTGCATCCATGAGGTGATGCCGATGACAAAGACCACCAGAAAGAATATCCCGGTTTCCGGCCCGAAGGCTGCGCGTAGGGTGTCGCGGAACAGCATGATGATGACCAGCAGCAAGGGCAGGATTGGCAGGGCCAAAAACAGGTCTGTCAGGCGCATCAGCGGTGAATCCAGCCATTTGAAATAGCCTGCCAGCACGCCTACCAGCGTGCCCAGTCCCAGCGCCAGCAGCATGGCCGTGACCCCGACCAGCAGCGACACGCGCCCGCCTGCCAGCACTTGTGCAAAGGTGTCGCGCCCCAGTTGGTCGGTGCCCATCGGGTGAGCCAGCGACCAGCCCTGATTGCGGACGCTAATATTGATGAAATTAGAATCGATCGTCCAGAACCACGGGCCGACAACGACCAGCAAGCAGATGAACAAAAAGAACCCGGCACCCATCATTGCGCCCCGGTGGGTGCGGAATTGGCTCCAGACATCGGCCCATTGCGAGCGCGGGGCTTCAGCCTTAGTGGTTTCGCTGGTTTGGGAGATTGCGTCAGTCATAACGGATCCTCGGGTCAAGGATGCCGTAGAGAATATCGGCAATCAGGTTGAAGAACACGATCAGCACCGCGAAAATGAAGGTCAGGGTTTGCACCAGCGGAATATCTGCGCCCTGAATACCGATGATCAGCAGCTGGCCGATGCCATTTACCTTGAACACCTGTTCGGTAATGATGGCGCCGCCAAAAATTGCCGGAATACCAAGGGCGATGACGGTAATCACCGGGATCAGCGAATTGCGCAGCACATGCACCAGTAGCACCACATGTTCTTTCATACCCTTGGCCCGCGCCGTGCGCACATAATCCATGTTGAGGTTATCCAACATGGAGGCACGCATGTAACGGCTGATCTGCGCTGTGGTTTGCAGCGACAACACCATGACGGGCATCACCATCTGGCGGAACTGCATCTTAAAGGTTTCCCAGTCCACCACTTCCAGCGTGGTGTTGTAGATTGAGGGGAACCAGCCAAGTTGTACGGAAAAAATTACGATCATCAGCACCCCGGAAAAGAACGGTGGCACCGAGAAGCCGATCATGGAAACAAACGTGCCGGCCTGATCAAACCAGCTATATTGCCGGTAGGCCGAGATCACCCCGATGGGGAGGGCAATGAGAATGCCCACCACATAAGACATGCCTACCACCCAAAGGGTTTGCGGCATGCGCTCGGCGATCAGGTCAACGACCGGCGAGCGGGTGGCCCAGCTGGTTACCCGCAGGCGGTCTTCGCAGTTGAAACTGCAAGTATCCCACCAAGTATCCCAGAGGTTCAAAGGCTCGTTGATGAAGAATTGTATGAGCCATTTCAGGTAGCGCACCGGCATTGGCTCTCCAAGGCCAAGGCTTTGGCGAATTTGCTCACGCACTTCCGGCGGAATGGTCAGGGGCAGGTTGCCGGTGGGATCATTCGGCGCCATATCCAGCAGCAGAAATATGATAAAAGAAATGAAGAGAAGCACCGGAACGGTGAACATCAGGCGTCTGATTGTGTAATGCAACATGGCGGTGGCTCTGTTCATTTCTTTTAGGGTTTATGGTGGCCGCCCCGCGCTATTAAGGGCGGAGCGGCCGTTGTTTCAGGTGGCTAGATCAGTCGGCACGGGTCCAGTCGGCAATGTTCCACATCTCGGAATCCCAGACGTTGAGCTTGACACCTTGCAGGCTGTTGGCATGGGCCGAAACCCGGCCACGGTGGATCAGCGGGATCATGGCGCCTTCTTCCATCAGCATGTCATTCATCGCGCGCACGATGCGGGCCCGCTCATTGATGTCAGCGGTGCCGCCCAGTTCAGCCGCCAGCGCGTCATAGGCCTCGGTGCAGTAGCGCGGCATGTTCGAGCCAAGCCAGTTGTTGCCCGGATTGGGGATTTCCGCACAGGTCCAGCTGTTCATGTAGGCTTCCGGATCGGTGCCAGTGAACAGGTTGGTGTACATCTGGATATCGGCAAAGAACTTCTGGAAGGTGTCCGGGCTGGACTGGTCACCACCAAAGAACACGGAAGCATCAATGTTTTTCAGCTCCACTTCCACGCCAAGTTCGTTCCACCACTGTTTGACCAGAGCTTGCGTATCCTGACGCACGGCATTGGTCGATGTCTGATAGAGAATCGACAGGCGCACGCCGTCTTTGGCGCGGATACCGTCACTTCCAGGCACCCAACCCGCATCATCCAGCAGCTGTTTGGCCTTGGCCATGTCCTGCACCAGGCAGGCATCATTGGCGGTTGAGGCATAGATTGCCGGGGCCGGAACCACGTTACAGGTAGGTTTGCCTGCTTCGCCATAGCCAACTTCGGCCAGCAAGTTGCGGTCAATCGCCAGGCTGAGCGCCTGACGCACGGCGCTATCTGTCAGGAACGGGTGCGGACCACCTTCAAGGGTCGAGCGCTTGTCACCAAGGGCCGGATCAGGATTGCTCAGATTGACCATCAACCGTTCAACCCCGGTGCCGAAGGCTGAAACCACCTGGCCGTTACCTGCTTTGGCCATCTGGGCCAGAATTGTCGGGTCGATTTGCAGGTTCCAAGCATAGTCAAATTCACGGGTTTCCAGCACGGCGCGGGCTGCTGATGCCGCATCACCACCACCTTTGAAGGTCAGGCTGGCAAAAGCTGGCTTGGAGGGGTAGCGGAAATTGGGGTTGGCAATCATCGAGATGGTGTCATTGGCCTTGAACTCGGTGACCTTGAAGGGGCCAGTGCCGATGGGGCCGAAATTCTGCTCGGTACATTGTGGCGCGGCGGCTCCTGAACAATTAGCAAACTGGGCTGCCTGAATGATCGGGGTGGTGGCGCCAACGAAGGGGCCATAAGGGAACGGCTTGGGCTTGGTGAAGGTGACTTTTACTGTCAGCTCATCAACCGCCACAATGCTTTCCACATCACCGAAATTGGCCAACTGCTGACAGCCGCCCTCTTCGTTCATGCAATATTCGCCGGTGAAAACCACGTCAGCAGAGGTAAGCGCGGTGCCGTCAGACCACAGAATGCCGGGCGTGATGTTCCAGGTGATCGAGGTCAGGTCTTCGCTGACACCGCCGTTTTCAACGGTCGGAATTTCGGTCACCAGCCACGGTACCATATTGCCGTTTTCGTCATAGCGCGCCAGAGGCTCTAGGATCAGGGCCGAGGCATCCATATCCTTGGTGCCGCCCGAAAGGAACGGGTTCAGAATTGAGGCCGCTTGCCAATAAATGATGTTCACATGGCCGTCAGAGCCGCGTTCGGCCATGGCCGCCAGCGGTGAAAGGGCAACCGCAGCGGCTGCTCCCAGTAAGGCTGTCTTGAGTTTCATGTTGTTCTCTCCATTGTTTAGGCGCTCAAACCTCAGTCAGCACCGGTTTTCCGGCGGTCTCATTGTTGTTATGATGATGGCAGGCCACGAAACGCCCCGGCTGAATCTCGCGGAAATCCGGGTCGTCAATGCGGCAGATATCCATGACCACCGGGCAACGGGTGCAAAAATTGCAGCCCGTGGGCGGGTTGGCCGGGCTGGGCACATCGCCTTGCAAAATAACCCGGCCATCGGTGCTGGCATCAGGGTCAGGCTCCGGCACGGCGCTCAGCAAGGCCTTGGTGTAGGGGTGCAAAGGTTCGGCGTACAACGCATCGCGCGGCGAAAGCTCAACGATTTTCCCCAGATACATCACCGCCACCCGGTCAGCGATATGGCGCACCATTGAAAGGTCGTGGCTGATGAACAGATAGGTCAGGCCGAATTGCTTTTGCAAATCTTCCAGCAGGTTGACGACCTGCGCCTGAATGGACACGTCAAGGGCGGCGATTGGCTCGTCACAGACAATGAATTTCGGGTTCAGGGCCAGGGCGCGGGCAATACCAATGCGTTGCTTCTGGCCGCCGGAAAATTCGTGGGGGTAACGGCTGGAAAAGGCCCGGTTCAGCCCAACCGCATCCATCAATTCATGCACGCGGTCCAGTTTTTCGGCACGCTTCAATTTGGTGTGTTCTTCCAGCGGCTCGCCGATAATCCGCTCGACAGTCATGCGCGGGTTCAGGCTGGCCTGCGGGTCCTGAAACACCATTTGCATGGTCGGGCGCATTTTGCGCAGGCGGGATTGCGACATCTCGCCTATTTCCGTGCCATTGATGCATATTGAGCCGCCGGTGATGTCATAAAGCCGCAAAATTGCCCGGCCGCAGGTGGATTTTCCGCAGCCTGATTCGCCCACCAGCCCCAGGGTCTCGCCCTCGAATATATCGAAACTGACCCCGTCCACCGCTTTTACATCGCCCACATGTTTGCGAAACAGGCCTGAATAAATGGGAAAGTGCTTTTTGAGGTCTTTGACCTCCACAAGTTTACGCAGGCTGTTGCCAGTGGCGGTGTCATCAAGCATATGCCGCCTCCTTGTCTACAAGAAAGCAAGCAACATCATGGTCAGAGGAATAGGCGATCTGGTCCGGGTTTTTCTGAGCGCAGCGCTCAAACGCTACATCACAGCGTGCCCGGAAAGGGCAGGAAGTGGGGGGCGCGCCCAACATCGGCGGCTGCCCTTCGATCACGTTCAGGCGCTCGGCCCGTGCCCCGCGCACATGCGGAATGGTCTTGAGCAGCGCCTTTGTATAGGGGTGTTGCGGGTTCTTGAACAGCTCGCGCACCGGAGCTTGTTCAACCACTTGGCCACCATACATTACCATAACCCGGTCAGCGATGCCGGCAATCACGCCCAGATCATGGGTGATCCAGATAATCGCCATGCCAAGCTTCTGGCGCAGTTCTTTTACCAGCTCAAGAATCTGCGCCTGAATGGTCACGTCAAGTGCCGTGGTTGGTTCGTCGGCAATCAGCACTTCAGGGTCGCAGGCCAAGGCGATGGCAATCATCACCCGCTGGCGCATCCCGCCGGAAAACTGGTGCGGATAATCTTTCAGACGTTGGCCGGCATCGGGAATGCCCACCAGTTCCAGCAACTCGATCGCGCGCTGGTGAGCGGCGCGCTTTTTCAGCCCCATATGGCGAATCAGGGGTTCGCGCAGTTGAAACCCTACAGTGAAAACCGGGTTGAGGCTTGTCATCGGGTCCTGAAAGACAAAGCCAATACGCGCGCCGCGAATGTTGCGCAGCGTGGCGGCGTCAGTCTTTAAAAGGTCCAACCCATCAAACAATACCTGGCCCTGACGCACCTCGGCAGGCGGCGTTGGCAGCAGGCCTATCAGAGACATCATAGTGACAGATTTCCCCGAGCCGCTTTCACCAACAACGCCCAGCAATTCGCCCTTTTTCAAGGAAAAGCTGACATTGTTCACAGCATGAACTTCTCCGCCACGTGTGCGAAATACGGTATTAAGACCCCGAACATCAAGAACGTGCTGGCCCCCATCGGGCATGTTTTTCTCCCAAGCATATATGTAGGCGGTCTTGTGCCACCTCTTGAGGGTAAATTGTTAGCAGGATTTATAAATGCGGCAACACTTAACTGGGGATATTTTGAAAAATTGCCGTGTGGTCAATTTATTAGCAACCACTCTTGACCTTTTTGCACGCCCTCGACAGGCTGCGCCCTGAGGAGAAAATATGGCAACTGAGCTGAGCACGCGCGAAATTCTGGATATTCTGGTGGCTTTTCCGACCGTCAGCCGCGAATCAAATCTTGAAATTATTGACTGGATCGAAGGCTATCTTGCAGGCTTTGGCGTGACCGCGCACCGAGTTTATAATGATGACGGAACCAAGGCTAACCTGTATGCCAATATTGGCCCGGAAGTTGAAGGTGGCGTGGTGCTGTCCGGCCATACGGATGTGGTGCCGGTTGATGGCCAGAACTGGGATACGGACCCGTTTCAGGTGGTTGAAAAAGCCGGGCGGCTTTATGGGCGCGGTACTTGCGACATGAAGGGTTTTAACGCGCTCATGCTGGCGGCGGTGCCTCTGGCCTTGCGGCGTGGCGTAAAGAGACCTTTGCAAATTGCCCTTTCCTATGACGAGGAAGTGGGCTGCATCGGTGCGCCCCGGATGATTGTCGAAATGGCTAAAAAACTGCCACGAGCTACCGGAGTTATCATTGGTGAGCCCTCACAGATGCAGGTGGTAACGGGCCACAAGGGCGGCTACGCGGTTACGACCCATGTGCGCGGCTTTGAGGTGCATTCCTCCCTGATGCATACGGGTGTCAACGCGGTGATGGTGGCGGCCAAGCTGATCGACTGGGCCAATCAGGTGAATGCGGAAAGCATGAGGGCGGTGCCCGCGCCGCTGGCGGCTCTGTTCACGCCGCCCTGGACCACGGCGCATGTGGGCACCATTACTGGCGGTACTGCCGAGAATATCACGGCAAAGGATTGCCATTTTATTATGGGGTTTCGGGTGGTGGCGGGGGAAGATCCAGCAGATTGGTTGGCGCGTTACCAGAAAAAGGTGGATGAAGTGCAGGCCGAAATGCAGGCCGTGCAACCAAGTGCGCGGATTGACGTTGAAACACGCTTTGCCGTGCCGGGCCTTGTACCTGAGGAAAGTGGTGCTGCCGAGATGCTGGCGCGCGGCCTGACTGGTGATAATGGTCGTCATGTAGTCAGCTACGGCACGGAAGCCGGGCAGTTCCAGAAAGGCGGATATTCGGCTGTTATTTGCGGCCCTGGAAGTATTAATCAGGCCCACCAAGCCAATGAATTTATTGATATAAAGCAGTTAGAATCTGGCTGGGAGTTTATGGAGAAACTAGTTGACAACCTAGCTAAGTGAAGCTCAGATTCAACCGGAAAACCGGAAAACCGGAAAACCGGAAAACCGGAAAACCGGAAAACC
>CAYNXK010000071.1:0-5185 GCA_964401125.1 uncultured Aliiroseovarius sp.
AAGCTGCATTGCGCGCCATGGGCTGGGAAGAGCGGGTAAAGTTGATACCGTTTGACGAGGCCAATATCTCGGCGGCTCGCAATGCTGGAATTGCACAGGCGGCAGGCGAGGTGGTGGCATTCATTGATGACGATGCGGTGCCCGAGCCAACATGGCTGAGCTACCTTACAGCAGCTTTTTGCGACCCAAAAGTTGCGGCGGTGGGCGGTTATGTACGCGGGCGCAACGGTATCTCGTTTCAATGGCGGGCTTCTTTACTCAACAGCACCGGAGAGACCTTGCCGCTGGACAATGACGGGGATGATGTTTTCATACCGGATGCCCCTGCTGGTCATGCGGTCAAAACCGAAGGCACAAATTGCGCCTTTCGTCGCGATATTTTGGCAGATTCAGGCGGGTTTGACCCTGTTTTTCGCTTTTACCATGATGAGTCCGACTTGAATATGCGGCTGGCAAGTGCGGATCAGGTCACTGCCATATCTCCACTGGCGCAAGTGCACCATGGCTATGCCGCCTCCGATAGGCGCGGAGCAGACCGGGCACCAACCTCACTGTTTGAAATCGGTGCCTCTATGGTGCTTTTTTTGCGCAAACACGCTGCCAAAAACCACCACGCCAGCACGAGGGGCAAGTTCAGGAAAAACCAGCGTGCCCGGCTGATTCGGCATCTGGTTTCCGGGGGGCTGGAGCCGCGTGATGTTGGCCGGCTGATGGCAGATTTAGAGGCGGGGTTTGATGAGGGTGGCAGACGTCTGATTGAGCCCCTTGCCCCCATAGATATCTCAGCCTCTCCTTTTCTGCCATTCATGCGAAAGGATGCAACGCAAAAAGCCGTTTGCATGGCCGGCATTTTGGGGAGCCGTAAGCGCCTGTATCAGAGGGCTGTGCAGCAGGTGAGGGCTGGAAATGTGGTAACGGTCTATCGCCTCAGTCCAACCGCCCTATTTCACCATGTCAGGTTTCATAAAGCCGGGTTTTGGGAGCAAACAGGCGGTATTTTTGGCAAAGCAAACCGGAGAGAGCCGCTTTGGCAATGGGCCAGATTTCGCAAGCGCGCCGGGCAAGAACGCATGCGTGTTGCCTTACAACGTCAGAACAGTGACAATTTCCCCCATTCCTGATGACCTCAAAGTGGTTTAAGAGTAATGTTAACCAAAATGTAGCAAGAGTGAGCAAGCTGGAGTTGTTTTGCGCCTGATAAATAGGCCAGCAGGCTTTTGGCTTCAAGGGGTAGGATAATATGAAACGCAAAGTCACAAAAGCGATTTTTCCGGTTGCCGGGCTTGGCACGCGATTTTTGCCAGCAACAAAATACATTCCAAAAGAGATCATGACACTGGTTGACCGGCCGCTTATTCAATACGCGATTGATGAGGCTCGCGCTGCCGGAATCAAGGAGTTTATTTTTGTTACCTCACGCGGCAAAGGCGCGTTGGAGGATTATTTTGATAATGCCCCAATATTGGAGCAAGAACTGCGCAAGAAGGGAAAAATTGATCTTCTTGGAGTGCTTAAAAATACCAATATGGAAAGTGGCGCTATTGCCTATATCCGTCAGCACAAAGCGCTGGGCCTCGGCCACGCGGTCTGGTGTGCCCGCCGCCTGATTGCGAATGAGCCTTTTGCAGTGATTTTGACAGATGATGTCATTGCCGCTGAAAAACCCTGCTTGCAACAGATGATTGAGGCCTATGAGGAAACTGGTGGCTGCATGGTCGCCACGATGGAAGTGCCGCCAGAAAAGGCCAGCTCATACGGAATGCTAGACATTAAGGAAGACATGGGCACGATCGTCTCGGTCAAGGGCATGGTTGAAAAACCAGCAGCAGGAATGGCGCCATCAAATCTTGCAGTCATTGGCCGTTATATCCTGACCCCTAAAATCCTGCAAAACCTCAACCGTTTGAAAAGCGGGGCTGGCGGCGAGATCCAGTTGACTGACGCAATCGCACAGGAATTTGCTGAAGGCAGGGAGGTCTATGGTTACCGGTTTTCCGGGCAAAGGTTTGATTGTGGCTCAAAAGCCGGTTTTTTGCAGGCAACGGTTTCGTTTGGCTTGGCACGTGATGATCTGCGTGACGATCTTAGAGCCTATTTGCAAGAAATACTCGCCCTGTCCGAAGCTGCCGAATAGGCGGTTTTGGTGGCGATGGGGCAAAATTCCAGCCACCCGGCGGCACGCTTACTGGACCTGACGAGGCTGATATCCCGGGTGGGCCGTGGCCCGATGACCGGCATTGACCGGGTTGAAGCAGCCTATTTGGCGCAACTTTTAACAGATTCAGCACCGCTTTTTGCACTTGTACGAACGTCACTGGGGTATGTGTTACTAGACCGTGACGGGGTAAAAACCCTGCAAGACAGGCTACTTGGCAAAACACCTTGGGGGCGGCCCGACCTGCTTTCACGCCTGTTTCTTAAGGCAGATAGGTCTAAACGCGCGGTGCAAAGTGATTTGCGTAGGCTTTGTTTGGCAAAGGCCGGGCGCAATGGCTTGAGGCCGATGCTAGCGCGATACTTGCCTGATGGTACAATCTGGCTCAATGTCGGCCACAGCAACCTTGAGCGTCAGGTCTTTGATGCGGTCCACGCTTTGCCCGGTGCCCGCGCACATATATTGGTGCATGATATGATTCCGCTGGATTTCCCCCAGTTCCAGCGCCCCGGTACGGCTGATCTATTCAAGCAAAAAATGCGTGATGTTGCAGCCCAAGCAGACCTCGTGATTTATAATTCGGCACAAAGCCAGCGTGATGCAGAGCGGTATTTTAACGAATGGGGCCGTGTGCCCAAAGGGCTGGTTGCGCATCTTGGTGTAGAGCGGCAATCGCCTGACCAATCAGCATTGCCAGACGGCATTGACCTGACAAAACCCTATTTTGTGACAATCGGCACAATTGAGCCACGTAAAAACCACGCCTTGTTACTTGATGTCTGGGAAAAATTGGCTGCCGAGAAAGCTCCCTTGCCGCAGCTCTTCATCATTGGCAGCAGGGGTTGGAATAATGAGGAGGTTTTTGCCCGGTTAGATAAAAAGCCCGCCGGGGTGCATGAGTTGAGTGGGTTGAGTGATGGCGCAATGGCGGCGTTGATAAAAGGGGCGCAGGCAGCACTTTATCCAAGCTTTGCCGAGGGCTTTGGCCTGCCCCCCTGCGAGGCCGCTTTGCTGAATGTTGACGTGGTGGCCTCCGATCTGCCTGTAACCCGTGAAATTCTAGGCAATATTCCCATTTACGCAAATGCCTCGAATATGTATTCTTGGCTGGAAATAATACGTGATTTGATGGCAGATAAAGAGATAAAGTTCTCAAAGAGACGACAGATAAAAAAACACGACGCACTTCCCACTTGGCAAGATCATTTCAACCTGATTTTAAAGGTGACGTGATAAGCAGGCAGGATAATTATGATTAAGGGCAAAGAAGGGCTGATGTGGGCGTAGTAAAGTCATATGGGCTTAGGCTACAGCGAAAACGCTGGCTTATTCGGGCCTGGCGCAAACGGCGTGAGCTGACATCGGTGGCAAACCGGACCGCAAAGATTGCACCGAAGGATATTATTGTTTTCTCCACCATGCGCAACGAGCGCATTCGGCTGCCCTATTTTCTGCGCTATTATCGCAATATGGGCGTGAATCATTTTATAATCGTCGATAATGACTCGGATGATGGCTCGGCCGAATATTTGCGCGAGCAGGAAGATGTTTCGCTCTGGACCTCTGATAAAAGCTATAAACGCGCCCGCTTTGGGGCGGATTGGCTTAACTGGCTGCAACGCAAATATGCCCATGGCCATTGGGTGCTGGTGATCGACCCCGACGAATTTTTGGTCTATCCGTTTTGCGATACACGGCCATTACGGGCGCTGACCGATTGGCTGGACGCGTCTTCGATCAAGTCTTTCGGGGCGATGTTGCTGGATATGTACCCCAAAGGCCCTCTAGATGCGCAGCCCTACCGCGAGGGGCAAGACCCTTTTGAAATTGCATCATGGTTTGACAATGGCAATTACATGATCACGCGGAACAAAAGGTTTGGCAATCTTTGGATACAGGGCGGGCCGCGCGCCCGCACATTTTTCCCTGACAGCCCAGCCCGCAGCCCGGCGCTGAACAAAATTCCGCTGATCAAGTGGGACAAGAATTATGTCTACGTTAGTTCAACTCATATGGTGCTGCCGCGCGGGTTGAACCTTGTTTATGATGAATGGGGCGGCGAGAAGGCTTCGGGTTGCCTGCTGCACGCCAAATTTCTCAATACTTTTACAACCAAGGCTGAAGAAGAGCTGAGCCGCCGCCAGCATTATGCCAATAGCATTGAGTACCGCGCCTATGAGGCCCAACTAAAGGAAAACCCAGACCTGTGGTGTAAGTGGAGTGAAAAATATATCAACTGGCGGCAATTGGAGATTCTTGGCCTGATGTCTAAGGGGAATTGGGCATGAGCGTGGGTATTATCATGCTGGTCCACGATGCCCTGAACCGGGCTGAACAGGTGGCGCGCCACTGGGCAACACGGGGCTGCCCTGTCGTCATACATGTAGACAAACGTGTGAAGTGGGCTGAATATTCCGACTTTTCAGCCAGCCTTAAAGACCTCAAAAATGTCAAGTTTTCTACCCGCCACCGTTGCGAATGGGGCACTTGGTCTTTGGTCGCCGCCTCGCAAACCGCCACTGAACAAATGTTGCGAACCTTCAGTGATGTGCGGCATGTTTTCCTCGCTTCAGGGTCCTGTATGCCGCTAAGGCCCGTGGAAGAGATGGTTGCTTATCTGGCCGACCGCCCCATGATAAATTTCATTGAAAGCGTCACAACTGAGGATGTGCCGTGGACGGTGGGCGGGCTGGATGCCGAGCGTTTTACACTCAGCTTTCCCTTTTCATGGAAGCGCCAACGCCGCCAGTTTGACATGTATGTAAACCTGCAACGGCGCCTGCATCTGAAACGCCGCCTGCCCGTTGGAATAGTGCCGCATATGGGTAGCCAGTGGTGGTGCCTGACGCGCCAGACCCTGACGGCAATTTTTGATGATCCCGACCGCTCAGTTTATGAGCGTTATTTCCGTAAAGTCTGGATCCCGGACGAGAGCTTTTATCAAACCATGGTGCGCATGTACTCAACCAATATTGAAAGCCGCTCTCTGACCCTGTCAAAGTTCGATTTTCAGGGCAAGCCGCATATTTT
>CAYNXK010000071.1:5198-6942 GCA_964401125.1 uncultured Aliiroseovarius sp.
GATCATATGCAGCTATTGCGCCGGTCTGATTGCTTTGTGGCGCGGAAAATTTGGCCATATGCCGATAAACTTTACAAGGGCTTCTTGTCAGAAGAGGCAAGTATCATGACCGGATCCGAGCCAAATCCGGGCAAGATCGACCGTATTTTTGCCAAGGCAGTTGAGCGGCGCACTAAGGGGCGGCCAGGCCTTTATATGCAAAGCCGCTTTCCGAACGAAGGCTGGGAGAACGGCAAGACCAGCGCGCTTTATTCTGTCTTTGAAGGGTTTAGCGATCTATTTGAGGATTTTGAAACATGGCTGGCCCGCATGGTTGGTGGCCGGGTGCATGGCCATCTCTACGGGCCAGACAAAGTTGAGTTTTCTGCACGCCAAAACGTGTTTGCCGGGGCACTGACCGATAGCGCCGAAATTCGTGATTACAATCCGAAGGCCTTTCTGACGAACCTGATTTGGAACACGAGGGGCGAGCGCCAGTGCTATCAGTTCGGCCCACGCGACAATCAAAAAATCAGCTGGCTAATGGCCACCGACCCCAATGCGCAGATATCGGTTATTTCCGGTGCCTGGGCGGTCTCTTTGTTTCGCTCGAACAAGAATTTCGCGGACATCCGCAAAGAAGCAGCTCGGCTGCAAAAGATTGAAAGTAAGCACCTTGATATTTTGCGATCAGGCTATGCCAAGGCCAGAATTCGGATATGGACCACAGCTGATTTTGTCGAAGCACCCATGGAGGCTATGCAAAGTATCATCGATGAAATTGGCGCGCGTTCTGCCAATCGCCTGACCGAGGCCCCGCGCATGGTACCACTGGATGGTTTTGGGCAATTTTTGCAGAACCTTAAAAATCAGGGCATGCACCCACATTTGATGGGGGATTTTCCCACCGGCGAGGCCTCTATCCATACCGGAAAGAAGCCTGAAAAACCTTACTTGGTGAAGTGACAACAGATGACAAAAAAGTTTGACTATTTCATTGTATTTGCAGAAATGCGCACCGGCTCCAACTTTTTGGAAAGCAATATTAACGAGTTTAAGAAGTTGCATTGCTATGGCGAGGCCTTCAACCCGTATTTTCTGGTTGATCCCAGCCGCCGGCTGGTGGACCCCAAGCGCAATGAGCTGTTTGGCATGACTCAGAAAATGCGAGATGGCGACCCGTTGCGCCTGATTGAAAAAATGAAGGAAAACACTGAAGGCACGCCCGGTTTCAGGTTTTTCCATGACCATGATCCGCGCGTGTTTGAGGCCGCGATTGACAACCCGCGCTGCGCCAAGGTGGTACTGACCCGCAATCTTGTTGAAAGCTATGTCAGCCGGAAAATTGCATGGGAAACCGATCAGTGGAAATTGGGGGGCATGGAGACGGCGCTTTCAGCAAAAATAGGCTTTGTTCCAGAAGAATTTAAGAAGCTGTTTTACCGGATGAAGGAGTTTCAGGTGAAAATCCTTCAACGTCTGCAAAAAACCGGACAAACTGCATTTTACATTGATTATGAAGATATTCAGGATATGGAAACGGTAAACGGGTTGGGCAATTTCCTTGGGGACAACACGCCGCTTGAGGCCTTCTCAAACACGTTCAAAAAGCAAAACCCTGAAGCGCTGGCGGACAAGGTAAAAAACTTTGATGAGCTTGAAGAAACCCTGCGCAGTATAGATCATTATGATCTTGGTCGCCTGCCGAACTTTGAGCCGCGCCGGGGTCCAATGGTTCCTGCATACTTTGCAGCCAAGAAAGTAC
>CAYNXK010000071.1:6971-10219 GCA_964401125.1 uncultured Aliiroseovarius sp.
GTTCAAGGCGGGCCAACCAAGCGGGTGCAGCATTGGCTGGCAAGGCTGGATGGCTCTGATGTGAATGAACTTGTCAGCGGACTTACCCAGAAAACCCTGAGACAATGGAAACGCCAGCACCCCGGCCACCGGAGCTTTACTGTGCTCAGGCATCCGGTCAGTCGGTTGCACGCGGTGTTTTGTACGCATCTTTTGAACGAGGGGCCCGAGAAATATTCTGAGATTGGCCGGGTTTTAAGGAAAATATATAATGTACCCCTGCCCGAAGATGGAGCGGAATATGACCGCCAGGCGCATTACACAACATTTCTGAAATTTGCTGAATTTATCAAAGGCAATCTAGCGGGGCAGACCAATATACGCATTGATGGAGCTTGGGCCACGCAGGGCAAGGTTATTCAGGGTTTTGGCCAATTCAACCTGCCCGATCATATATTGCGGGAAGATCAGTTGGAGCAGGGGCTGAGTGCCATGATTGCTGAAACCAGCGCTGAAATGGCTGATTTCGGGGATCAAGCCCCAGACCAGCCATTTGCATTGGCCGACATTTACGATGCAAAAGTTGAGGCCACAATACGCGCTGCTTATCAGCGGGACTATATGTTATTTGGCTTTAATGCCTGGAAAGATCTGTAGCTCAGGCTACCTTTGTTGACGGGCCTTCAGTCAGAACCGCATATAGAATTGCCGGGTCTGCATTTGCCCGCAATTTTGCGCAGGTGGTGCTATCTCGCATGGTGCGGGATACTAAAGCCAGAGCTTTCAGGTGATCTACACCACTTCCCTCAGGCGCAAACAATGCAAAAACCAGGTCCACCGGCTGACGGTCAACGGCTTCAAAGTCAAAGGGCTGCTCAATTCTGACAAAGGCACCAACAACGCTATCAAGCCCCACAAGCCTTGCATGCGGCAGGGCTACACCATGACCAACACCCGTTGGGCCAAGGTATTCCCGTTCCTGAAGGGCATCAGTAGCTGCAATATTATCAAGCCCGTAAATTCCGGCAAAAACCTCGCCCAAGCTCTGAAACAACCGTTTCTTACTCGTGACATTTGCCATAACTTTTACTGCGGCAGGCTGAATGATGTTTGAAAGGTCCATATTTCCAACTCTATACGTTCAACCCGCCGCAATATTGGGCAGGTCAGGGCGCTTCTGTAGGGTCAATCCAGCCGATGTTACCATCTTCGCGGCGGTAGACTACATTCACACCGTTTGTTTTTTCATTGCGAAACACCAATACTGGTGCATTATCCAATTCCATTTGCATGACCGCCTCGCCCACTGAAAGACGGGCAATGCGCGTCTCCATTTCAGCGATGATCATCGGTTGCAGTGTCTCAGGCTCTGATTCCTCAGAACCAACCTCTGCGGCGAGGATATACGAGGCTCCGCCAAAAACTTCAACCGGGTTTGCCCGCACGCGGTGATGATCTTTCAGCCTGCGCTTGTAACGCCGTAGTTGGGTTTCCATTTTATCCGTACATTGATCAAACGCGGCATATATTTCGTGGGCGCGGCCTTTTGCCTGTGCTGTCATGCCGGTTGAGAGGTGGACTGTTGCCTCACAAGTAAACTCAGCACCATTTTTGGCAAAGATCACATGCGCGCTTGTTGGACGTTCGGCATATTTTTGAACCGCAGAGCCAAGCTCATCCTCAACGTGAGTTCTGAGGGCGTTGCCGATATCGATCTGTTTACCGCTGATTTGATAGTCCATCATTTCTCCTTGGTTAGTGGGGTGGCTAATGTGACGCATGTTTGTACGCATATGCAGGCAAGCACCTTACTATTTGTCACTTGATTGCAGAGATGCGGTTGCCTGGCTGGGCTGAGCCAGAAAAGTTTACCGCCGTGAAGCGGGCAGTGGGAACTGGTCTGGATATGTGCATGCATCAGTTGTATTTGGCGGTATTCTGGAGGTCATTGTCAACCATTACACGATTTCAAACAGGAACAAATCAAGAGATTTTAAAGTTTTTACCCAGATAGACCCGGCGAACATTTTCGTCTTGGACAACCTCATCAGTAGTGCCGCTCATCAAAACCTTACCATCATGCAAAATGTAGACGCGATCAACAATTTCCAGCGTTTCGCGCACATTATGGTCGGTAATCAGCACACCTATGCCGCGATCAGTCAGGTCGTGAACCAGGGCACGAATTTCACCAACGGCAATTGGGTCAACCCCGGCAAAAGGCTCGTCCAACAGCAAAAACTTCGGGTCGGCGGCCAGGCACCGGGCAATTTCTACCCGTCGCCGTTCACCACCGGAAAGAGCAAGAGATGAGGCGCGCCGAAGATGGCCAATGGAAAAGTCATTCAACAGCTCTTCCAGCCGTTCGCGTCGTTTGTGGCGGTTTTTAACCGAAATCTCCAAAATAGACAGTATGTTATCTTCAACATTCAACCCACGGAAAACTGACATCTCCTGCGGCAAATAGCCAATTCCAGCACGCGCGCGGCGATACATCGGCAGGTAGGTAACATCACGCCCATCAATAGTGACCTGTCCGGCTTCTGGGGTAACCAGCCCGGCAATCGAGTAAAAGCAGGTGGTCTTTCCTGAGCCGTTCGGGCCAAGTAGCGCCACGATTTCGCCGCGGTTAAGCTCAAGGCTGACATCGTGAATAACGGGCTTTTTATTATAACTTTTGCGGAGGCCAATAACCCGCAGCCCGGATTTGCCATCCGCGACCGATAAATCTGGCTTGTCCTGCATCAATTGCCGCCAGCCTGAGTCTGAATAATGGTTTTGACCCGACCTTCCATAGTGCCTGTCCCAGCCTTGAGATCAATCACAAGGCGGTCAGCTGATAGCGCGTTCTGCCCTTGTGTGAGGATCACACCGCCGGACATGACCACAAGACCTGTGTCAATTGTGTAGGTGGCTTTTTGCGCCTCGGCGGCTTCGGCCCCGTTGACCAGCGTGACCCCGCCAGAGATAATCAGCCGTGAAATCTGGCCAGTGGCATTGCCTTCTCCGCTGGCATATTCAACCCGAACAAACCCCGCTGTCAGGCGCATACTGCCCTGGCCGATCACGACATTGCCAATAAACTTTGCCGAGCCATCAGCCTGATTTATTTCAAGCCTATCGGCAGAAATTTCAACGGGCAGGGACGTGTCATGCGCCAGACCGCCAAAGGCGATACTGGCACCTTGCGCCGCAAGCAGGCTAGGCGTGAATGCGGTTAGGGCAAGTGCAAGGGTCAGGGCTGCTAATCTGTTCAATTTACAGGTCCT
>CAYNXK010000072.1:0-10150 GCA_964401125.1 uncultured Aliiroseovarius sp.
TAACCACACCAAGACCACAAACATTGAGGAGATGACATGATCATTTGCAAGCTACGTCAGGACCGGGGCTGGTCACAGGAAGACCTGGCCGCGATCTCGGGTGTTTCTGTGCGCACCATCCAGCGCATTGAGAAAGGCGGGCGGGCGAGTCTGGAAAGCCTTAAATGCCTGGCGGCGGTGTTTGAAACCAGCATACCTAATTTGCGAGAGGAACAAGTTTTGACCGACGAAAAGAAAAGTACCCTGCCGGAGGCGGTGACAGAGCTGACAGGCGCGCCGTCTGAAAGTGGCGGCCAAAGCAGCGGACTGAGTAAAGAAGACCGCGCCGCCTTGCGCTATGCGCGCTACCTGAAGTGCTATGATGACGGCTACGATGAGGAAGGCGGCTGGGATGCGGCTGGCACGCTGGGCAAAGACCTCCCAGAGAAAGAAAGAAAAGTGCGCAAACAGGTGCGCAAACAGGTGCGTGAACTACGCGAATTTTATCAACACGCCATGGCCTATGCCGGGGTTCTGGTGCTTTTGCTGCTGATCAACCTGATGGTCAACCCCGGCACTCTCTGGGTCTTGTGGGTGGCACTGGGCTGGGGGGTTGGACTGGGTTTTCATGCGCTGGATGTGTTTGGCCAAAACCTACCGTTTTTTGGCCGCGACTGGGGCCGCGACTGGGAGCGGCGCGAGGTGATGAAGCGGCTGGAGCGGGTAGGCAGGCCCGCATCAGGGCGCTGAAGGCCTTTGCCGAAAGCGGGGCTGTTGTTCTCGCGCTTGCGGCGCGGCGAGTGAGGTGTCTAGAATTGGAGGGCTACCTGTTTAGCCCCCATGCTGAAATGTGAAAACATACCGAAGTATTTACGCCAGAATAAAGCGGGTCCGTTATTTGACTTTGCCGGTGCGCAGAAACAGGTAAAGCGGCAAGCCGAAGCTGAGGCCTACAATAAAGGTGGCCGGGATGGCCAAGAGGGCGCGCCAATTTTTGCGTGCCCGGGTCTCGGCGATGATCCAGATGGTCAGGGCAATGCTGGCGATAAGCATATCCAGGGCCAGGGCGGTGGTGGCGTCATTGGCGCGCCAAGCGCTAATAAGAGCGCTTAGGGATGCCCCGTATTCATAGCCCCAGGCCGCGTAATAGCGGATCGGCCAGGCTGCCCCGATGATGGCCAGCACCAGATAGGTGAGGCGCAGGGGCGACATTACGCGTCAGCCTTGGCTGTGGGCCGGATAGGTTCTCCGTCAACGCCGCAAGCGGCGAGGCTCAGGAGGGCTATGATGAGGGCCGCACGGATCATTGCAGTTTCTCCCTCCAGCGGGCGATTTGTTTTCTGACCTCGGACGGCGCGGTGCCGCCAAAGCTTGTCCGGCTGGCCACGGAATTATGTACGCCGAGCACCGCAAAGACCTCTTTGGTGATGGCCGCGTGCACGCTTTGCATATCAGCAAGTGTAAGGTCAGGCAAATCGCAGCCCTTGCCTTCGGCCAGCGCTACCAGCGCACCCGTGACGTGGTGGGCCTCGCGGAAGGGCATGTTCAGCGCCCGTACCAGCCAGTCGGCCAGATCGGTGGCCGTGGAAAACCCGGTGGCGGCGGCGGCTTCAAGGGCATCTTTGTTGGCGGTCATATCGGCGACCATGCCTTGCATGGCGGCAAGGGCCAGAAACAGGCTGTCGGCGGCGTCAAATACCTGTTCCTTGTCTTCCTGCATATCTTTTGAGTAGGTCAGCGGCAGGCCTTTCATCACTGTGAACAGCCCGACCATGGCCCCCATGATACGGCCAATTTTGGCGCGGACCAGCTCAGCGGCATCAGGGTTTTTCTTTTGCGGCATAATGGATGAGCCGGTTGAGAAGAGGTCCGACAGAGCCACGAACCGGAACTGGGCTGATGACCAGATTACCAGCTCTTCGGCAAAGCGCGAGAGGTGCATGGCGCAGATCGAGCTGGCCGCGAGAAACTCCAGCGCAAAGTCACGGTCAGCCACCGCATCGAGCGAATTGGCGGCAGGGGCGTCAAAGCCCAGCGCCGTAGCGGTCATGTGGCGGTCAATGGGAAACGAGGTGCCCGCCAGTGCTGCTGCCCCCAGGGGGCATTCGTTCATCCGGGTGCGGGCATCACGAAAGCGCGCGCGGTCACGCCCGAACATCTCCACATAAGCCAGCATGTGGTGGCCCCAGGTGACCGGCTGGGCCACTTGCAGGTGGGTAAAGCCCGGCATCACCCAACCGGCGCCCAACTCGGCCTGATCAAGCAGTGTTTGCATGAGCGCGGTAAGGGCCTGATCAACCGCATCGCATTGCTCGCGCACCCACATGCGGAAATCCAACGCCACCTGATCGTTGCGCGAGCGCGCCGTGTGCAGCCGCCCGGCAGCCTCGCCAACCAGCTCCCCAAGGCGGGCCTCGACATTCATGTGAATATCCTCAAGAGCGGTGGAGAACGTAAACTTTCCACTCTCTATTTCTGACAATATGGTGAGCAGGCCTTCCCTTATAGCGCTGGCATCTTTATCGCTGATGATGCCCGCACTTGCCAGCATGGCGGCGTGGGCGCGTGAGCCTTCTATGTCCTGACGGGCAAGGCGCTGGTCAAACCCGATCGAGGCATTTATGGCCTCCATGATAGCATCGGGACCTGACGCAAAGCGCCCGCCCCACATGGTATTGGCGGCTTTCGATTTGTCACTCATGGCTTCGGCCTTTTCGGGAGTTTAATCATGCGTCTGAGCTTCTCTGCCCTGCTATACGCCGCCCTTGTCATGCTTGCAAACCCTGCCAGCGCTGATTTTTCAGAAGCTGCCGCCTTGCGCGAGGGCGATATGAAAAAGTTGATCTTTCACAGTGAGCCAAAAGCTGCCGGGCAGACGCCCTTTAGTGACCCCGAGGGCGGCCTGCATTCATTCTCGGACTATAAAGGGCAGGTGGTGCTGGTGAATTTCTGGGCCACATGGTGCGCGCCCTGCCGTAAGGAAATGCCAATGCTGGACGCCTTGCAGGAAACCCTTGGTGGCGAGGATTTTCAAGTGGTGACCATTGCCACGGGCCGCAATAATGTGGCTGGCATCAGGCGGTTTTTTGAGGAGGTCGGGGTAACGCAGCTACCGATATTGCTGGACCCGAAAAGCACGCTGGCGCGGGAAATGCTGGTGTTGGGCTTGCCAATGACCATGGTGCTGGACCGCGACGGGCAGGAAATTGCCCGCCTGCGGGGTGACGCGGATTGGGCCAGTGAAAATGCGCTGGCCGTAATAAGCGCGGTGATTGCCGAATAGAACAAGAGGCTCCCGCCCGTTGACGGCCCCGCCCCCCCCGCGCGCTTTCTGACGTGCTCTTCAAAGCGGGCATCTTGGCGGGCATCGGCAAAGCGCGTAGCGCGGGCGCGGGTTTCGGTCCAGTTTAGCCTTATGCAACATGCAACCTAAAGCGTTTCCAGATATTACTGTGATCTAACAAAATATGGAAAGGCTTTAGTGTGGCACACCACCTGAGGTATAAAAAGGGGGCAGGCAAGGCAATATCTTGTGGATAACCGGCAGAATATTGCTAGATCTCGGGGTTGAGCGTTGACTTGCGCTGCGCAGAATTTGAAAGTCAGAGATCAGGCGGAATCATCTAGATAATAAGGGGCGGGCTGCTTGCGGTTTTCCAAACTCAGGCTAAATGGCTTTAAAAGCTTTGTAGATCCGACCGATCTTGTGATCGCCGATGGGCTGACCGGCGTTGTCGGGCCAAATGGCTGCGGCAAGTCCAATCTGCTTGAGGCACTGCGTTGGGTGATGGGTGAAAACCGCCCCACGGCCATGCGTGGCGGCGGTATGGAAGACGTGATATTTGCCGGGGCCGCCACCCGCCCGGCGCGCAATTTTGCCGAAGTGTCCATTCAGCTTGATAACTCTGATCGTCTGGCCCCTGCGGGCTTCAATGACAGTGATAATCTTGAAATCATCCGCCGCATCACCCGCGATGCCGGCTCGGCCTTCAAGGTCAACGGGCGTGATGTGCGGGCGCGTGATGTGCAGATGTTGTTTGCCGATGCCTCGACTGGCGCCCATAGCCCGGCGCTGGTGCGGCAGGGCCAGATTGCCGAGCTGATCAACGCCAAGCCCAAGGCCCGGCGGCGTATTCTGGAAGAGGCGGCGGGCATTTCCGGGCTGTACCAACGCCGCCATGAGGCCGAGCTGAAGCTCAAGGGCACCGAGACCAATCTGGCGCGCATTGAAGATGTGATAGAGGCGCTGGCCAGCCAGTTGGCCGGGCTGGCGCGTCAGGCCAGACAAGCCGCGCGCTATCGGGCGATTGGCGAGGAGCTGCGCAAATCCGAAGGCCTGCTTTTGTACCGCCGCTGGAAAGAGGCCGACGAGGCCCGCGCTGCTGCCGAGGCCACCCTTGGCGACCGCCTGAAAGCGGCGGCAGCGGCCGAAGTTGCAGCCCGCGCGGCGGCCAAAGCCCGCGCCGGGGCTGAAGATGCCTTGCCGCCTTTGCGCGAGGAAGAGGCCATTGCCGGCGCGGTGCTGCAACGCCTGCAAGTACAGCGCGACAACCTGAAAGATCAGGAGACGGTTGCGGCTGCCCGTATCGAAACTCTGAATGCCCGGATCAGCCAACTTGCCGCCGATATTGACCGCGAGGCCGGGCTGAACCGCGATGCTGGCGAGACAATAGAGCGGCTGGAATGGGAGCAGGGTCAGCTTGCCAAGGCTGGTGAGGGGCATGAGGCGCGGCTTGAAAATGCCAGCAATGAGGCCCATGATGCTGCCCGCGTGCTGTCTGAACGTGAAGAGGCGCTTTCGCAACTCACCGAGGATGTGGCCCGCCTTTCAGCCCGCCACCAATCGGCACATCGCCTGCTGGACGACAGCGGTAAGACCCTGGAACGCAGTGAGGCCGAGGCCGGGCGGGCAGGTGCCGCCGTTGAGAGCGCGCGCACAGCACTGACAATGGCCAAAACCACTTTTGATGCTGCCGGGCAGGCCCAGCAAGAAGCCAGCACCGCCGCCGAGGCCGCCGAGGCCACTTTGCTTGCTACCGATGTAGCCCGTGGCGAAGCACATGCGCTTGAGGCTGACGGGCGCGCCGGGCGTTCTGAGGCCGAGGGCGAGGTGAACGCCCTTACAGCCGAAGTCAACGCGCTCGCCCGGCTGCTGCAACGCGACACTGCCGAAGGTGGCCAAGTGCTGGATATGCTGCGGGTTGAAGCGGGCTATGAGAAAGCCCTGGGCGCAGCGCTGGCGGATGATTTGCGCGCGCCTGCGGTAGGGGCCGGGGCGGCGTCCGGCTGGGTCACCTTGCCGGGCTACGCGCGCGCGCAAACCTTGCCTGTGGGCGTGAAAGCCCTCGGTAACTTTGTGACGGTGCCGGAGGTGTTGGCGCGGCGCATGGCGCAGGTCGGGCTGGTCTCGGCCACACAGGGCGCTGAGCTTCAGGAGGCCCTGCAACCGGGCCAGCGACTGGTTTCGCCAGAAGGTGACCTCTGGCGTTGGGACGGCTTTCGCGCTGGAGTCGAGGATGCGCCATCGGCTGCCGCCTTGCGCCTTGAGCAAATAAACCGGCTGGAAGAATTGAAACAATATCTGATCTCAGCCACTTCCCGAGCAGAAGGAGCAGTACAGGCGCATGAGCATTTGCGCGCCCGCCTGACCGAGTTGGCCGAGGCCGACCGCACCGCCCGCGAAGCGCGCAAAGATGCAGACCGCACTCTGTCCGAGGCTAATCGCGGCCTTAGCCGTGCCGAGGCCGATCACGCACTGGCTGGCGGCAAACTTGAGAATGTCGGCCTTGCGGTGGCACGCCATGAAGAAGATGCAATGGGGGCGCGCCGCCGCCTTGGCGAGGCTAAAAAGGCCGTGGCCGAGCTTGGCAATCTGGGCCATGCGCGCGGCGAGGTTGAAGATGTGAAGCTGAATGTCGAGGCGGCGCGCGTCACCATGATGTCGCGGCGCTCGGCCCATGATGAGCTGAAACGCGAAGGTGATGGGCGCCTGCGCCGTTCGCAGGAAGTTACCAAAGAGCTGTCCGGTTGGCGTCACCGGCTGGAGACGGCGGGCAAGCGCATTGCCGAACTTGAACAACGCAAGGCTGAGGGTGCCAGCGAGCTGAAGCAGGCCAGCAATACTCCCGGTGAATTGGCAGCAAAGCGTGATGAGTTGGCGGATGCAATAGGCGAGGCTGAAGCTCGCCGTGCCAAGGTCGGCGATGTTCTGGTTGAAGCGGAAAGCCTGCTGCGTAAAATTGTTGGTGCTGAGCGCGACACGGAACGCGCCGCGGGCGAGGCCCGCGAGGCCCGCGCCCGCGCCGAGGCCCGTAATGAGGCGGCAACTGAAACCGTGACCCACACCGCCGCCCGCATTGCTGACGAGCAGGAAACCACGCCGCAAGCCCTGCTGGAAGCTCTTGGGGATGACCCGGAAAAAATGCCCTCCTCTGCGAAAATAGAGCATGATGTGAACCGCCTGAAACGGCAGCGCGACGCCCTTGGCGCGGTCAATCTGCGGGCAGAGGAGGATGCCCGCGAAGTGCAGGAAGAGCATGACAATCTGGCGCACGAAGTGGCCGACATCAATGAGGCTATCAGGAAGCTGCGCCACGGTATTGCCAGCCTCAACCGCGAGGGCCGCGAACGTCTGCTGACAGCATTTGAGCAGGTAAATTCCAACTTCACCCTTTTGTTCACCCACCTGTTTGGTGGCGGTGAAGCCAAACTGGTGCTGGTGGAAAGCGATGACCCGCTTGAGGCCGGGCTTGAGATCATGTGCCAGCCGCCGGGCAAGAAACTTTCGACCCTCTCCTTGCTCTCAGGCGGGGAACAAACCTTGACAGCACTGGCCCTGATCTTTGCGGTATTCCTCGCCAACCCCGCACCGATCTGTGTGCTTGATGAGGTTGACGCACCCCTTGATGATGCCAATGTCACCCGCTTTTGCGACCTGCTTGATGAAATGACCCGGCGCACCGATACGCGCTTTCTGATTATCACCCACCACGCGGTAACCATGAGCCGGGTTGACCGGCTATTTGGCGTTACCATGGCCGAGCAGGGTGTTAGCCAACTGGTTTCGGTAGACCTGAAAAAAGCTTCGACACTGGTTGCCTGATAGCACTGTCATAGCCAACCTCCTGTAACCCGGCAGGGAGTGTGTTAGGCTGACATCAGCAGGAATGATATTGTGATGGCCCGGAGGTGCTCGGCGGCGTGAAACAGATTCTTTTGATACTGGCCTTCCTGTTTGTGGCTGTCCCTGTGGAGGCCACCTCACAGGCATTACTCAGCGCTGAAATTCAAGCCCGTGAAATCCATGTCTTGAAGGCCGAGGAGGGTGATACGCGCATTATCATGCGGTTTCCGCTGATTCTGGCCTATATGAACGCGCTGGCAGCCACCCCTGACGGCGCTGAAATGGCGGCGCCGTTCATGACATCTGAAATGGTGGACGGGCGCGCAGTTTACCGGCTTGACAGTAACGCAATTCTGGAAGGCTACACGCTGTTCAGCGATTTCATCTTGCAAGATTTCAGGTTTTCGGTGAATGGCCTGCCGGTAGAGCCGGAAGTGCCGGAATATGTGTTGATCGACAGCGGCGCGGCTGCTCGGTCCGGGGCTTATATCGGCACGGGTTTCATGGCCAGCTCGGGCCTGCTGTCGCTTTGCGTATCAGAGTTTCCTGACAGGCCAAAACTCGAAGATACTTTGGTGGTCATTTCATTTTTCCTGCCAGAAGTCTGGCCGGATGATTCTTTAAAAATTGAGCTGCTTTCACCACCATTTCCGGCCATAAAGGATGCAGGATTTGCCACCCATATCACGGATTACCGCGACGGGTCTGCCGTGATCTTGACCAGCGAAGGCGCGCATTTTGGCCCGGTGCTGCTTACCGGGAGCCAGCCCGGATCATTCAGCCACTTTCTCAAAAAATTGCGCTTGTCATTGCTCTGGTGATGTTTGTTTTGCGCAACAAATTGCGGTGCTGCCAATTGAGTGGGCCGCAAATTCTCACATTACCTTTCAGGCACAGAAATGTTGCCCTCCACGTATTTCCCCGTGTAAGCTTGGGTAAGCCAAACATTCAGGGAGAATGAGATGAAAGTTATTTCAACAATTGCAGGTCTGGTTTTGGCCGTGGGCCTGACAGCCCCGGCAATGGCCGAGCAAGTATTGGCCTCAGATCCGCAAAGCCTCATGGGCTATTTTTTTGAAAAGGGAATCCCCGCCCAATTGACCACAGATGGCGTTGGCGACCCGCTGGTTGAGTTCCGCCATGAAGGCGAAATGATGCAGGTGTTTTTCTACGATTGCACGGACAATGCTGGCTGCCTTTCGCTGCAGTTTTATTCGGGCTACCGGGTTGATGAATCAGTAACACTTGCAACCATCAATAGCTGGAATACTGACCGCCGTTTTGTGCGCGCTTATCTGACAGAGAGTGGCGCGGCCCGCATCGAGATGGACATTTCCACCGGATATGACGGGATAAGCCACACGGATTTCACCGAGCTTTATGATCTCTGGATTGAAAGCGTTGGGGTGTTTGAACAGCGAATCGACTGGTAGCAATCCGCCAGCTATTCTGGTGCCGGAACAGTGCTGTTAGCCCACCCCTCTCGTGCATTGCTTCGCAATACCCTGCTAGGCAGCGGAGCGATGGCATCAAACCCAAAACATTCGAGTCTCGGCACTTGAACACCGCAAGTTCGCCGCATAATGAAACCAACCAGATGAGCCAGATACTCGCTTAAAGCACGCCGCTCTTGGAGGTAAAAACTCTGACGGCACACACCAATGAATTGGTGAAGTGGTGGGCGACCCTGGAATCAATTTCAGGGCTAATTGTAAGCCTAAACAAACGATTTATTTACAACGCATCTCCGCGAGGGAGTTACAGTCCCCTGCCACACCTTGCGGCCTGTCGCCCATCCACGCGGAAATAACCGGCGTGAAAGGGAGCGTCAACCGCAAAGTTCCTTGCTATCGCAGCAATCTCAGCGCAATGTCACGCGCGCCGATTCCGGGGCATGACAGGGAGGCTTTCATGGTGAAAAAACCAAAGTGGGTAGTGGAAAAAGAGCAAACACGGCGTATGGCCGCCGCCGAGACCGTCTGGCTTTTCGGGTTGCACGCGGTCAGGGATGCGCTGCAAAACCCGGCTCGCGAAAAATTACGCCTGATCGTTAGCAAAAATGCGGCCGACAAGCTGGCCCCGGCAATTGAGGCCAGTGGCATGAGCCCGGAAATAGCTGATCCACGCAAATTTTCTGCGCCACTTGACCCGGCTTCGGTGCATCAGGGTGCTGCACTTGAGGTAAAGCCGCTGCGCTGGGGGCCGCTGGAAGAAGTCTGCTTGGCGCGTGATGGCCAGCTACCGTTGGTGGTGCTGCTGGACCGGGTGACGGACCCGCATAATGTTGGGGCCGTGATGCGCACTGCGGAGGTATTTGGGGCCCTTGCGGTCATTGCCCCGGCGCGGGCTTCCGCCCCGGAAACCGGTGCCTTGGCCAAAACTGCTTCCGGTGCGCTGGAACGCCAGCCATATCTCAGGGTCAAAAACCTGTCTGATACGATGCAAAAGTTGCAGGCCATGGGCTATGTGCTGTTTGGCCTGGCAGAAGAGGTGGAAATGACGTTGGAACAAGGGGTTTCCGACCACGCTGCCGGGCGGCCTGTGGGGCTGGTTCTCGGAGCAGAAGGGCCGGGGATGCGTCAGAAGACCCGTGAAACCTGCGATCATCTGGTGCAAATTCCGGCGGCCGGAAAGTTTGGCTCGCTGAATGTCTCAAATGCTGCTGCTATTGCGCTTTATGCGGCGACGCGCAGGGCATAGGCGCATCACAACTTGTTGAACGGCCTTAAAAATCTGGCTTACATGCCTATATCTTATGCAAGCCGGGCAGTGGAACGCCTGGTTTTCCCTCTACACTGTCCCTGGTTCCACCAACTGCGCCCGGGCTTTTTGCCACGGGCGCTTTTTTGTCTGGTCTTGCGGTGATAGGGGGACGTATGAGCCAGAATTACAGCGATGCCTTTTTGAAAGCTATCCTTGGCCGCACCAGAATTATTGCCTGCATTGGTGTCTCGATGAACCCGACACGGCCAAGCTTTCTGGTAGCGCAGTATCTAAAGCCTTTTGCGTTTTTCCTGTGTCAGGTAAAATGGAAAAGGCCCGCGCCCT
>CAYNXK010000073.1:0-10112 GCA_964401125.1 uncultured Aliiroseovarius sp.
TTACGCGGCCATTTTCAGTTTCATGGCAGGTGTGATCCCGCCAATGCCCATGTTGTAAGTCCAGAGCCAATTTGTGGCCTGTTCCTGCGCCTCCCGCCGACCGGCAGGTGAATACTTGCATTCGCCGAGAGGGCATCCCGCCAAACTTCGCGCGCCACTTGTAAAAGCTGGCGTTGCTCATCCCGTGTTCTCGGCACAGTTCTGATACCGTCACGCCGCTCTCAGCCTGCTTCAAATACCCCCTCTCAGCGATTGTTCCAATCGCCTGCCGGGCAGCGCATGATCTGTGTGTCGCTATATTGTGCTTTTTCCATCAAAACCCCCTCAGATCATTATGCCGAGAAAGTTCTACTCGTGAACACCACTTTTTATCGGGGGAATTACCGAGCCACTATTAATTTGCGGGGGGGTACTCGCAATGGATGACAATACAGTGGTGGGGTAAAGAATTATTACCGCCAATTGTAGCCATCTATTTCTGGACATAGCCCCAAAAACTCCACAAAATAAAGAATAACTGGGTTTCGGGTTTATCAGATGGCTTTTCTACTCCTTTTTCTTGGTCTTTTACCAATCATGCTTCTCCCTGATGCGTTTGGAGAAAATGAAGAAGTTGAAGGCAATGGCATGGATGATGGCGAGGGTGATCTCGGCGTATTGTTACCTGATGATTCCGATGACACACCGCCAGACCCGTTTATAGGGGTTGGTGATGGCGGGGTGTTGGCCCCGGATGATTCTGATGATGTGCCGAGCGACTTTGACCACCCGGTTGGTGATGGTGATGTGCAGGGTCCAAGCGATACGCCGGAGGAGGATATCCATGTCGATGGTGATGGCACCTTGCTGCAGCGGTTTCTAGGCGGGCAATCGGATGTGGCCATAGGTGCCGGCTTTCTGGGTGCGCAGGTTTTCGAGACTGATAATCACGAGACTGACAATCATACGCTTGGCGATGTTGGTGAAGAGGTAGCGTTGCCCGAGGATGACATCGCCGACAATGGCGAGGAGGCGTTGGACTTATGGAATGGCACGCCCCCGGTTGATACGGGCGATGGTCTGAACGTGATCAGTGGCGGCGCCGGGCACGATACTTTTTGGCTATATCAGGATACGGGCTTGGGCACCGGTTATGCGGAAGTGACTGATTTCACCAGTGGAGAGGATTTTTTGCGCATTAGCCTGAATCCAGAGCTGGCGAGCAGCGGCACGCCGGATATTTCAGTTGCACCCTCTGAGGACGGCAGCGATGGGGTGGTGACCGTCAATGGCGATGTGGTCGCAGTACTGCGCGGAGCCCCGGGTGCTACGGTGGCGGATGTTTACGTGGACATGGCGGAAAATATTTTCAGGTAATTTTCACACACCCCGGAATATTGGGCCTGCGCGCATGCCCCGCCGGGCAACGGGCCGTATGTCGCATATGCGCTTGGGCCGATGTATAGCGCACGGGAGTGAATTTTGATCGCAAAATTTACACAACATGCGCGTAAATTCAAAAGCTTATAGCCTGACAGCAGAATCAAAATAAAGTCGTCAGGCTATATATATGCTTTCCTGCCTGCCATCCAAATCGCCGCTCCAGATCGCCGCTATTGTCACCTTCTGGTTAATCAATGTTCCGCCCCTCTTGGCTCTTGCATCCCCTCACAATCCCCCCTATATCTTCCTCAATAGCGGCGTGTTGGTTTCCACCCCCAACGCTCCACCGGAAAGTTTCACGGGCCGCGCGCCCGTTTTTTTGTGCCAGAATTAGCCAGACTGGAGGCATCTGTGAGTGACCTGATCGCCAAAACATCCATCGACAAGCGTCTGGCAGCCATTGCCCAGCCGGTGATCGAGGGTATGGGTTATGAGCTGGTACGGCTGCGTCTGATGGGCGGTAACGCACCCATTTTGCAGATCATGGCTGACAGGCCCGAAGGCGGCATCGAGGTTGATGATTGCGCCAAAATATCCACCGCTCTCAGCGCTGTGTTGGACGTGGAAGACCCGATTGAGGATAATTATGCGCTAGAGGTCTCCTCCCCCGGTATCGACCGGCCCCTGACACGCCTGAAGGATTTTGGGCGCTGGGCGGGTTATGTTGCCAAGCTGGAAACCAACGAACTGATTGACGGGCGAAAGCGCTTCAAGGGTACGCTGGCCGGGATTGAGGGTGACGAGGTGCTGGTGGAGATCAGTGAAGGCACCATCGGGTTAAAATTTGACTGGCTGGCCGAGGCCAAGCTTATCCTGACTGATGAATTGATAAGTGAAATGCTGCGCCAGAGGAAAGCCTCGGGCGTGATCGACGAAACAAAGTTTGATACGATCGAAACCGAAGACGACTCGTAAGGAGCACTAAACATGGCCATTACATCAGCCAACCAGCTGGAGCTTTTGACAACCGCCGCCGCCGTGGCGCGCGAAAAAATGATCGACCCAGAGTTGGTCATTGAAGCGATGGAAGAGAGTCTCGCCCGGGCAGCCAAGTCACGTTATGGCGCTGAAATGGACATTCGCGTATCAATCGACCGTAAAACCGGCCGCGCCGCATTCACCCGCGTGCGTACTGTGGTCGAGGAAGCAGAGCTGGAGAATTACCAGGCCGAGTTTACCATTGATCAGGCAAAGGAATACCTTGATGAACCCAAGCTGGGCGATACTTTTGTTGAGGAAGTGCCTCCGGTAGAAATGGGCCGTATTGCGGCGCAATCCGCCAAACAGGTGATCCTGCAGAAGGTGCGCGAAGCTGAGCGTGACCGGCAGTTTGAAGAATTCAAGGATCGTGCCGGCAGTATCATCAATGGTGTCGTCAAGCGCGAGGAATATGGTAACGTTATCGTTGATGTGGGCACTGGCGAGGCCGTTCTGCGCCGCAACGAGAAAATTGGCCGCGAAAGCTACCGCCCGAATGATCGTATCCGTTGCTACATCAAGGATGTGCGCCGTGAAGTGCGCGGGCCGCAGATTTTCCTTTCGCGCACCGCTCCGGAATTCATGGCCGAGCTGTTCAAGATGGAAGTGCCGGAGATTTACGATAACATCATCGAGATCAAGGCGGTGGCCCGTGACCCTGGCAGCCGTGCCAAAATTGCTGTCATCAGCTACGATAGTTCGATTGACCCTGTAGGTGCTTGTGTTGGTATGCGCGGCAGCCGGGTGCAGGCGGTAGTAAACGAGCTTCAGGGCGAAAAAATCGACATTATTCCATGGAATGAGGATATTCCGACCTTCTTGGTGAACGCCTTGCAGCCTGCTGAGGTTTCAAAGGTTGTGTTTGATGAGGAGGCCGAGCGGGTCGAGGTGGTGGTTCCGGAAGAACAGCTTTCGCTGGCGATTGGCCGACGAGGCCAGAACGTGCGTCTGGCCAGCCAGCTGACGGGGTTGGATATCGACATTCTGACAGATGAAGAAGAAAGCAAGCGCCGTCAGGCCGAATTTGGCGTACGCACCCAGTTGTTCATGGAAACACTGGATCTGGACGAGTTTTTTGCCCAGCTTCTGGTTTCAGAGGGCTTCACCAACCTTGAAGAGGTTGCCTATGTTGATCTGGGTGAGCTTCTGGTCATCGATGGGGTGGATGATTCGACCGCCGGAGAGCTGCAAGCCCGGGCGCGCGATTATCTGGAGGCGCTGAACAAGAAGGCGCTGGACCGCGCCCGTGAGTTGGGGGTCGAGGACAGCCTGATCAACTTCGAGGGTTTGACTCCGCAGATGGTCGAGGCTCTGGCCGAGGATGATGTGAAGTCACTGGAAGATTTTGCTACCTGTGCTGATTGGGAACTGGCCGGTGGCTGGACAACGGTGAAGGGTGAGCGCGTGAAAGACGACGGCGTGCTTGAAAAATTTGATATGAGCCTTGAAGAGGCCCAAACATTGGTAATGACAGCCCGCATCATGCTGGGCTGGGTCGATCCGGCCGATTTGGTGCCTAAGAGTGCAGAAAGTGAAGCCGAGGGCGAGGGCGAGGGCGAAGGCGGCGATGCAGTCAATAAGGAGGCCGGAGCCTGATCGCAGGCTCTGGACTTGACGCATGACGCGTGGCGGTAAAAAAAATCGGCCTGATGAGCCCGAACGGCGCTGCATAGCAACCGGTGAGACCCAGCCCAAGGCCGGGTTGATCCGGTTTGTGGTTGCCCCGGACAGCTTGGTGGTCCCAGACCTGTTGGGCAAGTTGCCCGGTCGTGGCATTTGGGTCAGCGCCAATCGTGCCGCACTGGAAAAGGCCGCCCGGCAAGGGCTGTTTGCCCGCGCGGCACGGCAGCGGGTAAATGTGCCAGACGGGTTGACGAACAAGGTTGAAAAGGCACTTGCAAACCGAGTTATCCACCTGATTTCACTGGCCCGAAAAGCTGGGCAGGCAGTGGCCGGGTATGAGAAAGTCAAGAATTGGCTGCTGACTGGTGAAGCTTGGGTGTTGGTGCAGGCCAGTGATGGTTCCGAACGGGGCAAATCAAAGCTACGGCCCCCTGATGGGGCAGGCTTATTTGTCGGTGTAATGACTGGCTCAGAATTGGGTTTGGCATTCGGGCGGGAAAATGTGATACATGGCGCGCTTGCCGCTGGTGGACTCAGCCAACGTGTTGTAGAGGAGGCCGCGAAGCTGCAAGGCTTACGCGCGCAGATCGGTGGGAACGCTCACCGGAAAGGACCGAAGACCAGATGAGCGAGAATGACGGTAAAAAGACTCTTGGGCTGCGGGGAGGCCCGCGTTCCGGCCAAGTGAAGCAAAGCTTCAGTCACGGGCGAACCAAAAGTGTTGTGGTGGAAACCAAGCGCAAGCGGGTGGTTGTACCAAAGGTGAGCCCCCCGGCGCCAAGTGGCAAGTCCACACCAATGCCAATTAAAGGCAACCCATCCCGGCGCCCGGCAGGGATTTCGGACGCTGAACTGGCGCGCCTGATGAAAGCCCTTGCCGCCGCCAAAGCGCGTGAAGCTGAGGATGCTATCAAGCGCGCGGCCGAGGAAAAATCCCGCGCTGATGATCGCGCCCGTCGCCGTGCCGAAGCGGAAGAAAAAGAACGCGAGGAAAAGGAGCGTGTCGAGCGCACCCGCGCGCGCGCTGAAGAGGAAGAGCGCAAAAAGCGTGTATCCGAGGAGGCCAAAGTGCGCACGAAGGCACCGGATGCGGCAGTTCCAGCCGCAGCACAGGTGGCCGAGCGCAGCACAGGCGGCAAGCCTTCTTCAGCACCACGCAAACAACAGGAACGTGACCAGCGTCAGGCCAAGCCCTCGAAAGGTGCCCGTAGCGATGATGGCCGCCGCTCTGGCAAGCTGACACTCAATCAGGCGACATCAGGCCGTGATGGTGGCCGCCAGCGGTCCATGGCTGCGATGCGCCGCAAACAGGAGCGCGCCCGCCAAAAAGCCATGGGCGGCACTGTTGAGCGTGAAAAGGTTTTCCGTGACGTACATGTGCCTGAGGCCATAACCGTTCAGGAGCTGGCCAACCGCATGACAGAGCGCGTTTCCGCTGTGGTCAAGGCGCTGATGAATATGGGCCTGATGGTTACTCAGAATCAGAGCATTGATGCCGATACCGCCGAGCTGATTATCGAAGAATTCGGCCATAAGATTGTCCGCGTTTCGGACGCCGATGTTGAGGCCGTGATTGCCAAGGTCGAGGAAAAAGACGACGATCTTGTGCCGCGCGCGCCGGTGATTACCATCATGGGCCACGTTGACCATGGTAAAACCTCGCTGCTGGATGCGATTCGCAAGACCAAGGTTACAGCCGGAGAGGCAGGCGGCATTACCCAGCATATTGGTGCCTATCAGGTCACAACGGATAATGGCTCGGTTTTGTCGTTTCTTGACACACCTGGCCACGCTGCCTTCACTTCGATGCGGGCCCGTGGCGCACAGGTAACTGATATTGTTGTACTGGTGGTTGCTGCTGACGATGCGGTGATGCCGCAAACTGTCGAGGCGATAAACCACGCCAAAGCGGCAAATGTGCCGATGATTGTGGCGATCAACAAATGCGACCGCCCCACGGCCGACCCCGACAAGGTGCGTACGGATCTGTTGCGGCATGAAGTCATAGTTGAAAAGATGTCGGGCGAGGTTCAGGATGTTGAGGTTTCAGCAATCACGGGTCAGGGTCTTGAGCAATTGCTTGAAGCTATTTCCCTACAAGCCGAGGTGCTTGAGCTGAAAGCCAACCCGAATCGCGCCGCAGAAGGCGCGGTTATCGAAGCTCAGCTTGATGTGGGCCGTGGCCCGGTTGCCACGGTTCTGGTGCAAAGGGGCACTCTGAGGCAGGGTGATATTTTTGTGGTTGGCGAGCAATGGGGTAAAGTACGCGCGCTGGTTGACGACAAGGGCGACCGCGTGAAAGAGGCTGGCCCGTCTGTGCCTGTAGAGGTTCTTGGCCTGAATGGCACACCGGAAGCGGGCGATGTTCTCAACGTGGTTGCTACTGAGGCGCAGGCCCGTGAAATCGCTGCCTACCGCGAACATGCCGCCAAGGAAAAGCGTGCCGCTGTCGGGGCTGCTACCACACTTGAGCAGATGATGGCCAAAGCCAAAGCCGACAAGGAAGTGGCTGAGTTGCCGATTTTGGTGAAAGCCGATGTGCAGGGTTCTGCCGAGGCGATCGTGCAGGCAATGGCGAAAATCGGTAATGATGAAGTGCGCGTGCGCGTGCTGCATTATGGTGTTGGCGCAATTACGGAGACCGATGTGGGGCTTGCCGAAGCCTCTGGCGCACCGATTATTGGTTTCAACGTGCGGGCCAATACATCAGCGCGTAATACCGCCAACCAGAAGGGTGTCGAAATTCGTTATTACTCGGTCATTTATGATCTGGTGGATGATGTGAAGGCGGCCGCATCTGGCCTGCTTTCAGCCGAGGTACGCGAAAACTTTATTGGTTACGCAGAAATCAAGGACGTGTTCAAGGTCTCGAACGTTGGCAAAGTCGCAGGCTGTCTGGTCACCGAAGGCGTGGCACGGCGCTCTGCCGGGGTTCGCTTGTTGCGCGACAATATAGTGATTCACGAGGGCAACCTGAAAACGCTGAAGCGCTTCAAGGACGAAGTGGCGGAAGTAAAATCAGGCCAGGAATGTGGCATGGCATTCGAGAATTATGAGGATATTCGCAAAGGCGATGTAATCGAAATTTTCGAGCGCGAGGAAATTGAGCGTTCGCTTGAATAATTTACCAACCTAAAGCGTTCCGGGCATTTCTACTGAACGCTGATCCAACGTTAAGTGGAAACGCTTTAAAACAATGGGAAAAGGGGCAGCAAAATGCAGCCCCTTTTTCTTTTTGGAGTATCAGGCCAGAGAGCATCCGATCATCATGCATGATGACCTCTCTGATTTTTACTGATTTCTAAGGAGCTACTGAACGCGAACAGGAGACCGCCATGCCTTTCACCATTGCCACCTGGAACATAAACTCAGTGCGCCTGCGCGAACCGCAGGTTTTAAAACTTTTGCACGAGCAAGCACCTGATATTCTTTGCTTGCAAGAGTGCAAAAGCCCCGTTGATAAAATTCCCACCGAAGGTTTTGCCGCCCTGGGCTACAACCATATGCTGGCACGCGGCCAGAAGGGCTATAATGGTGTTGCCATCCTGTCGCGCCAACCAATCCGCGAGGTGGCGGCTTATGATTTTGCTGGCCTCAACCACGCACGCCATATTGCCGGGCAATTAGAGAACGGTGTGACCATCCATAATTTTTATGTCCCCGCTGGAGGTGACAAGCCTGACCGAGAAGCGAATGAGAAGTTTGGCCAGAAGCTTGATTATCTCACCGAGATGCGTGACCATTTTCATGCTGAAAACTCTGAAAAATCCATCCTTGTCGGCGACCTTAATATTGCCCCGCGCGAGGATGATGTCTGGTCGCATAAGCAATTGCTCAAGGTTGTCAGTCATACGCCAATCGAGGTGGAGCATTTGGCCAAGGTCCAAGAATCAGGCGGCTGGGTAGATATTACAAGGCAAGACATTCCGGAGGGCCCACTTTTCAGCTGGTGGTCCTACCGCTCGCCGCAATGGGACAGTGCCAACAAGGGCCGGCGTCTTGACCACATCTGGGCCACAGGTGATATTGCAAATGCTGGTCATTCCAGCCGGGTCTACCGTGATGCCCGTGGTTGGGAAAAACCCAGTGACCACGCGCCAGTCTTTGCTACGTTTGACCTTTAAAAGTGTGCCGGAAACGCTCATATATGAAAAAATGAATTTGAAGGAGCCTCTCATGCTGGAACTGAATCAGGAAAAAGCCACGCCGGAAGCCGTGCTGGTCAAGGATATTTCGGAAGCCACCTTTATGCAAGACGTGGTCGAAGCTTCAAAAGAAGTGCCAATCATCGTTGATTTCTGGGCGCCATGGTGCGGCCCATGCAAAACCCTTGGCCCGGCCCTTGAAGCCGCGGTCAAGGCGGCGGGTGGCAAGGTGCGCATGGTCAAGGTCAATATAGATGAGAATCAGCAGATCGCTAGCCAGCTTCGGGTGCAATCTGTTCCCACGGTTTATGCCTTTATTGATGGCCAGCCCGCCGACGGCTTTCAGGGCGCACTGCCACCCAGCGAAGTCAGTGCCTTTGTCGAGAAAATCGCCGCCATGTCTGGCGAAGATGGCGGACTTGGCGATGCACTGAAAGCTGCCGAGGAAATGCTGGAGGAGGGCGCTGCCGCCGATGCGGCGCAGACCTTCGCCGCAATTATTGAAGAGGATGCCAATGCCGCCGCCGCCTATGCCGGCCTTGCCAGCGCACATCTGGCTTTGGATGACGCGGATCAGGCCGAGGCCGTACTGAACGGCGCTCCGGCAGAAGTCAGCTCAGCCCCGGAAATTGAAGCGGCCTATGCCCGGATTGCACTGGCACGCCAGGCTGTTGATGCCGGCCCGGTTGCTGAATTGCAGGCAGCGGTCACGGCAAATGAAGATGACCATCAGGCGCGGTTTGACCTTGCGGTTGCCCTCAATGCCACAGGCGAATCTGAGGCGGCAGTAAATGAATTGCTTGAACTTTTCCGCCGTGATCGGGAGTGGAACGATGGGGCGGCCAAGACGCAACTTTTCACAGTTTTTGACGCATTGAAGCCTGAAGATCCGGTTGTTCTGAACGGGCGGCGTAAGCTATCTTCGATGATATTCGTATAACAAATGTGCCCGGCATTGCAGAGGCTCCCGTAGATGCTCTAGGCTGGCGTCATGATTATGCAATCTGACCTTCCACAAACGCTGCCTTTGTTTCCTTTGTTCAGCGCCCTGCTTTTGCCGCGTGGGCGGCTGCCTTTGCATGTCTTCGAGCCACGCTATCTGGCGATGTTTGAGGACGCCTTGCGCACTGATACCCGCTTGATTGGCATGATCCAACCTGTCTCTAACAAGCCCGGTGACGGCGGCATGCTGCATAAAATAGGTTGCGCCGGGCGCATCACCTCGTTCACCGAAACCCCTGACCGCACCTATATGATCACCCTCACCGGAATATCACGGTTTGAGCTTGGCGATATTCAAGATAGCTTCAACCCCTATATGCGTGCAAATATATCATGGTCACGGTTCTCGCAGGATTTGAAAGGTACTGAGCAGGATAAGGCGCTCGACCGCACGTCGTTTCTCGCCCTGCTTGGGCGCTATTTTGAAGTGTCTGAGCTTGAAACCGACTGGGAAAGCCTGAAAGGAGCCAAGGACGAAATGCTGATAAACGCCCTTTCAGCCCTCAGCCCGTTTGATGCAAAAGACAAGCAAGCACTGCTTGAGGCACAAACCCTTTCACAAAGGCGGGCAATTCTGACAACCTTGATGGAGTTCGCCGTACATGGCGGTGCAGGAGAGGACAGGCTGCAATGAGTGAGACACCTGACAGGTTTGCGCGCCACATGATCGAGGCTTTGATTTGCCCGATCAGCCAATCCACCCTGCACTACGATTGTGAAAAGCAGGAGCTGATTTCAAAAGCCTCCCGACTGGCCTTTCCCATCCGTGGGGGCATCCCCATCATGCTGGTCGATGAGGCGCGCAAGCTCGATTGATCTGGTAGAGATGCACCCTCTAGATTTGCGCCCCTGCAATAACTTGACGATACCCCTACGCGCACCCTCCAAAGAACTGCCTCAAGAAACAATCGCGTGCCTTTTGCTGTAACCCCACAGCTTCTG
>CAYNXK010000074.1:0-10003 GCA_964401125.1 uncultured Aliiroseovarius sp.
GGCCGAGGCCGCTGTGTGCTGAATTCAACAAAGGCCCGGTCTATCAACCCATAGGCTGCCTCGGGGTTGTATGCTGTCTCGGACCAGTCACAAACGCAGGCGGCAGCGCCCTCCTGGTCCTTCATCTGGTGCAACTGACCCCGGCGAAAAGCCGTCTCGTCCAGACAGGAGGAAATCACGAGCATCGACACGCTGTCAGAATAGGCTTGCCCCATGGCTGTCATGATATTGGTCAGGCCCGGCCCGGTAATCACGTAAGCCACGCCGGGCTTGCCAGAAGCGCGGGCATAGCCATCGGCCATAAACCCGGCACCTTGCTCATGGCGGGCCAAAATATGGCGAATACCGGCCTCCTCAATGCCGCGATACATCTCGATATTATGCACACCGGGAATGCCAAAAACCACCTCAACGCCGCGCTCTTTCAACATATGCGAGATTTGCGCCCCCAAGGGAATTTTTTGTGGATTCTTCGGCATCATCCCCTCCAAAAGCTGACGGTAAACAGCACATAAACCACCAGCAATTCCAGCCGCCCGATCAACATGGCCGCCGCCAGCAACCACTTGGCGGTGTCGTTAAGCGAAGCGTAATTACCTGCCGGGCCGATAATTTCGCCCAAACCCGGCCCGATATTGGCCAAAGCCGATGCCGCCCCGGAAACCGCCGTTACTAAGTCCAGCCCGGTCAGGGCAAGAGCCACTGAAAATATCCCCAGTGAGACCACAAACATAACAAAGAACGCCATCACCGATGACAACACGCCATCACTGACAGGCCGCCCGTCATAGCGCGGCGCGAATACCCCGTGGGGGCTATGAATCGCCTGGATTTGCGCCCGGATTGATGCGAATAACAATTGGTAGCGAAATACCTTGATAGAACACGAAGTAGAGCCGGCGCAGCCGCCCACAAGGCCAATAAAAAAGATCACGGCCACCGGGAAAGCACCCCAAAGCTGATAATTTGTGCTGGAATAACCAGTGCCAGAAATGATCGAGGTGACATTGAACAGCCCTTCCCGAAAGGCGGTTACCGGCTCTGTTCCCTGGGCCAAAATCCGGTAAGCCACAATCACCAGCACCACCAGCGCAATCATGAGTAAAAAGCCCCTGATCTGGCGGTCGTGCAACAGGGGCTGGGCGGTGCCGGCAACCATCTGCACGTAGCGCACAAAGGGCAGAGAGGCCAGAATCATGAAAACGGCCGCCACATATTCCGCCCCGCCCTGAAAGGCCCCAAAACTGGCATCTCGGGTAGAAAACCCCCCCGTCGCCATGGTTGTCATGGCGTGGTTTATAGCGTCAAACGGGCGCATACCCACCGCCAGATAGGCCAAGGCACTGGCGATGGTCAGGCCCAGATAGATCGAGATGATCTGCCCGGCAATCTGGGCGGCGCGCGGCAGCACCTTGCCCATGGTGTCAAAACCTTCAGCGCGGAAAATCTGCATGCCACCAATGCGCAGCTCGGGCAAAAACACCATGGCCACCACGATGATCCCGATACCACCAAACCATTGCAGCATGGAGCGCCACAACAACTGGCCCTCGGGCATGGTATCAAGCCCGGTAAATATCGTGGCACCGGTGGTTGTCAGGCCCGACATGGCCTCAAAAAACGCATCCACCGGGCGCGCCTCCAATTCACCCAGCAAAAACGGCAACGCCCCGAACAGCGGCAAAACCAGCCAGACCGAGGTGGTCAGAATAAAGCTTTGCTGAATCGACAGGCCGCGCCCCACCCCGTTGGCCGTGGCAATGGCCAATGATGTCCCGATCAGAATGGTAATCACGGCTGATTGTAAAAACACCATCCAGTCAGCCCGGCCAAAGGCCAGATCAACGGCCATGGGGATGAACATGGTCGCCCCCAGCACCGCCACCAGCAGGCCTATAACATAAAAGATCGGGCGCAGATCAAACATGGCCGCAGGGTTGGCCGCACCGGGCCGGGCTGTCAAGCGGGCAATGCCTCTTCATCTTGGCCAAAATACTCCGGGGGTGGTTGAAAATGCCTGCATTTTCAACCTTGGGGGCTGGCCCCCAGCCTGTGGTCTCAGCCTACGTGAAACAATGTTGAAAACAGTTTCGGGTCAAGGCTTTTGGCTTCAAAGGTTTCACCCTCGGTCAGGATCGACACGGCATCATGGCTGTGCAGGCTTTCCTGATGGCTGGCGATAATACGAAAATCGCCAATGCGCTCATCCATTTGTAATTGCTCGCAAAACAGCCGGGCGGCATCTTCAACAAAAATCGGGTTGGCGGCGTTCAGCTCGGCAAAGGCCTGCTCGTCTTCGCGTTTGACCATAACTTGCGTCTCGGTCGGCACCGCCTCGCGGCAAAGGTCAATGATATCCTCAAACCACAGGCAGGTTTTGTCACAGAGAATTTCGATCGAAAGCCGTGCCACCGAGCGTTGCGAATGCGGCGTGGCCAATTGGCCGCGCGTCTGGCGGGCATGTTCAGAAAGTTCCAGAGAACAGGGGCAGGTGGACGAATAAACATAATCAAGATGCAGAAACTTGCGCCGCTTACCGCCGCTGACGCCGTGATTGCCGCCATCATTGCCGCCGTCATTGTGCTGCTCTACCAATTCCAGTGAAATGTTGTAATATTGATAGCCAGACAGGCCAGAACGCAGGCTTTTGACCCGCGCAGGGTAGGAAAATGACATTTCTATCCGCGCATCAAGACTTTCCAGATCAGCCTTATAATCATCCAGTGCCGCTTCGATCACATCAAACGAAAAAGTTTTATCCGCGTGCAAATAGAAGCTGCGCATGATGCGCGACATGTTGATGCCCTTCTTGCCTTTCTCAAGGCTGACCGAACCGGTCACCGAGGTTTCCAGCCGGATGTCACCACCATCGCGGGTTTGATAACGGATCGGCAGACGAAAGTTTGATATACCCACATGCTGGATATATTTACGCGCCCCCTGAATGAGGCTGGCCGGGCCGTTTTGCAGGTCTGGCATCATGCATTTATATTCTGCATCCGGTACAAAATCATGCGGGTAGGTGCGACTGAAAGCCGGGTAGTTCGCAACCTCACCCTCCGGCAGTAAGCGGGAAATCGAGGGGTCAAGCTGCGCCACTTCCAGCGGGTCCGCCTGTGAGGCCCAGTCCCGCAATAGCTGCAAGGCGCGCGCCGCGTCGTCCTTGTCAGGCACGCGGTCAGTATCCGGTGTCACATAGTTCATCCGGCTTCCTCCAAAATCCTGTCGCTGCCCCAGTCTAGGGCTTTGGCAAGGATTTATCAAATGGCGAAAGCTCAGACCGCCTCAAGCGCCTGCATCAGGTCGGCTGTCAGGTCACGCATATCTTCAAGCCCGACGGACAGGCGCACCAGCCCCGGCGTGATGCCAAGCAACGCCCGTTGGGCCTCGGGCAGGCGTTGATGCGTGGTGGTGGTAGGGTGGGTGATGATTGATTTGGCGTCACCAAGGTTGTTGGAAATCAGGATGATTTTCAGGGCATTGAGAAAGCGAAACGCCGCCGCTTGCCCGCCTTTCAGTTCCAGCGCCAGCACCGTGCCGCCTGCCCCGTCCATCTGGCGCGCCACAAGAGCCGCATCCGCATGACCCGGCAGGCCGGGAAATAGCAATTTCGCCAGCTTTTCGTGGCCCTGCAAGGCCTTGGCCAAAGCCAAAGCACTGTCGGCCTGAGCACGCACTCGCAAATCCATGGTCTCAAGCCCCTTCAGCATCACCCAGGCGTTGAACGGGCTAAGGGCGGCACCCGTATGCTTCATGTAAGGCTCTAGAGTGCCGCGAATAAAATCCCGGCTGCCCAACACCACGCCCCCAAGGCAACGGCCCTGCCCGTCGATATGTTTGGTGGCGGAATAAACCACCACATCGGCCCCCAGCGCCAGCGGGTTGGAGAAAGTTTGGGTGGCAAACACATTGTCCACCACCACCAGCGCGCCAACCTTGTGGGCAATCGCCGCCACAGCGGCAATGTCGGTTACTTCCAGCGTCGGGTTGGCGACACTTTCAAAGAATACCAGCTTTGTGCCCGGCGTTACCGCCTGCTGCCATGCGGCCATGTCTGTGCTGTCCAGCAGCACGACCTCAACGTCGTAGCGCACCAGCACATCTTCGAGAATATAGAGGCACGAGCCAAACAATGCCCGCGCCGCCACCACCTTGTCACCGGCCTTGAGGCAGGCCATCAGCACCGCATTGACCGCCGCCATGCCGGAGGCGGTGGCAAAGGCGTCTTCGGCCCCCTCAAGGGCGGCCATGCGGTCTTCAAACATCCGCACAGTGGGGTTGCCGTAGCGAGCATAGATGAACTCGTCATCGCCAAGCTCAACAAAGCGGGCCTCGGCGGCCTCGGCGCTCTCGTAGACAAAACCCTGCGTCAGAAACATCGCCTCAGACAGCTCGCCATACTGGCTGCGGCGCGTGCCGTGATGCACCGCCTGCGTGCGTTTTTGCCACTCGACCATTCGTGCATCCTTTTTATACAGAAAGCCTCATCAAGACTTACGGCGATAAGTGCCGCGAGCATTTGCGTCAAGACAATCTGTGCAGGTTTTGCAGACGGTCAGCATATCCATGGCTCAGCTTACAGGCATCAGCTAACTGGTTGGGCTTGCGGGGCAGCTCTTAAGCACGCTTTCAGCTTCCCCTTCGCGGTGCCCTGCTCTAAAAGGCAGGTCCAGAAGGGGACATTATGCCAGAGCCGGAAATAAATGAAGAACTGATCGCCGCACACGGGCTTTCGGCTGACGAATATGGCCAAATCATCCGCATCCTGAACCGGGCACCAAATTTCACCGAGCTGGGCATTTTCTCGGCCATGTGGAACGAGCATTGCTCCTATAAAAGTTCAAAAAAGTGGCTGCGCACCCTGCCTACAGAGGGGCCACAGGTAATTTGCGGCCCCGGTGAAAATGCTGGCATTGTTGATATTGGCGATGGCCAATGCGTTGTTTTCAAAATGGAAAGCCACAACCATCCTTCATATATCGAGCCGTATCAGGGTGCCGCTACCGGCATGGGCGGCATTTTGCGCGATGTTTTCACCATGGGCGCGCGCCCCATTGCGGCAATGAATTCTCTTTCATTTGGCCAAATCAACCACCCCAAAACCCGCCAGCTTGTCAACGGTGTGGTCGAGGGTATTGGCGGCTACGGCAACTGCTTTGGCGTGCCGACTATTGGCGGCGAAGTGCGCTTTCACGCGGCCTATAACGGTAATTGTCTGGTCAACGCTTTTGCCGCCGGGCTGGCTGATACGGACAAAATTTTCTACTCGGCGGCCTCGGGTATTGGCATGCCGGTGGTCTATCTTGGGGCCAAAACTGGGCGTGACGGGGTGGGCGGTGCCACCATGGCCTCGGCTGAATTTGACGACAATATCGAAGAAAAGCGCCCCACCGTACAAGTGGGCGACCCGTTTTGCGAAAAGCGCCTGATGGAGGCAACGCTGGAGCTGATGGCCACCGGGGCGGTGATTTCCATACAAGATATGGGGGCGGCGGGGCTGACCTGCTCGGCGGTGGAAATGGGCGACAAGGGCGGGCTTGGCGTGCGCCTTAATCTTGACGCCGTGCCGCAGCGCGAAGAAAACATGACCGCTTACGAGATGATGCTGTCTGAGAGCCAGGAGCGCATGTTGATGGTGCTGAACCCGGCACTTGAGGCCGAGGCGCGGGCGGTGTTTGAAAAGTGGGATCTGGATTTTGCCATTATTGGCGAAACCATCGCTGAAGACCGCTTTGTCATCATGCATAAAGGGGTGTGCCAGGCCGATCTGCCGCTGGGCACGCTGTCTGGCTCGGCCCCGGAATATGACCGGCCATGGGTCGAGCCCCCAGCCGCCGCAGCGCTGAAAGATTTGCCCGAGATTGACCCCATTGAGGGGCTGCGTGCCCTGATATCTTCGCTCAATTATGCCTCAAAACATTGGGTTTATGCGCAATATGACCAGAAAGTCATGGGCGACACCATACGCGCGCCGGGGTTGGGTGCCGGCGTGGTTCGGGTGCATGGCACGCAAAAGGCGTTGGCCTTCACCTCGGATGTAACCCCACGTTATGTAAAGGTAAATCCCTATGAGGGCGGGGCGCAAGCGGTGGCCGAGGCTTACCGTAACCTCACCGCCGTGGGAGCCACGCCGCTGGCCACCACCGATAATCTCAATTTCGGCAACCCGGAAAAGCCCGAAATCATGGGCCAGCTCATCGGGGCCATCAAAGGCATCGGGGCGGCCTGTAGCGCCCTGGATATGCCCATCGTTTCCGGCAATGTCTCGCTTTATAACGAGACCGACGGCGCCGGTATTCTGCCCACGCCCACCATTGGCGCGGTCGGAATTTTGGCGCATATTGATGACATGATTTCAGGCACGGCCCGTGAGGGCCACGTGGCGTTGCTACTGGGAGAAACCACCGGCCACCTTGGCCAAAGCGCGCTGCTGGCCGAAATGTTTGGCCGTGAAGACGGTGATGCGCCGCCTGTGGATCTTATGGCCGAAAAGCTGAACGGCGAATTTATCCGCGCCAATCACGCCCTGATAACAGCCTGCACTGATCTTGCCGATGGCGGCCTTGCCATGGCGGCATTTGAGCTGGCCGAAGCGGGCGGAATTGGTATCCGGCTTGAGGCGGCAGACACCGCCACGCTGTTTGGTGAAGATCAGGCGCGTTACCTCATTGCCTGCACTTTTGATGCGGCCGAAGCGCTGATGGTCGCCGCCGGGCAGGCGCGTGTGACACTCCACACAATCGGGCGCTTCAGCGGTGACAAGGTTAGCTTTGGCAATAGCCAAGCCCAACTGGCCGATCTGTCCGCACTCTACCTTACCAGTTTTGAACGTGCATTATTGGCGCCCGAGTGATAACCACCATGCTTTTCCGAGGGTTTGGCTTACAATGACTTGCACCTAGTGCTGTGCCTTGGAAGCACCCGCTAATTGTTCTGCGGTACATGTGTGAGCGGGAAATTCGTCTGCCTGCTGGTTTTTGGAGGAATTTTGCTCTACCGCCGGCTTCAGCTAAGTTTGGGTTTCAGACAGATCAAGGTCTTGCGGCCAAGCCTTCGGACCTCTACATTTGCTCATGAATCACGCGAAAGGAAGTTCCATGCCCATCCATGCCCATGACCTTGAAAACCTGATCCGCGAAACATTTCCCAACGCCCAGATCAAAGTTGAGGGCGCAGACGGTGTTCATATGTCCGCCATGGTCATTGATGAAAGCTTTCGCGGCCAAAACCGTGTTCAACAACAACGCGCCGTCTTTGCTGCCCTTAAGGGCAAGATGGACGGTAGCCAGGGCGAATTGCATGCCCTAGCCCTGACAACCAAAGCACCGGAGTGAGAAAATGACAGACGCAAAAACCAAGATAGAAGAAACTGTAAAAGCCAACGATGTGGTACTTTTCATGAAAGGTACCAAAGAAATGCCGCAATGCGGGTTTTCCTCGCGCGTGGCTGGGGTGCTGAACTTCATGGGCGTTGAATTTGCTGGCGTCAACGTGCTGGCCGATGAAGGCCTGCGCCAGGGCATCAAGGATTACAGCGACTGGCCGACCATCCCGCAGCTTTATGTGAAGGGCGAATTTGCCGGCGGCTGTGATATTGTCACCGAAATGGTGCTGTCTGGCGAGCTGGACGCGCTTTTTGAAAAAGAAGGCGTCAGCTTCAATAAAGAAGCCGCCGACAAGGTCCGTGAAGCCAACGCTGACTGAATATGGGCTGATTGAATATGGAACAGGCCGGCGAGGCGCTCTTTAGCCGCCGGCCTTTTCTTCGACCGAGGCGGCCATGGCTTCGGCGCGGGCGGCAATTTCAGCCAGGGTATCGGTAATCGCGTCAGGAATGACTGGCACTTCAACCATTTCAGGTGGCGCCGCTTTCAGGGTCTCAAGCTCAGCCTGTATCCCGGTCATCCGGCTTTCAGCAATCTTCAATTTATCTTCCATGCCGGCAGTTTTATCGGCCAGCATCAGCCCTGCCATCAGTAGCATACGCGCCTCGGTCATATTGGCAATCTGACCGGCTAGCACACTGGCTTCAGTATCAAGCATTGCAGCGGCAGAATTAAGAAAATGCTCTTCGCCCTCCTGACAAGCCACGTCAAAATCGCGCCCGCCTATGGTGATTTTTATATCAGGCATTGGCACTCTCCTCTTTGCTATCGACCTCTTCAGCACCAGATTCTAGCAATGTGGCAAGCTCGCGCAGCATCGCGTCAAGCTCGGCCCGGTCGGCACCCTGAGCTGCGCGCAAAGCCTCAAGCTCTGCCATCATTGATTTATTCACCAGGTGCGGCTCGACCACCCCGCCACTGACCGCATCGCGCAGGGCGGCATTGTTATGGCGCAGCTCACCACTGACTTTGCGCAGGCGCGTCATTCCGGCCTCGCCACTATCCAGCAAGCCACGCAGGCGCTCGACTTCGCTGGTCAGATTGGCCACCGTGCTTTCCTGCTTGTCCTTGATGGCCTTCACCCGCTCTTCAAGCTGGGCATTGGCGGTTTTTTCTTCCACAAGCGCAGTTTTCAGTGCTGAAATTTCAACGGCATCCGCCGGGTCAGGCATTGGCCCAAGGGCATCCAGCCCCTGCCCTATCCTGTCCAATGCGGCAGTGATCCTGCTTTCAAGCCCGGAAATATCGCTCATATTCTGCCCTGCGCCCCAAACATACTTAATTATAGCTCCACGCATAGCATCCGGCTTTGTTTCAGGCAAGATAGGCTGCATTCTTACTCATATATTCAGGCCTGACCTTGGGAATGGCCGCAAGGGCGATGATCAGATGATCTCGCCCCCTCAAAGCCTAGACAAGCACAGACCAGTCGCCTGGCACGCAAATAATTCATACGGCGCCACCTCTCTTTAGCCTTGCCCTTCTGCCCTTTCATTTGCAACACTGGAAACAGACAGCAGGAGAGATAAGTGTGACCAACAAAATCGCCATTGGCTTGGGGCTGTTCATTCTGGCCGCATTTGTTATGGATTACCTCTTGTTTGGCGGCACGATGCCGGTTTTTCTCGGCCAGAGAATACTTGAGCTTTCGGAATATATCGCCTTCTGGCGCTGACACATTTTGCCACATTTGCGCAGGCCATGCTTGACCTGCCTTAGTGAAATGTGATTTTTGCAGCATCGCGGCTCTCGGAGTCTGCGCGCCAAAAAATAACAGGGAGATTTAAGACATGACAGTCAATGTAGCAATTAATGGTTTTGGACGAATTGGACGTCTGGTTCTGCGGGCCTTGCACGAATCAGGGCGCGACGATGTGCGGGTTGTTGCCATCAATGACCTCGGGCCGGTCGAAACAAATGCTCAGCTGCTGCAGTATGATTCTGTACACGGGCGCTTTCCCAATGAAGTCACCACCACTGAAGACAGCATTGATGCCGGCCACGGTCCCATGCGGGTGACCGCCATCCGCAATCCGGCGGATCTGCCTTGGGGTGACGTTGACATCGTGCTGGAATGCACCGGCATTTTCACCGGTGACAAAGCGCTGGTTCACCTTGAAAACGGTGCTAGCCGGGTGCTGGTTTCGGCCCCCTCCAAGGGTGCCGACAAGACTATCGTATTTGGCGTCAACCACCAGATTCTGGGGCCGGATGACAAGCATGTCTCCAACGCCTCATGCACCACCAACTGCCTGTCGCCGGTGGTCAAAGTGCTGAATGACGCCATTGGCATCAAGCGCGGCTTCATGACCACCATCCACTCCTATACAGGTGATCAGCCAGTGCTGGACACCATGCACAATGACCTCTACCGCGCCCGTGCCGCCGCCATGAACATGATCCCCACCACCACCGGGGCTGCGGTTGCCGTTGGGCTGGTACTGCCGGAGTTGGCGGGCAAGCTTGATGGTGTGGCGATCAGGGTGCCAACCCCGAACGTCTCTTGCGTTGATCTGGTTTTCGAGACCACGCGCCAAACCACGGTCGAGGAAATCAACGCCGCCATTCATGCCGCCGCCGCTGACGGCCCGCTCAAAGGCATCCTCAATGTCACCGAT
>CAYNXK010000075.1:0-9870 GCA_964401125.1 uncultured Aliiroseovarius sp.
ATGAATACGAAATCATTATACATGATCACCCCCCGGTGGGTGCCAAAGCCCGCGGCAAGGAATTGTTCCACGGCGGCGCGGGCATGCACCAGAATAGCAACCACATCACCGGCCTCGCCAAGGCGCAAGGCCTGACCTGTACCTACCACAATAAGTTCGAGATCAAAGCCAAGGTCGGCCTTGATCTTGGGCAACAGGATGTCAGACAGGCCTGAGTTGTAAAACGATGTGGTCACGGCCATTTTAAGACTTTCCGCATGGCTGGCCGTGGCGAAAAAGGCTGATGCCAGAAGGACGATCCAGTTCAGGTTCATTCAACAATGTCTCCGTTGATGAAGGCGGTCGCCTCCGAAGTTGATGGTGAGGCAAAAAATGCGTTTGCCTCACCACTTTCAAACACCTTGCCCTTATGCAAGAACAGCACATCATCGGCAAGCCGCCTGGCCTGCCCCATATTATGGGTCGACATGACAATTCTGGTGCCACGGGCGCACTCAGTCAACAGCAGGGTTTCGATTTCACGCGTGGCGCTGCCATCAAGGTTTGCACATGGCTCGTCCAGAAACAGAACCTCGGGCTCGGTGATCAAGGCCCGGGCGAGCGACAGTTTTTGCTTTTCGCCACCCGACAGCATCGGCGCCCAGCTCTGCTGCAAGTCCCCCAAACCAAACCGGGTCGCGTATTGCGACGCCTTTGCCTGCGCCGTTGTTTTGTCAACTCCGCGCAGGCGCAGCGGGTAGGCAATGCTGTCCGTCACCCGCCGGCGCATCATGACCGGGGTCTGAAACACGAATGCCTGCCGTTGGCGGGCCTGGTGATTTGGCACCGCCCAAGCCACCTTGCCGCCCGAACAGCGCTGAAGCCCGTGCATCAGTTTCAAAAGCGTGGTTTTGCCCGCCCCATTGGGACCGATGACAATGGTGAACCCGTCAGGGCCAAGTCTCAGGTCCACTGGCCCCACCAGTTTTTTGCCGCGCATATGGGCGGTGGCGGTTGTCATCGTCAGGGGCAGGATGCTTACCATGTGCTGGCCCGCTCGGTTTTGCCGATGATGTGGATCAACAGGTTGATGATCACCGCCAGCATGATCAGGACCAACCCAAGCCCCATGGCAAAGGCAAAGTTACCCTTGCCGGTTTCTAAAGAAATCGCCGTGGTTAAAACCCGGGTGGCATGCTCAATATTTCCCCCCACGATCATAATCGCACCCACTTCGCCAATGGCCCGGCCAAATCCGGCCAGCATGGCGGTCAGAAGGGCGCGCTTGCCATCCCAAAGCAATGCCTTGATCCGCTGCACACGGGTGGCGTTCATCGAGATCAACAGATCGTGGTATTCTGCCCAAAGGTCTCGGATGGTTTGGTGGCTGAGCGAGGCAATCAACGGCGTAATGATGATGACCTGCGCAATGATCATGGCCACGGGTGAAAACAGCAAGCCAAAGCCGCCCAAAGGCCCGGCGCGCGACAGGGCCATGTAAACGAACAACCCGACCACCACCGGCGGCAGGCCCATGAGCGCATTGAGCACCGCAATCACATAGCGGCGAAGCCTGAACCGGTTGACCGCCAGCCACGCCCCCATAGGCAGGCCAATGGCCGAGGCAATAATCACCGCTGAAATCGTCACCCGGAGCGACAGAAGGATGATCTCGTAAAGGCCCGCATCGAACGTCAGGATCAAAACCCAAGCATCCCAAAATCCCTGCCCAATGCTGTTCATGACAGCAATCCGGTTTTGGCGGCAATAAAATTTGCGATGCTGGGTACATCATTGATATCCAGCGCTGGAACCGCAAGCGAAGGCAGCGCATAGCCTGCCGCCACCGCAAGGATGTGCGTGTCTTTATGCGCCAGCAGCGGTTGCTTTGCGGGGTATAACGCGGCTTCAATCTTAGCATGGTCCGCGTGCTTGTACCCTTCGATCAACACCAAATCGACGGGGGCCAGATGTTCCAGCAGCTCGGACAAAGGCGGCTCTTGGGCGTCGCGCAATTCGTGCATTAAAGCCCAGCGGGAGGACGAGGCCAGGATAACCTGTTGCGCGCCCGCCTGCCGATGACGGTGGCTGTCTTTTCCCGGCTGGTCCACATCGACGTTGTGATGTGCGTGCTTAATCGTTGATACCGAAAAGCCACGGCCGCAAAATTCAGCCACCAAGCGTTCCATCAAGGTGGTTTTACCGCTGTTTTTCCAACCGGTAATGCCGAAAACCCGCATTAGGTTTTTAACCCCGGCTGTGCCTGATGCTTTGATGTATGAATGTTGAAAGCCACCTGCCCGCCCCGTCTATTGTTGACGCGCACTGCGCTTGGGTTCAGCCCCTCGATCATGTCACCAAATACCGTGCCACGGCACAGCCTGATATGCGGGCCTTTTTCTTTAACTTGTCCTCATAATTGGTTTCGCGCACATTCCGCACAATGACCGACGCGACCTCCTCGTCAAAATCAATGCCGGTGGTGGTATCGGTCGGTAGAAACATGCCTTGATTGCGCAAATAGCCCACCCCCAGGCACTCGGGATAATCCCCGATGGTCATCGCGGCTACAATCTCCTGACGATTGTGGTCGAGCCCCGACACCGTGTGAGTCAGTCGCCCGGTCTTGGGTGCCGGGGCTATAACGTACAGGGATTTTGTAACTGAAATTGACATAATGTATCTGTTTCCCCACCGCGCTATCATTTTCGCTACCGCACCAGAACAACGATGTAAAACATTTTCAGGCGTTGGAATTGATGGGTGGATTGTTATGGACAAAATGACCGTGACAGGAATGAAATATTGGGCAATAAGGTCGTTTTGGCGGTTTCAAAGGCCACATTTTGTCCCCCGGACAACATCCCTGACACAGGGGGACACCAAAATTTTCGGGTTTTGGAGTAGGTTGGGTATACCAATGAATTGCTGCTGTGCAGCCTCATTCGCGACACGCGGCAGAGCCTTGGGTTTACGGTACTCAAACCCCAGCCGATGCAAGAGTTTCAGGCAGCCAGAATGGGAATATTGCACGCTAAATTCTGCTTTGATAAAGGCAATAATCGGGCGCATATCGCAGATAAAATGCGCCTCGAGCCAGCCGCATAAAGCCGCTTTTTGCGCCGTGTTAAGAAAGGTTAACCCGCCTTTCCAGTCAAACGTGGTCAAAGGGTCCAGCCCGCCTGAAAGATACTGATTGTGCCAATTCCGAACCGTGTCGCCGTCGAGGTAAAGAAATTCGGCGGTCACCGCGCAACTCTTGCCGTCATCCAACAATAAAATCGCATTTACCCGACGCGCCACACCGTGATCTTCGCTTGGACGGCGCACGATCTGCTCCAGCCCACTGCGTCGTGCGGGGGTGAGAAATTTCGCTTTGATCATGCCACATACAGAATCTGTTAGCACGAAATGGTGGTGCCTTGAAAGTAGTGGAAATTGCTTTCACGCGCCTCCGGGTTGGGTAAGTTTTGCGTGATCAGGCGGCTTGGTCAAGGGTAGCATCAGCGACGGGCTGAGGCAGGGCATTCAGGGAATGCCCGAGAGGCGTCGACCTTGCGCATGCTGAGCTGGCCCGAAGCCATCAGGGCCCAAAGCAGCATCGGCACGGTTTCGGCGCATGGCAGCACGGTCCGGGTCTTGACGCGGCGGCGAAATTCCTCGTTCAGGCGCTCGATCACCGCCCGGCAGTTGATTTTTGTCAACGCCGGAGTAAAATAGCACCACTTGGCTGGAACAGGTCGGAGTAAAACTGCGCCACTTTTTCGGGCATAGGTTTGTCCATAGACCCGCATGGCGGAGTGCTCTCATATCTGATGATGCGGCGCAATGGATGACGCGGCCCGGTATGCGCGTCGGGTGCGGCGTCGGCTCGGGCTGACGCAGCTGGAATTTTCTGCACGGATCAACGTCTCACAAGAAACCATCCGCAACTGGGAACAGGGCAAACGCTGCCCGACGGGGGCGGCGAAAGCCCTGTTGAAGGTTCTGGATAAAGCCCCCGAGGCGGCGCTGCAGGCTTTGTCGTAGGCTCGCGGACAGCTACTGACTTCATATCCTAGGGTCAGGACCTATTAATTTTGGGGATTCCCAAGGGGCATGATTTCTGATTCAAATAGATCAGGAGGACCTGCAAATGCCGGATCAATACTGGCTATCAGAAGCCCAGATCAATCGAATAAAGCCCTACTTCCCACGCTCACACGGTGTGCCGCGGGTTGATGATCGCCGTGTTCTCAGCGGTATCATCCATGTGCTGAAACGTGGGCTTCAATGGCGAGATGCACCTGCTGAATATGGTCCACACAAGACCCTCCATAACCACTTCATTCGCTTCATTCTGTGGAGCAGGTTGGGCGTATTTGATCAAATATTCAAAGAGTTACCCTAGAATTACGCGCCCGAACAGTTGCAGATAAACGCGACACATCCCGTTGCCCGGCAGTGGTTTGCCCTTGCAAGCTGTTACCCCTTCTCGGGCATTTTATGCCCGGTCAGGCAATGGACAGGCGATTTCCTGCAATCGCCGAGAAGGCATGAGAGGGACAAAGCGCACCGCACCGCTTCCAGTTTGCTCAAAAAGGGGATGTTCCGCGTGCTATTCACTGCCTGGCAGGTGAATGCGCAGCAATCGCCGAGAAGGGGACGCACAAAAGGCGGGTTAAACTCCAAATTACATGCAGTCTGTGATAGTTTTGGAAAACCAGTTCTCATGTATCTGACAGCGGGTCAGGTGTCTGATTACAAGGGCGCCAGAAAGCTGTTGGCTGATTTACCCGCCGCCAAACATCTTTTGGCGGATCGGGGGCATGACGCCGATTGGTTCAGGGATGGCTTGAAGGAAAAGGGGGTTTTGCCCTGCATTCCCCCCAAAAACAACCGGAAGCGCAAGATCAACTATGATAAAACCTTGTATAAACAGCGGCATAAGGTTGAGAATATGTTTGGCAAGCTGAAGGATATCCTCTCGGGCATGTAAACATGCCCTGTCCCATTGCCCCCTCTCAGGGATTGCTTGCAATCCCTGAGAGGGGGCAATGGGAGGCGCATATCAACCAGATATGACCGCTGCGCCCATACATTCCTTTCTACAATTTGTATCGCCGCATTTGTCATATTTTGGACTTAACAAGTCCTGACCCTAGATACTGCAAGACAGTGCAGGAAAATGTGTAATGCCTGCGCCGAATAGGGACTTAGATCAGCTGGGAGAGCGCCTGCATGGCATGCAGGAGGTCAGGGGTTCGATCCCCCTAGGCTCCCCACCACTTTCCTGTTTGAAACAGGTCCCAAGGCGGCCTAAGGCGCTCACAACATTGAAAAACCTCTAGCCGGGTTCTCCATCTGGGCGAGGCTTAGTTAAGATGTTCCAGAAAGCTGTCAGAAAAATCCCAAAAGCCAGCGCCCAGAGCAGCGAGGCCAGGCCAATCGCCATGCTCTGGTAATGCTCTGGCAGCAGCGCCGGTATGAACATGCGCAAAGCGGTGGCGATATTGATCAGAACGATGGTCAGTATGTGTGGCCACCTGACAATTACCTCGCGCCCGGTATGACGAAATCCGGCGATCAAAAACACCGCCACCACCGCCAGGCTGGCCGCCCCAAGGCCAAGGGCGTGGCGCGAGGCGGCGAAGTAATCCCAACCAATCAGGGTGTGAAATCCAAGGCCAATAAGGCCGATAGCCAGCCAGACATGGGTCAGGTAAATCACCAAAATATAGGGTTTCAGCAAAATTCGGCCCACATGCCAGTCGGCCATACGGTCAAGCTGTGCAGCGGCGGCGGCCAGCGCGATCCAGCCGGTTATGGCATTGCCCGGCATGAAGAAATCTGCCACCGCAAAGATAATCAGCGTGGTTACGGCCAGATTACGCCGAGGCGGGATTGGGCGAAACTGACTTTGCGTGTCGCCCTGTTCGTCCAAAGCCAGCGGCACCAGCGCCATGGAAATGCGCGTGACCACCAGTGAAATGCCAATCAGAAAGACATGCAGGGCGGCATTGAGGGCGCGCAGGGCAAGGTCTTGATCCCAGTTCGGCAAATTTATCAGGCCGGACCAGCCAAGAAAAGTTGCCACCTGCGTCAGATAAAGGGCCACCAGAAATAGGGCGATCGAGCGGTGCCGCTTCAGGCGCTCACGCCAGATGTCAGGGATGGTCCAGAAAGCCAGGATGGGCAGAAAGGCCAAATTGATGAGGGCCACAAGGGCAAAGGGCACAATGCTGGAAAATAACAGGCTCAGGCGTCCTGCCAGCCATAGGCCAACCAAAAAGGCCAACCAGCGGCCTTGTATATGTGGTCGCCCAGTCCATTCGGGCACGGCCGTCAGCAAAAAACCGGCCAAAGCTGCGCCGGCAAAGCCAAACACCATCTCATGGGCATGCCAGTGGGTTGGCGCAATGGCTGTGGGCAGGCTGATTAGGCCATACCAGAACCCGGCCCAGACCAGTATTGTAAAGGCAGCATAACCTGCCGAGAGCAAAAAGAACGGCCGGAAGCCATAGGATAGGATCACCCGGTTGAAAAATGGGTGCGGGTCATACAGGGCAGGCCCAACTTTATCAGCCGGCTCATTGCCATGAACTGGGGCGCTGAGTGCCATTTTATGCCCCCTTGCCGGCAGGCCCAAAGCGGGCCTTGGATTGGTTCGGTGCCGGGCGAAATTTCTGTAACTCGATCATAGGTAATTCTCTGGCTGGGTTATCTGCCCTACGCAAGGTTTCTATACCCTGCGCAGAGCCTTGTTTTCGGGCCGCTACAGCCCGCCGAATTCAAGAATGAGGTCGGCGTTTTCGGTCATGAATGCAGTGATTTTGGCAACGTCTTCCGGTGCGTATTCTGCACGCGCACGCTGGATACAGCGGGCCTGAATGCGGGCACTTTCCAGCCGGATTTCAGACATTGTGACAAAGGCTGCATCCACCGCCTTCCAGTCTTCAGCCAGATAGGCGGCAAACACCTCGGCTTCGGCTTTTTGCATGGCTTGGATTTGCAAAATCATCTCCTCATGGGCGTCCTTGCGGATGCGAATGGCGGCAACACGGGTTTGCTGGCTCAGGCCAAGGTCTTCGCCGTGCAGCAGCGCCACACCAACATAGCGCGGCATCAGTTGCGAGACCAGAAAGCCCTGATTTGGCACCTTGAAGTCATTGCCATGCCAGATGATGTCACGTGAGGGGTCAAGCCCGGCCTGCGCCCATTGCCCGCGCAGGCGCGAATGCAGGGCCGAGGCGGATTTGTAGTCAAAATGCGCCACGCCGCGCTCTAGCATGTTGAAAAATCCTGCCACTGGTGGGCTCTTGTCAAAGTTTTCCTGAAAGGCGGTGGCAATGATAGCGGCCACTTCTTCACGGTTTTCAGGGTCCATCAGGTAAGCCACGGCTTTTTCATAACCGGCAATAAAGGCCTTGTCGCTTTCCTGCTCGCCGACAATCCATAGCCCGGCCAGTGCTACACCGAATGGTGTTACCGAGCGGGTGGAGTTGGCGAATACGTGGTATTGCGTCGGCCAACCTTCGTTGGCCATTTTCAGCAGGCCCATTGAAAGATGCGGCTCGGCCATTATCACGAAATCAGGGGCATTGTCAGCCGAGGCCATTTGACTAAAAGCGTCATGCACGCCGAGCGGCGCCATCAGCACATCCTGGCGCGGGTTGATGCCGTTCACCACCATCGCGGCGGCCGAAATCCTGTGTGGCGGAGTTTTGAGGCCCGGTGTCACGAGCATCGTTGCACCCTGCATGGCCTGCCAGTCGCCCGGAGCAATGTCCGTGCGGCTGAGAATGGCCGGTCCACCCCAAGCGATGATGCCGGCAAGCTGTAAATGCGACATGCCCCCTTCGGAATGGAGCTTGGCCCCAGCCACGTTGAACAGGGTGGCATAATCCACTTCGCTGTTTTTCATGGCGGCCATGAAATCGGGCCTTTTGGGCACCGGATGCAGCACCACGTTCATGCCCGCAGGCAGAAACTCGGCGGCTTTTGCCTCAAGCACCATGAAGGGCAAGGATGACAGGTTGGGGCGCACGGCCAGGCGCACGTCTTCGGCAAAGGCTGCAGGCGCTGCCATTGTCAGCACTGCCCCGATTGCAAGTGTTCTTAGCAGGATCTTCATTGGTTTCTTCCTTCAAGTCAGGCCGCTTTTTCATCTATGCGAAAGGCGGCGTCCACGGATGGCACCTGCATCAGTTCGCCAACGGCGCGAAACACATAGGCCTCGTCGCGCTTGGCTGTAGGCAATGCAATCTGCTGGCGGTATACGACCCGGCCCGGATTCGGGGCCAGAACGACAATTTCATCACTGAGGCGCACGGCCTCGGATAAATCATGGGTAACAAAGACGCCGGATAGGCCTTGCTCCCGGATCAGCCCGGCCACCAGATCCTGAAGATCGCGGCGCAGGCCCACATCGAGGGCGGTAAATGGCTCGTCCAGCAACAGCAGATCAGGCTTGATGGCCAAGGCGCGCGCCAGAGAGACCCGCTGGCGCATACCGCCAGAAAGTTCGTGCGGGAACTTGCTCAGGTCGTCATCATCCAGCCCCATGCGTTGGCCCAGAGCGCGCGCTGCCTCGCGGCGCTCTGCCTTTCTCATGCCACGCGCCTTCAGCCCGTAGGCGATGTTGTCCAACCCACGCCGCCACGGCAGCAGGCGGTGCTCCTGAAAGACGATAGCCAAGCGCCCGAAGCTGTTGACAACCTCGCCCTCGCTCGGCTCCAGCAAGCCCGCGGCAATGTTCAGCAAGGTGGATTTACCGCAACCGGAGGGGCCGACAAGGCTCAGAACCCGGCCCGGCTCAAGCGTAAGGTTGATGTCTTCAAGCACATCCTTGAACCCAAAACGGTGGTTGATACTCTTCCAGCGCAGCATGGTCAGAACCCTTTGGGTGTGTTGAAGTTGCTTTGCCCGCCGGTGCCGCGCCACGGCTCTAGCTTGCGCCGTATTGGCTCCAGCAGCAGGTATTCTACCGCCATCAGCATCGCCAGCACGCAAAGCAGCAGGGCCAGTGTGCCGGCGGTATCCATGTTGATCCGGGTCAGGGCCATTTCGCCGCCGATCCCGTCAGTGGTGGATAAAAGCTCGCCCATCACGGTGATTTTCCAAGCCATGCCAAGGCCCGTGATCCAGGCGGGAAACAGGTAGGAAAGCACATGCGGCAAATGCACATCCCACAGCATCATGCCAAACGGCGTGTGGTATGTGCGCGCCATGTCACGCAAGCCCTGATCCAGCGTATGGGTTCCCATCATCGCGCCAACAAAAGTGATCGGCAGGGTTGTGACCACCACGGTAAAGACCGCCGAGCCGCCGCCGAGGCCAAACCACATCAGCGCCAGCACGATCCAAGTGATCGGTGGCACTCCCAGCATCATGGTCACAATAGGCCGCATGGCCCGCGCCGTGGTCATTGAAAGCCCGGCGGCAATGCCTAAAACCGAGCCGATCCCGGCAGCCATGATAAACCCCGCCATTGCCCGCTGCGCCGTGATCCAGGCCGCCGGCACGGCAATGCCATCATCATAGAGCCTGCCGAGCCGGATCAGGGTCTCAACCGGTGAGGGCAGGATCAGTGAGCCGTAAACTTGATGGCCAAATTCCCACAGGGCGGTGAACAGCAGTAATGCCGAGACCGCGCCCCAGCCACTCCAAAGGTAAGAGGCTGAATCTTTTGCATATTGTCGTATCATACTTGGGTCCGGTACGGCTTGCGCGGGCGCGCCATCACGCCCGCGCTTGGTTGCTTAGCCCAGATAGAAGCCGTCATCGGGCAGTTTGCCGCCGATGAGTTTTGGCGAAAGACTGTACAGGGCGTTGTAGAAAAACTCCAACTCTTCACGAGCCTCGCGGGCCGAGACCCACTCCATATGGATGTTTTCAAGCGATTTGCGCACA
>CAYNXK010000076.1:0-9854 GCA_964401125.1 uncultured Aliiroseovarius sp.
CTGGCGTGATTTCGGCCTGGCCGATGATGCTGGGCGCGGCCGGCGCGGCGCTGGTGGCCGTGGTGCTGATCGAGGCGATCCGCCGCCTTGGCCGGATTGAGCCGGGGGCGGCCATGGGAGTGGTGTTTACCGCCATGTTTGCCGGCGGTGTTTTGCTGCTGGAGCAGTCGGATACCTCGGCGGTACATCTGGATGTGGAACACGCGCTGTTTGGCAACCTGGAAAGCCTGATCTGGCTCGATGCCACCGGCTGGGCCTCACTGCTGAACATGGAGGCCCTGCATGCCCTGCCGGTCGAGCTGCCGCGCATCGCTATCACGCTGGTTGGGGTGATCATCTTCACGCTGATCTTCTGGCGGCCCTTAAAGCTGTCCACCTTTGATGAAGGTTTTGCCCGCACAGTCGGTATCCGCACCAATGCCCTGGGGCTGGCTCTGGTGATTGTGGCGGCAATTTCCGCCGTTGCGGCGTTTGACGCGGTTGGCTCGATCATCGTGATAGCCATGTTCATCTGCCCACCCGCTGCCGCACGATTGATGACCAACCGGCTGGAACACCAGATCGCCTGGAGCGTGGCGTTTGCGGTTGCCTCGGCCGTGCTGGGCTATGTGTTGGCCGGCTATGGGCCATTGTGGCTGGGTCTGGACAATGCGGTAAGTGCGGCGGGCATGATTGCTACCATTTCCGGTGTGATACTGGCCATAACGGCCTTGGTCGGCCCTTGCCGGACCCGGATTGGCGCCCCGGTTGAAAATTGATCGGGGGCTGACCTGAGCAAGATTGCGGCTGAGATTCTGGTTTGGGATGCGTTTGACCTCAGCCCAGCCTGAAGCCCGGCCTGAAAATAACGCTTCTGAAAGAAAATATTTACTAAAATCAGTCAAGGCTGGCTGGAAGTGCATAGCTGGCCTTGCAGGTCGCCGCGTGCAGGACTAAACATTGTCCAAAGCGGGGGTGTCCCGAATACGAAGGAGCAGGCGTGAAATGATAGATCAATTAGGTCAAACAACCTCATTCATCATCCCGACAGTGGAGGAGACCACTTCGCGCGGCTCGATCCGCTATGATATTTTCTCGCGCTTGCTGAAGGAGCGCATTGTTTTCATCTCCGGGCCGATCCATGATGAAATGGCAACGGTGATCGTGGCGCAGCTGCTGTTTCTTGAGGCGGAAAACCCGTCAAAGGAAATTTCCATGTATATCAACTCGCCCGGCGGTGTAGTTACCTCTGGCTTGTCGATTTATGACACCATGCAGTATATCAAGCCGAAAATTTCGACCGTCTGCATTGGCCAGGCGGCCTCCATGGGTTCTCTTTTGTTGTCTGCAGGCGAGCCGGGCATGCGGGTCTCGCTGCCGAACTCCCGGATCATGGTACACCAGCCCTCCGGCGGCTATCAGGGTCAGGCGACGGACATCATGATTCACGCGCAGGAAACCCAAAAGCTGAAAGACCGGCTGAACGATATTTACGTGCAGCATACCGGCCAGAAACTGAAAACTGTAGAAGGGGCGCTTGAGCGGGATAATTTCATGGACCCTGTGGAGGCAAAAGCCTGGGGTCTGATTGATGATATCGTGGAAAACCGGCCAAAAGAGGACGATGAAGATTAAATTTTACACCGGCATGTTAATGCTTGGCTTTAAAATGTGATTGTGCCGAGATTCATGCTGCCTTAAGTTGAGGCGAATGCAGGAGAAGGCAGGCCTGATTTTGGGCCAGATAAAATATGGGCCAGCACCCAAGGATTAAGACATGGCAAACAATTCTTCAGGTAGTGACAGTAAAAACACCCTCTATTGCTCATTTTGCGGCAAAAGCCAGCATGAGGTCCGCAAATTAATTGCCGGACCAACAGTGTTCATCTGTGATGAATGTGTTGAATTATGCATGGATATCATTCGCGAAGAGACCAAATCAACCGGCATAAAAAGTGCCGAGGGCGTGCCGACACCAAAAGAGATATGTGATGTTCTGGATGATTACGTGATTGGCCAGGTACACGCCAAGAGGGTGCTTTCTGTGGCGGTACACAACCATTACAAACGCCTGAACCACGCCGCCAAATCCGGCACTGATATTGAGCTGGCCAAGTCTAACATAATGCTAATCGGTCCCACGGGTTGCGGTAAAACCTTGCTGGCTCAAACACTTGCGCGCATCATTGATGTGCCCTTCACCATGGCCGATGCCACCACGCTGACCGAAGCGGGCTATGTTGGCGAAGATGTGGAAAACATCATTCTCAAGCTGCTGCAGGCCAGCGACTACAACGTGGAGCGGGCGCAACGCGGCATTGTCTATATTGACGAGGTCGACAAGATTACCCGCAAGTCCGACAACCCCTCGATCACCCGCGATGTATCGGGCGAAGGGGTGCAACAGGCATTGCTGAAAATTATGGAAGGCACTGTGGCAAGCGTGCCACCGCAAGGCGGGCGCAAGCATCCGCAGCAGGAATTTCTGCAAGTGGACACCACCAATATCCTGTTTATTTGCGGCGGGGCTTTTTCCGGGCTGGAGAAAATCATTGCCCGGCGCGGCAAAGGTTCAGCCATTGGTTTTGGTGCTGATGTGAGGGACGACGAATCTCGCGGTGTCGGCGAGGTGTTCACTGAGCTGGAGCCGGAAGACTTGTTGAAATTTGGCTTGATCCCGGAATTTGTTGGCCGCCTGCCGGTAATTGCCACCCTGACGGACCTTGATGAGGATGCGCTGGTCACCATTCTGTCAGCCCCGAAAAACGCGCTGGTTAAGCAGTATCAGCGGCTTTTTGAGCTGGAAGACGCGAAGCTGACCTTTACCGATGACGCGCTGAGTGCCATCGCCAAGCGGGCCATTCAGCGCAAGACCGGCGCGCGCGGCCTGCGTTCCATCATGGAAGATATTCTGCTGGATACCATGTTTGACCTGCCGGGGCTGGAAAATGTTGATGAGGTCGTGGTCAATGAGGAGGCCGTTGGTCCTGATGCCAAGCCGCTGATCATTTACGCCGATGTCGCCAAGGAGGGTGCCAGCGCATAGGCTGGCATTCTTCAACGGGCCGGCACCTGAAGGAGCAAAGTATATGCGTTTCATCCTGTCCCTGCTGACTTGGTGGCACGGCCAAAGCCTTGGCACGCGCCTGTTTACCTGGCGCAGGGGGGTGCGCTTGGGTGAAGATGAGCAGGGCAACATTTTTTACCGCAATGCCGATGACAGCCGCCGCTGGGTGATTTTCAACGGCGAGCCGGAAGCAAGCCGCATCAGCCCGGAATGGCACGGTTGGCTGCACCACACATTTGACGACTGCCCGGCAGAAAAACCACTTTCCCACAAGTCCTGGGAAAAGCCGCAACAGGATAATATGACCGGAACAGAACAGGCCTATGCCCCGACTGGATCGTTGCGCCAAGCGCAGGTGAGCCAACGCCGGGATTACGAGGCGTGGCAGCCAGAATAGAGAGCAGGCATAAGATGGCAAGTCATACTACAGAAGTTGTGACAGGTGCTGCCGTGTTGGCGGTTGCCTTGGGTTTTTTCTTGTATGCAGGCCAGATTGCCGGGTTCACGGTGGGCGTGGAAAATGAGAAATACTGGGCATCATTCCGCTCGGTTGAAGGCATTTCGGTTGGAACAGATGTCCGCCTGGCCGGTGTGAAAGTTGGGGCGGTGACCGCATTATCACTGAACCCGGAAACCTTTCGGGCCGACACCCACTTTAGCATCGCCAGCAATGTTGCGCTGCCTGAGGATACTGCCGCCATCATTGCCTCAGAAGGCTTGCTGGGAGGGGCGTTTGTTGAACTTCTGCCGGGGGGCTCGCCATTCTACCTGGAGCCGGGCAGCGAGATTGAGGACACCCAAAGTTCGATCTCACTGATTAATCTGATGATGCAATTTGTCACGGGCAGCGGAGAAGAGTGATGATGCGCGCGCTCATGGTGGCTGTGGCCACCGGGCTTTTTGCCGGCAGTTCCATGGCTCAGGAAGAGGTCAGCATTGGTAGCGGCGCAATGCTGCGCGGGCTTGACAAGGTCTCTGGAGAGGCGGTCGATTTGCCTGTACGCACGGGCGAAACCATTGCACTTGGTTGGTTGCAAATTACCCTTGGTGAATGCCGGTACCCCGTTGGAAACCCGTCAGGTGATGCCTTTGCCTGGCTGGTTGTTCGCGATCGTAATGAGGAGGTGCCAATTTTTGAGGGTTGGATGATAGCATCTTCCCCGGCTCTAAGTGCTTTAGATCATTCGCGTTTTGATGTTTGGGTAACGCGCTGCACCACGGAATGAGCATTAGGCAAGTCCTGCGCCGTGATGTCTGCAGGGTGAGAGATGGCAGTGGCCAAAAGTTTATGGTACTCACTTCGGGCTATTTCGGCAGCTCCCAGGCTGGCCAGATGATCAGTTATAAACTGGGTGTCAAACAGGGTGAAGCCACAGGCTTGCAAATGTGCCACCAGCCAGGCCAACGCCATTTTTGAGGCATCGCGGCGCTGGCTGAACATGCTTTCACCAAAAAATGCCTGCCCCAGGGCAACGCCATAAACGCCGCCAACCAGATCATTACCATCCCATAATTCCAGCGAATGTGCGTAGCCCCAAACATGCAATTCTCGGTACAGATCAAAGATTACATCATTGATCCAAGTCTCGTCACGGGCGGCACAGGCGGCAACAACTCCGGCAAAATCCTGGTTTAGGCTGGCGTGATACCCGGTCTTCAAAAGGCTGCGTTTTAACGACCGAGACAGGTGAAACCCATCTAACGGCAGCACTCCGCGCTGGTCTGGGTCGACCCAAAAAACTTCATTGTCACCGCGTCCCTCGGCCATGGGGAAAACGCCCATCTTGTAGGCACGAAGCAGCAGGCTGGCAGAAATTTCGTCTTTGGGCATACCTGTTCTTTCGCCCCCGGTTAGCCCATGGTTTCATCCAACCAGCGCTCAAGCCAGTGGATGTTGTAGGTGCCGGCCAGAATATCCGGCTCTTGCAGTAAGGCATGAAACAACGGCACCGTGGTATCAACACCATCAATAATCAGCTCGCCCAGCGCCCGGTCAAGGCGCGCCAAAGCCTCGGGCCGGTCGCGGCCATGCACGATTATTTTACCAATCAGGCTGTCATAATAGGGCGGGATTGAATAGCCGTCATAAAGGGCAGAATCCACACGCACACCAAGGCCGCCGGGGGTGTGGTACTGGCTGATCGTGCCGGGGCAGGGGGTGAAATCCGGCAACTTCTCGGCGTTGATGCGAATCTCAATAGCATGGCCGTTCGGCTGCAAATTATCTTGGGTGAAAGACATTGGCAGGCCCTCGGCCACGCGAATTTGTTCGCGCACCAGATCAATGCCGAAAACTGCTTCGGTTATGGGGTGTTCAACCTGTAGGCGGGTGTTCATTTCGATGAAATAAAACTCACCATCTTCATACAGAAATTCGATGGTGCCAGCGCCGATATAGTTGATGCCAGCCACGGCGTCGGCACATATTTTGCCAATGCGGGCGCGGGTTTTGGCGTCAATCGAGGGGCCGGGGGCTTCCTCAAAAACCTTTTGGTGACGGCGCTGTAGCGAGCAGTCACGCTCTCCCAGATGTACGGCTCCGCCCTTCCCGTCGCCAAATACCTGCACTTCAATGTGGCGCGGATTGCCGAGGTATTTCTCCAGATAAACCTCATCATTGCCAAATACCGATTTTCCTTCGGCACGGGCGGTAGAAAACGCCATTTCCAGGTCATCCGCTGTGCGCGCCAGCTTCATGCCCCGCCCGCCGCCGCCTGCTGTGGCCTTGATTATCACCGGATAGCCAACTTCGTCAGCAACCTTGCGCGCGACCTCAAGATTTGGCACGCCGCCCTCGGATCCGGGCACGCAGGGCACACCAAGTTTGCGCATGGTTTCCTTGGCGGTAATCTTGTCGCCCATGATGCGGATATGTTCGGCGGTGGGGCCAATAAAGCCGATCTCGTGGTCTTCCAGCACCTGCACAAAGCCAGCATTTTCACTGAGAAAACCATAGCCCGGGTGGATGGCCTGAGCGCCAGTAACCTCGCAGGCGGCAACGATGGCCGGGATTGAAAGGTAGCTGTCCTTGCTCGCAGGCGGCCCGATGCAGATACTTTCATCCGCCATGCGCACATGCATCGCGTCAACATCGGCGGTGGAGTGAACAGCAACCGATTTGATGCCCATCTCACGGGCAGCACGGATTACCCTGAGGGCAATTTCACCACGATTGGCGATAAGGATTTTGTCAAATTTGGGCATGGACCTGGCCCTATTCAATAATCATCAGAGGGGCGCCGAATTCAACCGGCGCAGCGTCTTCGACCAATATTCGCGTTACCTTTCCAGCCCGTGGTGCCGGAATCTGGTTCATAGTTTTCATGGCTTCGATGATCAGTAGGGTCTGACCTTCGCTGACCTTATCACCGACAGAAACAAAGGCCGGTGCCTCTGGATCGGCTTGCAAATAAACCGTACCCACCATCGGCGAAGGCACCACGCCGGGTAAATCGGCAGGGTCGGCGTCAGCCGGAGCCGGAGCCGCGTCCGAGGCCATGGCGGCTATCGGTGCGGCAGCTATCGGCGCAGCCGGGGCTACAGGTTGGGCAATGACATGTTTGGCGCGGCTGACCGTTACATTAAGGCTATCATTTTCGCCATATGCGCGTTTGACTTGCAACTCTGTCAGGTCATTGCTTTGCAAAAGTTCGGCGAGCGCCTTGATGAAAGCCACATCATTGTCATGGGTCTTTTTTGTCATTCCTGATCCTCGCCGTTTGCCTGATACTTGTTTATAAGCAGAAGCTCCCAGCGAGGAAAGCCAAGATATGCGGTTCTGTAGCCAAACGACTTTGGTTTAACTCCACTGTTTGGCCATAAGCTTTCAATTCAGGCACCGGCCGTGCAAAATTTGGCGCAAAACCCGGAGTAAAATTTACTCCACATGCTTTTTAAAGGATGCCCCGGAGATGAATTCATGCCTGCTGCTTCGCTGACTAATTGGCGAAACGGCCAGTATTCAGATCAGAAGCGCCCAGAATTCCAGCCCCCTAAATATTCAGGAGGCTGGGCCATGTTTTAAAATACTGCAATGCTGGCTCTGGCCTGCACGCCATTGAAGACAATGCCGGTTTCCTTATTGGTTGCCTGTTGCATCTGCGCCGGATTCATCTCTGGCATTTTGTTTTGGTTGGCATCAGGTGCCTGTACTGACCCTGAGGGCTCAGAATAAGGCCGGATACCGGCCGCATCACGCTCCTGCCCACGGCTGACTTCCATACGGGCGAGAGTGTTGTGCAAGCTTTGTTCCATTTCAAGCAAGCTTACTTCAAACGAAGGCGGTGGCCCCACAGGTTTTTCCATGTCTGAAACCATGGTGAGCCGCGATAAAATCCGCTGTGCATCGGCTGAATTTGCCTCGTTCTGGCTGGCCTGACGTGGATCTGCGCCTGATTTGCTAGACGCATCGCTTTTGTCGATGCGCATAACTTCGGGTGGTTTATGCACGGGGGCACGGGCGGCATATGTTGCCTGGGCACCCACTTGTGCTAGTCCTGAAAAGTCCATTTCTCATGCTCCTTACACAAGAAGCCCCCACGAGAATTACACTATATTATATCAGTTACCCGGTGGTTAACGCATCGGAGAAAAATACAAAAAACCCTGAAGGTGGTTAACGGGGCTTTAAGGCGGCGCAATACATGTGCTTGAGAAAGGCGGCGGCATCGGCAAAATGCGCATCCGTTTCCGCGCCCATTTTCGGGACCAGAATAGCCCGCACCTGTACATCAAAATCGGCATAATGCTGGCTGGTGGCCCAGATCGAAAAAATCAGGTGGTAAGGGTCGACCCTGGTAATTTTTCCGGCCTCAGACCAGCCCTGAATCACCTTGGCTTTTTCATCCACCAGTGTTTTCAATGGGCCTTCTATTTCGCTCATAATACGCGGTGCCCCCTGCACTATCTCGTTGGCAAACAGCCGGCTTTCGCGTGGTAGGGTCCGGGCCATGTCTAGCTTACGCAACACATAACCCACAATTTCCTCAATCGGGTTCCCCTCGGCATCAAGTGCCGCAAGAGGCTCCAGCCAGTTTTGCATGAGGCTAGCCAAAAGTTCAGTATGAATGGCCTCCTTGGACGCAAAATAATACAACATATTTGGCTTTGAAAACCCGGCAACATTGGCAATCTGATCCAACGTTGCACCGCGAAACCCATGGGCCGAGAACACATCAAGGGCGGCTTCCAGAATGACAGCGCGGTTCTTCTCCTGAATTTGTGTGCGGGGCCGGGCAATGCTCATTATACTTCTCCATTTTGTGCAAAGCTGCCCGGTTTTTCGGCAAAATACAAACAGACGCTGCGTTCCTTTTGATCGGGCCATTGCCTGAATGGGCAGAGGGGTTGATAATAGGGCGGTAAATCAGGGGGCGAAATGGTACATATCATCGGCTGGGGCCACACAAAGTTTGGGAAACTGGCGGATCAGGGCTTGGAAGAGCTGATTATTGCGGCCGGTGGCGAGGCGCTGGCCCATTCGGCGGTGGCACCGGGTGATGTTGATGGCATTTTCATCGGCCATTTCAATGGCGGCATGGTGGGCGAGGGCTTTCCGGCGTCATTGGCGCTGGGTATCCACAAGGATCTGCGCTTTACTCCGGCGGTACGGCTGGAGAATGCCTGTGCTTCCGGCTCGGCGGCGATATATGCGGCGCGTGATGCCATTGAGGCCGGGCGCGCCCGGATTGCGCTGGTAATCGGTGCCGAAAAAATGACGCATCTGTCAACGCCGGAGGTGGCCCAGGGGCTGAGCCATGCCGGCTATCAGCCCGAGGAGGCGGGCCTGAGCTTTCCGCAGGTCTTTGCCATGTTTGCGCAGGCTTATTTTGATAAATGGGGCGACAAAACACAGATTCTGGCCGAAATCGCCGCCAAAAATCACGCCAATGCCATGCACAACCCGCTGGCGCATCTGCATAAGGCGCTACCGGTGGAATTTTGCGCCCAGGTGAGTGACAAAAACCCCATCGTCGCGGCCCCGTTGAAGGTGACCGATTGCTCGCTGGTTTCTGACGGCGCGGCGGCTGTGGTTATGGTTTCGGATGATGTGGCCAAATCGGCAGCCCGCGCCGTGCATCTGCGTGCCAGCGTGCAGGTCAATGATTACCTGCCGATGTCAGCGCGCGATGTTGCGGCCTTTGAGGGGCCTAAACGCGCAATTGCGGCCGCCCTTCAAAGCGCCGGCATGGGGTTGGCCGACCTTGATCTGGCCGAGGTGCATGATTGTTTCACCATCGCCGAGCTGATGATTTATGAGGCCATGGGGCTGGCCAAACCGGGCCAGGGCGGCCACCTGCTGGATGAAGGTATTGTGCGCCCCGGCGGGGCTTTGCCGATCAACATGTCAGGTGGGTTGAAGGCCAAGGGCCACCCGGTTGGTGCCACCGGGGTAAGCATGCACGCATTGGTAGCCCGGCAGGTGATGAGCGAGGCCGGCGCGATACAGGTGGCGGGGGCCAGTAAGGGGCTGGTCTTCAACATGGGCGGCTCTGGCGTGGCAAATTACGCGACTGTGCTGGAGCGGCTGCGCTGAGCCGGGGAAATACAGGAGAAAGACATGACTGATTTAACAGGAAAAACAGCGCTTGTCACCGGCTCGGTGCAGGGCATTGGTTTGGCGATTGCCGAAGCCATGGCCGGGGCGGGCGCGCGCATTGCGGTGCATGGGCTGGCCGATGAAAGCGCGGCGCGTGCTGCTTGTGATCGACTGGAAAAGGACGGGGCGCCAGAGGCAAAATTCTTTAGTCATGATTTGTCAGACCCGGAGGAAATTGCGGCATTGATGGCCGAGGTGGATGCTTGGGGC
>CAYNXK010000077.1:0-8189 GCA_964401125.1 uncultured Aliiroseovarius sp.
GCTCAGTCTGGCCAGGGTCGCAGGTTTTTGCAATTTCCAAGGCTGAAGGGTTCAATGATGGCCCGCTAGGCATCGCTCAATACTCTTCGGGTCAAGGCTGGCCTCCTGTTGTTTGCAATCTGGAGTTACAAATTACCTCGTTTGTGAATCCTGAACGTCAATAGCCTCTAGATCGAAACATTTTATTTATATAATCCACCCAGAATGGGCCTTTATGGTAAGGTCTGGTAGGAGAAAATTTTGATGAGAAACCGAAAGCGCAAGGTCATGGGAATCACTGCCACTGGGCCAAAGCCAGCCAAGCGCGGGTTTTTATTGATAGCCATCTTTCTGAGCGGGTTCTTTTATCTGAGCATATTTGGCTTTGAATTGCTGCTGAAATAAAACCGTTACTGACAAGATTCCGGCAGAAAAACCCGGCCCCAAGGTGAACAAGGTGAAAACGCCCGGAACGCTTCAATATCAGGGGCGTTTCCAGTTAGCTTCAGAACCCAAATGCAAAAGACTTCAGAAAAACTCAATGTCACTGTCCGGAGCCGGGGCAGGTTTGATTACGGGTACTTTTTGGGAAACAAGTTTCATGCGGGCGCGGCCTGTTTTTGGCCAAAACTCAAGCCTCCTTGCCTGCTTGCCGCCCAAATCTCCACCAACATGTGCAATTTCCTCACGCCTGAGAAAATCCACCACGAACTCGCCATTTCGAGTGCCGGCATCTGTCAAGCCCTTTATCATCGAGGCACCACCAAACACTTTTGCCCGCAACCGGCCACGTATCGCTCCTTCTCGGAGTAATCCGTTAATTAACAATTCCATCCCGTTGACCCCATGGCCAAACTGGTCGGAAGAATTCTGAGTTTCATCAGTGAACAGAACATGGTTCATACCACCAACACCTATGAAGGGATCCCATAGGCAGGCGGAAACACAGCTGCCAAGAAGCGTTGTAATCACATGGGTTTCACTGCTTGAAATAGCATATTCACCTTGACTGATATAGGTTTTTTCAATGCTCTGCAAAATGCGCACTCCTCCCGTTGCTCCTAGAATCAGTCAAGCCCTCAGAGGAACGCGCTAACACTTCACGAGCGATGTCCGAGATATCCAGGGAAATATTGACGCCGCCTTTTTCACAGGCAACTCGCGGCATTCCATAAACGACACAGCTTTCCTGGTTCTGAGCAATGCAAAATGCGCCGGCCTTTTTAAGTTGGTACATACCTTCAGCGCCATCCGCCCCCATTCCTGTCAGGATCACGGAGATGATGTCCTTTGCGTAGGGGAGTGCTGACAGAAACATCGTATCAACAGAAGGTCGGTGACCTGTTTGTTTCGGGCCTTCCAGTAAAACGACCTGAACCGGGTTTGAGCCTGTTAAACCCAAATGGGTGAGACCTCCGGGTGCAATCAGGACTGTCCCTTCCTCCAGCAAATCTCCATCTGTTGCCAGCTTTACCAGTGGTGCAGACAGACGGTTTAAACGAGCAGCAAAACTGACCAAAAACTGGGCAGGCATGTGTTGCGTTACGAGTGTTGGCGGGCAATTTTCCGGAAACTGAGAGAGGATAACTTCCAAAGCTTCGACGCCACCGGTTGAGGCCCCAATAAGAACGCTCTTGCCATTCCACTTTGCGGCAACTGCCTGTGGTGAAGGTCGCGCATGTGCTGAAACCTGTCCACGTGGTCGCGCTTCCGCAGCCAGAATAATGGTCTTCCCGAGGCTGGAAAATGCCTCATCCAGCCGCCCATTGCTTGGTTTGGCGATACATTCTATTGCGCCAAGCGACAAAGCCCTGATAGCCGCATCGCTGCCTTTTTTTGTTAAGGATGACACCATGATAACAGACATAGGTCTGGCCTTCATAAGGCGCTCAAGAAACTCCAGGCCATCCATTCCCGGCATTTCCACGTCCAATGTCATGACATCAGGATTAAATCGGTTAACAGCATCGCGCGCCTCTCGTGCACTAGCTGCCTCGGCAACAACTTCAATCTCCGGGTAACGGGTCAGGCTGTGCCTGATCAATTGCCTCATTGATGCAGAATCATCGACAATTAGAACTTTTACTGCATGTTTCCCGTTCATTGGAATTCCTGACACCTAGAAATGGGTATGTTTGATGCCACTTAGAAGTCATCCCAATCATCCTCAACCTCAGGTTCAATCACCTGTGGTTCCGGAGCCGTGGCCACAGCGGCTGCAGTCGCGGCCACGTTTCCACTGGCTTGGCTTGTGGAGGAATGTCGGGCTGTAAATGATCCTGGACTGACAATTGTAGCCGAGCTTTCAGATTCGTTGTCATATCCAATCTGGAACCGGCCCATGGTTTCTGTCAGTGTTTCGGCCTCTCTGGTTAAGGCATGGCTTGCGGCCGTTGTTTCCTCGAACATCGCGGCATTTTGCTGGGTAACCTGATCAAGCTGGTTTACGGCCTCATTGATTTCAGCAAGGCCAGAGCTTTGCTCCCGCGCGGATACAGCAATTTCGCCTACATTTTGATTGATCTCACTTACGCTTTTGACAATCCCGGCCAATGCCTCACCAGTTTGGCCCACAAGCTTTACGCCGCGTTTAACATGGCTACTTGAAGCTGAGATCAGTTCGTTTATTTCGCGCGCAGCATCACTTGAACGTTGCGACAAGGCCCGCACTTCAGAAGCCACAACGGCAAACCCCCGGCCAGCATCACCGGCGCGCGCAGCCTCTACACCGGCGTTGAGGGAAAGAAGATTGGTCTGGAATGCAATATCTTCAATGACCCCGGTGATTTTTGAAATCTGTTTCGACGAGCTCTCAATTTCGCTCATGGCTTTAACCGCTTCACGGACAACAACACCGGATGCCTCCGCATTTTCGCGGGCATTAGCGACAATTCCATTGGCATGCGCCGCACCATCGGCGGCTGAGCGAACGGATGATGTGAGTTCATCCAAGGCCGAAGCTGTTTCTTCAAGTGTTGCGGCCTGGCGTTCGGTGCGGCTGGAGAGATCATCGGCGGCATTGGCAATCTCGGAAGCTTCACCGCGAATAAGGTCAGCGTTTTCCACTACGCCGCGCATGGCATCAAGCAAGCGATCACCTGCCTTGTTGAAGTCAAGCCGAAGCTGTTCATATTCAGGGCCGAACTCAACCTCAAGCTTGACCGTCAGGTCGCCCTCGGAGAGCCGCCCGAGACCATTGCGCAGGGAATCCACGACCAATGCCTGCGCCTTCTCCATTTCAAGTTTGCGCGCTTCGGCCGCTTTGATGGCAAAACGTGCCTCGGTGACATCATTGCCAAGCATCAGGATACGGATTGGCTTATCGTTCGGATCAAGAACCGGGGAAAAGCCGCCATCGACAATTGCGATACTGCCATCAGGGCGGGCGACCTTAAACTCGCCAAAAATTGATTCACCTCGGTTGAGGCGATCAAATATCGCACCTCTTTCACTAGACATCTTGGTATCAAATTGGAATATGTCAGTGCCGTGCATGCCCTGCATATCTTTCGTGTCGCGAGCTATCATGGTTGCGAATTTATCATTTGACGCCAAGAAGGTCGCATCCATTGAAAATTCAGCTTTTACCTGATTGCTGTCAATGGCGGCAAGAATGGCATTGTTCAGGTATTCTTTTGTTACATCACTCCACTCGACTACATAGCCCATTGAGCTGCCATCTTCTTCCGTAACCATGCTGATTTGCAGGATGAAGCGGCAATCTCCTATGGTAAGGTTTGCTGTATGCGGCAGGTTTTTTGGGTCTTGCAGCATTGCCCGGATATGTTCACGGGTTTGTGGCGGGTGGTAAAAATCCATTTGGCTGCCAATGATGCCATTTGGGTCAAAGTCGGGAAAAAGCTTGCGAAATTCCGCTTTGTTCTGGCTCAGAACTTCAAGAAGGGCCGGATTGACTGAGGTTATGTTCATATCGGCATCGGCCATCATGATACTGGCGGCCGAGCCTTCAAAGGCAACGCCACGAAAACGGTTTTCAAATTCTTCCTGCTTGCCATGGGCAAGCTTTTCCCTGATGGTTTCCAGAGTTGTGGCAATGCGGCCAATTTCGTCTTTACGGTTGGTATCCGGGGTTTCAGAATCATATTTTCCCCCGGCAATTTTTGCCATTGCTTTGGTGCTGCGCTGTAATGGCCGGGTCAGGCTTTGGGAAAATAAAATGCCAAGGGCCGAGACCAGTAATATGATCAGGGCAGCACTGCCTGTCAGGACCAATAGCAGATGGTTCAGATCACTGAAAACCTCGCTTTGGTCTTTTTCTCCCACCAAAGCCCAGCGCAGGCCAAAAATGTTGATTGGTTTATAGGCCGAAATCTCGGGGTCACCATCAACACCAAAGGTTGTCACCACACCTGACAACCCTTCCAGAGCCAGCCGCACAGCTTCATTGTTTTCTTCAGATGGTTGCCAGCCACCTGCAGACGTACCATCAAACCGTGAAACGGTTCGGGTCATAAAGTCCGGGCCTACCAGGTAAATCTCGCCAGTTTCGCCTAACCCTTTAGCCAAGTTGGCGATGGATGTTATGCCTGCGTTTGAAAGTTGGTAAGAAATTACTCCGACCTGCGCGCCTCTTTCATCAAATATCGTCTGAGAGATGAAGGCCCCAAGGGCTGCGTCAGCGGGACCGTCAGGTGCAAAATCTGCAAAGAAAAATTCACCGCGCGGCAGCTTCAGCGCGCCACGATAAGCTTTTGCCAAGCCTGAGTTCTTCCACTCGCCGTCATTCATATTGGTGGCAAAGTCATCTGCCTTGGATACCGAGTAGATCAGATTTCCCTTAAGGTCGAACAAGAACACATCATAATAACCGTAATGCTGCAAAAACCTGCGGAACGGGGGGTGATACTGAGCATGAATGGCTGAGTAGACCGAAGTGTCTTGGGCGCTATCCAGATTGTGCCTTTCTGTAACAGAATATGGATTTTCATGGATATAAAGGCGTTGCAGCTCTTGCTTTTGCCCTGACCCAAGGGCGGCCCATGCGCGTATGAACCCGGTAAGAGCCTGGTGGGTTAAGGGACGCTCGGCGATATAATTCAAGTGGTTGGATTTGACGTTCATCATATCTTCGATCCGGGCAGCACGCCCGGCGATAACAGCTTGTAGCAGGTTGCCGGCATTCCTTTCCAGCATGGTCTGTTTTGAATAATAAGCAAGGCCGCTGGTGACCCCGACAGCCAGCACAACCATCAGCAAGATGCTTACTGGGAGTTTGAACGAGATGTTTGAAATATTGGGACGGCGCATGATTTTCTCCTATTTGGCAATGTTTTTTGCCGTTGTCTGCTTGTTCCTGCCGGCAGCTGGGTGCTCTGCTGTCATTTTGCGCCTAACCATGATGGGATTCTCCCCCAAACCAGAGCGCACTTGCCTGTTCTTCGCAGCCATGAATGAAAATTCGCTTAAGCCAGGGCAGAAGTTGCCCTACAACGGAGGTAGAATGGAGAAAACAGATGAAAACCTGCGTGGCTCAGGCGGATCAGGCAGCTCAGGCAGCTCAACTGCGCCATTTCTTGCCAGACTTGCCAGACTTGCCAGACTTGCCATTTCTTGCCAGATCAGCAAGACACACAAAACACAAAGGGCAGTTCTCTCGGGCAGGGCAGGGCAGGGCAGAAAAGGCACGCGACAGAAAGGCAAAGCAGATGATCTCAGAACAGCATTGGTGGCAGACCTGACATGAGCGAGACCCGCGCCATTCATTCAAAGCACAGCCAGGAAAACAGGGCGGATAAAAACCGCCTTCTGAGTTTTTTGGCCTATGGCATAGCGGCGATCTGCTTGCTGCCAATGCTAGCGGTGGTTCTGGCCGCTCTTACTGGCGGCACTGATATTCTGGCGCACCTGTTTGATACGGTGCTGCCCGGCTACACCCTGACAACGCTGGTGCTTGTGGTATCGGTGGGCCTGGGTACGTTTGCCATTGGCACGGGGGCAGCCTGGCTGGTGACCATGACACGCTTTCCCGGGGTGCGTCTGCTGGAAATTGTACTGGTGCTGCCGCTGGCCTTTCCGGCCTATGTCATGGCCTATGCCTACACCCATGTGCTGGATCATCCCGGCATTGTGCAAACACTTCTGCGCGATGTCACGGGGTGGGGGCCGCGCGATTACTGGTTCCCGGAAATCCGCTCCGTGGGTGGTGCTGCCGTCATGCTGATTTTGGTGCTCTATCCTTATGTCTACCTGCTGACCCGTGCCGCTTTTTTACAACAAAGCGCCGCTGGCTTTCTGGTTGCCCGCACGCTCGGAAATTCGGCACTGGGGGCCTTCTGGAAGGTCAGTCTACCGGTGGCGCGCCCGGCCATTGCCGCCGGTGTGTTGTTGGCGGTAATGGAAACCATCGCCGATTTCGGTACGGTTCACTTTTTTGGCGTCCAGACATTTGCCACCGGCATTTATACCAGTTGGTTTTCGCTGGCTGACCGTGGGGCGGCGGCGCAGCTGGCGCTGGGCCTGCTGACTTTCGCCCTGCTTCTGGCCATGCTTGAGCGCAGCCAACGGGGAGGGGCCAAATACCATCAGGCGGGCAAGAGCCATGTTGTACCGCAACAGATTCAACTAAAGGGTTGGCACGCGATTCTGGCCATGGTTTTATGTGCCATTCCGGTGATTTTTGGCTTTTTGCTGCCGGTGATTATTCTGGCAGAAATGGCGGTCGGCTCGGAGCAGAATTTGCTTAGTCGGCGCTATCTTGATTTTCTGCAAAACTCGGTAACTCTGGCTGGTATTGCCGCGCTGATCACCGTGTTTGCCGCTATCTGTATCGGCTTTTATCAGCGGCTTAAACCGGGGCGTGGCTCAGCCGCAGCGGCCTATATTGCCCGGCTGGGTTATGCGGTGCCCGGTGGGGTTATTGCCGTTGGGCTGATGGTGCCGTTCGCGGCTTTTGACAATGCGCTGGATGCCTGGATGCGGGCGACTTTTGGCATTTCAACCGGCCTGCTGATTACCGGCTCTATCTGGCTACTGGTGGCTGCTTATTTGGTGCGGTTCATGGCGGCGGCCCTTGGTGCTTATGAGAGCGGCCAGAGCATGGTCCATGCCAATATGGACGCCGCCGCCCGCTCGCTTGGGCAAACCCCCATCGGCACCCTGCGCCGGGTGCATCTGCCGATCCTGAGGCCCAGCCTGCTGACAGCATTGCTGATTGTGTTCGTTGATGTGATGAAAGAGCTACCCGCCACCATGATCCTACGGCCGTTCAACTTTGATACATTGGCGGTGCAGGCCTTCCGGCTGGCCTCGGATGAACGCCTTGAAGGGGCTGCTGTGCCCTCGCTGGTGATCGTTGCCGTGGGCCTGTTGCCGGTTTTGCTGATTTGCTTTCAGGTCCGGCGACGCTGATGGTGGTTTTACCGCCTTGAATAATATCCGTAAGCCTTGATCAGGCGATAATCCCTTGCGATAAGCAGCACATTGCATTGAAGGCAGTAAGCTGCGCTCAAGGCTGCTCTTGGCAGAGATTCCCCAGTTAGGATGCTAGTGCGTGAATGTAATTTGACTGCACATATCTAACTTATAAAAATCGGTTAAATCCTCTGGACATATAGCAAAATTCAACCCAACATAGGGTAGGGCAGGATTATCCTGTCATAAGAATAATAGGCTATGTTTTATTCACTAGCCTCGCCAAGCGGGGCAGTGCCATAGTTCTGGGAGGGACCATGACTAACGAAAATCGCCCGTGGACGGGGTTTTACGGTGCGTCCGTTCGCCCTGAGATTTTATCCAGCTCCTATAATACCATCGGTGATATGATCAGCGACATTGCCGCGACTTATGGTAAGGCGCCGGCCTTCACCACCTGCCTGCCCAACGGCATGAATGGTACGCTCAGCTTTGCGCAGGTGGATGAAATGTCCGATGCGCTGGCGGTCTATCTGCGTGAGGTTGCCGGGCTAAAACAGGGTGACCGGGTGGCTTTGCAACTGCCCAACGGCCTGGCCTTTCCGGTTGCGGCCTTCGCCGTGTTCAAGGCCGGCTGTGTACTGGTGAACGTCAACCCGCTTTATACCTCCGAGGAGATGGCAACGCTGTTTGCCAGCAGCCAGCCAGAAGCGCTTGTCATCATGGACATGTTTGCCCACAAGCTGCCAGAAGCGCTCAAAGATCAGCCAATTCCCAATGTTATTGTTACCAAGGTAACTGAATATCTGCCCATCATGCCCAAAGCCATTGTTGGTCTG
>CAYNXK010000077.1:8233-9838 GCA_964401125.1 uncultured Aliiroseovarius sp.
CGCATATTCGCCTGCCCGCCGCCATTACCGCAGGCCGCGCCAAATGGAAGGCCGAGGGCATTGCCCCTGATAGTTATTGTAGCAGCCTTACGCCCGATGCGCTGGCTTGCCTGCAATTTACCGGCGGCACTACCGGCCCGCCCAAGGGTGCCATGCTGTCGCACGGCAATTTGTTGGTTAACATGGAGCAGACCATGGACCTGCTCTCGGATTCCATTGAAAAGGGTGAGGAAGTTGCCCTGACAGCGCTGCCGATGTACCACATATTTGCCTTCACAGTGAACCTGCTGGGGTTTTACTGGCTGGGCGCGCGCAATATCCTGATCCCGAACCCACGACCTTTGAGCAGCCTCAAACGCGCCTTTGAGAATTACAAGATCACCTGGCTGAGCGGGGTCAACACCCTGTTCAATGGGCTGAACAATGAAATTTGGTTTTCGGATTCTCCGCCCAAATACCTGAAATTCTCTGCTGCCGGGGGCATGGCGCTGCAATCCTCGGTGGCCGAACGCTGGCAGGAAATAACAGGCACGCCCATTCTGCAAGGCTATGGGCTGACAGAAACCTCGCCGGTGCTGACTTTCAACCCGCTGGGCAAGGACCGGGCCAATTCCATTGGTATACCACTGCCTTCAACCGACTTGTGCTGCTTTGATGAGGAGGGCAACAAGGTGCCGCAGGGCGAGACTGGCGAGTTGGCGGCGAAGGGGCCGCAGATCATGCTGGGCTATTGGCAAAACGCTGAGGCCACTGCCGAAGCCTTCCATGAGGGTTGGTTTCTGACCGGTGATATCGCGACCATGGATGCGGATGGCTATTTTTACATCGTTGATCGCAAGAAAGATATGATCGTGGTTTCCGGCTTCAACGTTTATCCTAACGAGGTCGAGGATTGTCTGGCCGCCCACCCGGATGTTCTGGAGGTTGCAGTGATCGGCGTGCCGGACGGGGCGGCGGGCGAGGCGGTGAAAGCCTTTATCGTGGTGCGCGAGCCAGGGCTGACGCTCAAGGATGTCCGCGCCTACTGCAAAGAGCACCTGACCGGATACAAAGTGCCAAAGCAGGTAGAATTTCGCGACGATCTGCCAAAATCCAATGTCGGTAAAATCCTGCGCAAGGATCTGCGGGCTGAACTGATTGAGGCAAGCCCCAAAGCCTGATTTATCGAGCAGGGCAGGGGCACAAACATAATAAATAGGGGGGCTATCATGATTGGACCACTGGAGCAGGCAATTCTTGCATTGATGATTTTTGTCATCATGCTGGGCATGGGGGCCTCGCTGACGCCGCGCGATTTCACCTTGGCCCTGAAACGGCCAAAGGGGTTGTTCATCGGTGTGGTCTCGCAATACGGCTTCATGCCGCTGGTGGGGTTTGTGCTGGCGCTTACCCTTCCGGTTTCAGACCCGATCAAGATCGGTATCCTGATCATGGCCTGCATGCCCGGCGGCACCACCTCGAATATTTTCACTTATTTTTCAAAGGGTAATCTGGCGCTTTCGGTACTGATGACCGTGACCGCAACCGTGCTTGGTGTGGTTTTGATCCCTATTTTAATCGTGCTTTATGCTGGCGCGCTTGATCTGGAAATTCCGCGCGAAAACA
>CAYNXK010000078.1:0-1541 GCA_964401125.1 uncultured Aliiroseovarius sp.
GGAAGCACGCGCTTTTCTACAGGGGGATATTGTGGAATGATCCGAATTCCCATCATCGCCGCTCTGTTCTGGCTGCTCGGCCTCGTACAATTACAGGCCGAAACTTTGCGTCTAGCTGTCACCACCTCGTTTCACAATTCTGGCCTTGCAGCGGTACTTCTGCCCGCTATCAAAGCTGACCTCGGGATTAATGTGGAGGTGCTGGTGGTGGGCACCGGGCAGGCGATCCGGCTGGGCGAGGTTGGCGATGTGGATGCCATTCTGGTACATGCCCCGAAAGTAGAGGCGGCAATGGTTGCTGCCGGTTATGCCAGTCACCGCCGCCAGATCATGTATAATGATTTCGTGCTGATCGGCCCCGATCATGACCCGGCCGGGATTGCCGATGCGGCCTCGGCCGTGGCTGCCCTCAGCGCCATCAAGGCCTCTGGCATTGCCTCGGGCGCGGGCTTTGTCAGCCGGGGCGATGACAGTGGCACCCACAAGAAGGAGCTGACTTTGTGGGCCAGTGCCGGCATTGCCATTAGCAGTCGCGAAATGTCCTGGTACAAGTCGGTGGGGGCGGGTATGGGCACAGCCTTGAACATCGCCGCCGGAAAGAACGCCTATGTGCTTTCTGACCGGGCAAGCTGGCTGACATTTCTTAACAAACAAGATCTTGCTTTGCTTTTTGCCGGCGATCCGGCCCTGTTCAACCAATATTCCTACCTGCCAGTAAATCCGGCGCGCCACAGCCATATCCGCGCTGATCTAGCGCAGGATTTGGAAGATTGGCTGGTCAGTGCGCGCGCCCGTGATCTGATAAACGGCTACCAGCTGAACGGCGAGGCCTTGTTTGTTTTTAATGCAACCGGCGACTGACTTTCCCACAAACCACACCCGAAAAAGCTCTGGAAACAGCACTGAAACCTTGTAAGGTCAGGATAAATTTCGGGGGTGTGACCATGATTGCTTACCTGTCAATTTTAAAGCGCGCCAAATGATGCAGCCTGCCAGCAGCCGCACCATGAACCTGGCGCATCTTGCCGATCAGGCGGCGCGGCGTTTTGGCGACCATCCGGCTTTCATCCGAGGCAAAAAACACTGGAGCTGGGCCGAATTGAACGCCCGTGTCAACGCCATGGCACATGCGCTGGTGCATGATTTTGGGGTCAGGAAGGGCGACCGTATTCTGGTGCAGTCGGGCAACAACAATCAGATGTTTGAGAGCATGCTGGCGTGTTTTCGTATCGGAGCCGTCTGGGTGCCGGCCAATGCCCGCGGTATGCCTGATGATCTTGACTGGATGGCCACAAGTAGCGGCGCTGTCGGCCTGATTTGTCACGCGGATTTCCCCGATCATGCGGCGTATATTGCCGCTCACCTTAAATTTGTGATCACAATAGGCGGGGCCGACTCCAATACTGCCTATGATGAGATCGTTGCCCGCCATATGGGGGCGGTGCAGCCGCTGGCCCAGGTGGAGCGCGACCATCCATGTTGGCTGTTTTATACTTCCGGTACCACAGGTAGGCCCAAGGCTTCGGTATTGACTCACGGTC
>CAYNXK010000078.1:1585-9785 GCA_964401125.1 uncultured Aliiroseovarius sp.
GGCCTGACAGAGGCGGATGGCAGCGTTATCGTCGCTCCACTTTCACACGGGGCCGGGCTGCATGCGCTGCTGATGGTGGCGCGGGGTGCGCCCACCATTCTGCCCGTCAGCAATCGCTTCGACGCCGAGGATATCTGGCGCCAGATCGAGACCCATAAAGCCACCAACCTGTTCACCGTGCCCACCATTCTAAAAATGCTCACAGAACATGAGGCGGTGGACGTTTTTGACCATTCCAGCCTGCGCTACGTGATCTATGCCGGGGCGCCGATGTACCGGGTTGACCAAGTGCAGGCGCTGGAAAAGCTTGGCCCGGTGCTGGTGCAATATTTTGGCCTTGGCGAGGTAACCGGCACAATTACCGTGCTGCCCCCCGCCCTGCACAGCGCCAGTGATGATGCCCGCCCCGGCACTTGCGGCTATGCCCGCACGGGTATGCAGGTGGAAATTCAGGATGCCAGCGGCCACGCCCTGCCCCCCGGTGAGACCGGCGAAATTTGCGTGCTCGGCCCGGCGGTGTTTGCCGGATATTGGCAAAACCCTGAGGCCAACGCCAAGGCCTTCCGCCATGGCTGGTTTCGCACGGGTGATGTCGGCCACATGGATGAGACCGGGTTTTTCTATATCACGGGCCGGGAAAGTGACATGTATATCTCTGGTGGATCAAATATTTACCCACGCGAAATTGAAGAAAAAATACTTGCCTTTAATGGCATTACCGAGGTTGCCGTGGTGGGTATTCCGCATGAAAAATGGGGCGAGATCGGAGTGGCCATCTGCGTGGCCGAAGAGGGTTCTAACCCGGATTTGGAGGCTTTAAGGGTTTGGCTCAAGACACAAATTGCCAGCTATAAAATGCCGAAGGAGTTTCATTTTTGGCCGGAATTGCCAAAATCAGCCTACGGGAAGATCACCAAAAAGCTGGTGCGAGCGGCATTCTTGCAGCGGCGCAATACATGAGCTTGCCGCCCACGCCTTTGCCCAAAAGCATCACCCAGCCCGGCCTGGACGGCCCTGCCTATACCGCCACCCCGACCCATCTGACAGCGCTGGACGAGGTGCTGCCCGCCGGTGTTTCCCTGCATGAGGCGCTAGCCGAAATGCTGGCCCGCACCGACCTGAAAGGTGCTTATATGCGCTTGCAGAACGCGCCTGTGTCGGGATTGCATTATGTCATCCCAGATCTGGCCCCGGATACCCGCCATGTGGCTTGGTACAGCAAGACCTACAAGCCTGAAATGCCAGGAAAAATCATTGATGCGGGCATCACCTGCGGTAGCTATGGCAACCAGCCGTTTTACCATTGCCACGGTATGATTGAGGATGCGGCAGGCACTGCCCTGATGGGGCATTTGCTGCCAGAAACCTGCATATTGGCCGCGCCTTTACGCGTCACCGGAATTGGCTTTAGGCAAGCGCGGTTTAAGCGCATGGCTGACGTTCAGACCGGATTTGAATTATTCAAAACCGAAGCTCTTGCCCCGGCGACAGACAGTGACGGCTTGCTGCTCAGGATTGGGCCAAATGTCGAGATTACGTCACCTTTGGTTGATGCCTGCCGGGATGCCGGCTGGCGGCGGGCTAAGGTGCATGGCCTTGGCAGCATCATCGGCGCGCATTTTGCCGATGGGAGCGTGATGCACAGCTTTGCTACAGAGTTTCTGATTACCGAGGGTCATATTGACCTTGACCAAACGCCGCAGATTGCACTGGAAATTGCCCTTGTGGGGCTGAATGGTGCCTTCATGAGCGGAAAATTGCAGGTAGGCAGCAACCCGGTTTTGATCACCGCCGAAATTGTGCTGCAACGCCTTCAGGGCGAGGCTGTGCCGCTTGGCTGAAGGCCTCAGGTTTTACGCGTCCGCTTGCAGGCAAGCCTTTCACGCAGCGGGCTATCGGGGTCTATATCTTTTTTGCAAACCAGACATTTGTCAGCCCCGGCAATCGCATTCAACCCGCCGCAGCTTCCCTTGATTGTTCTGCCTTTGAAAATCACGCCAAGAGACATGCCGGTAACAATCACCAGAAGAAAAACAAACGCGAGTAGATACGTGGCCATGTGGCACCTCCTGATTAGGTTATGCTGCTTATCTAGTCAGCCTTGGTCAGGTTTGCAAATGCGCTTGTTGCCGCAGATTCAAAATCATCCGCGCCGCGCCAGATAAAGAAGGCGGCAATCCCATGGGTTTCGGCGGCTGCGATCCCGGCTTTCTCACCCATTACCAGCAAGCCGGTGGCAAGGGCATCGGCCAGCATGCTGCTTTCGGCCAGCACCGTCACAGAAGTCGTGCGGTGGGTGATGGGCCGCCCGGTAACCGGGTCAAGCAGGTGCGAATAACGAATGCCGTCCTGCTCAAAGAAATTGCGGTAATCGCCAGAGGTAGCCATGCCCAGATCAGACACCGGAATGATCAGCTCAATGCTTTGGCTGGCAGGCTCGGGCTTTTCTATGGCGATGGTCCAGGGCGCACCTTCAGGGTTCAGCCCGGCGGTAACAAGATCACCGCCTATCTCTACCAGATAGCGCTCAATGCCCTTTTCGCGCAGAACCACGGCGATCTGATCAACCCCGAAGCCCTTGGCAATGGCCGACAGGTTGACCGAAACTTCAGGCCGGTGCTTTTGCAAGCTCGCGGGGCTCTCGCTCAGGCTCAGAAGCCGCGCTTGCCCAACATTTTCAAGGGCGGCGGCAATATCGGCATCCGCTGGCACCGGGTCGCCCGGCTCTTGTGCGCCAAAACCCCAAAGCTCGATCAGCGGCGCCAGGGTTACATCAAACTTACCTTGGCTGATGTCGTGAACCTGATTGGCGGTGCGCATGACGCTGGCAAAATCCGCCGAAATCTCGACCGGATCAGTGGTTGCCGCGCCGTTGAAACGGCTGACCTCGGAGGTCTTATCCCAGTTAGACATCTTGGCGTTAACATCAGCAAGCATCGCCTTGACCGCTGCATTCAGTGCCTCTTCGGTTACGTCATCAGGGGCGGCGACCACAGTGATGTTGTAGGTCGTGCCCATGGTCTCGCCGCTGAGGTTGATGATTTCAGGGCTGTCATCAAACAGATAGCACGAAGCAAGTAGGGGCAGAGCGGCAAGGGGGAGCAGAAAACGCATTTGGCAACCTGTGATTTGATGGGCACTCGCGGAGGATGTTTCATCTACCAGCCATATTGTCAACGTGGCTGAGTATCTGAGCGGCGCAATTTTCTGTAAAACAACCAAGCGACAAAGAAACCGCAGAGCTGCGCCAGATTTAACAAAAAACCCCGCGTAATCTAGCGCAATATAGTGTTGAACTTTCCTTCAGCCGCTTGTAGTCAGGCTTTTAATTCTCAGATCACTTCTCAAATAAGCCAGCATTAATACGCAAAGCCAAAGGCTAAAGAAACATGGCGGATTTCGCACTCAAGAAAGGCTTGGACCTTCCTATAACGGGAATGCCAGAGCAGGAGATACAAGACGGGAAAGATCCGAAAAATGTAGCCATCGTGGCCAGTGATTTCATTGGCCTGAAGCCGAAAATTCTTGTTGCTGAGGGTGATCAGGTGGTCCGGGGTCAGGCGCTGTTTGTGCATAAGGACAACCCGGAGGTTTTGTTTACAGCACCCCTGAGTGGGCGGGTACGAGCCATAAATCGCGGCGCACGCCGGGCCTTGCAAAGCGTGGTGATCGAGGTTGGCGATGCGGCTGATACCGGGCTGGATTTCGCTGCGGTTGCAACGGCTGATCTGGCGGACTTGCCGGTTGACGATGTGGTTGAAAAGCTTTGCAAATCAGGAATGTGGCTATCTTTTCGCACCCGGCCTTACTCGAAAATACCGGCCCCGGATGAGCGCCCTGCCGCCATTTTCATAACGGCCATGGACAGCGAGCCACTGGCCCCGAATACCGCCCTTGTTATTGCCCAAGAGCCGGAGGCGTTTGAGGCCGGGCTGGTAATCATTCGCAAGCTCAGTGACGGGGCAACGCATCTCTGTGTGGCAAAGGGCGCCGATATCCCGGGCACTGAGCTGGAGGGCATTGAAACCAGCCGATTCTCCGGCCCGCACCCGGCCGGGCTGGCTGGCACGCATATGCATTTTCTCTGCCCACCCTCAGCTAAAAAGACTGTCTGGAGCATCGGCTATCAGGATGTCATCGCCATTGGCCGCCTGTTTCTGGGCGGGTATCTGGATTTGCGGCGCATTGTCTCGCTGGCTGGTCCCATGGCGAAAAATCCGCGCCTGATCCGTACCATTGCCGGGGCTTCCACCGATGAACTGGCCGAGGGCGAGATTTCTGGCGATGATCCCTGCCGCATCATTTCCGGCTCGGTTCTGTCAGGTCACCTGGCGGCGGGGCCGTTTGGCTTTCTGGGCCGCTACGCGCGTCAGGTCACCCTGATCAAGGAAGACCACGACAAGATGCTTTTTGGCTGGATCACACCGCAATTTGGCAAATACGCCGTGCAGCCAGTGCTGGCCGCCGCTGCCCGTTGGGGCAAGAAGTTCCCCCTGACATCAAACCTGAACGGTGGCCGCCGGGCCATGGTGCCAATCGGCACGTTTGAGCAGTTAATGCCGCAGGATTATCTGCCGACGCAACTTTTACGCGCTCTGATCGTGATGGACACTGATAGTGCCCAGGAGCTTGGCGCGCTGGAGCTGGATGAGGAAGATTTAGCTTTATGCGCCTTCGCCTGTCCGGCAAAGTATGAATATGGCGAAGCGCTCCGCGACAGCCTGCTGAAAATCGAGAAGGAAGGCTGAGCCGTGGGATTGCGCAAATTATTTGACCGCATAGAGCCAAGTTTCACCAGAGGTGGACGCTATGAAAAGCTGTACCCGATCTATGAAATGGTGGAATCTCTGGTTTACACTCCGAAAACCGTGACCTCTGCCGCGCCGCATGCGCGCTCGTTCATCGATATGAAGCGGATCATGACCTATGTGGTCATCGCCACCATTCCAGCCATTCTGATGGGGCTTTACAATACCGGGCTGCAACTCAACATGGCCATTGCCGGGTTGGGTGAGGCCGCCGAGACCGGCTGGCGCATTTACCTGCTGCAACTGCTGGGTATTGGGCTGAACCCGAGCAGCATATTTGCTAACATGATGCACGGGATGATGTATTTTCTGCCGATCTACATTGTGACGCTGGTGGTTGGCGGCATCTGGGAGGTGCTGTTTGCCACCGTGCGCGGCCATGAGGTGAACGAGGGCTTTCTGGTCACATCCATGCTGTTTGTGCTGATCCTGCCGGCCTCAACACCGCTATGGCAGGTGGCGCTGGGCATTACCTTTGGGGTAGTGGTGGCCAAGGAAGTATTTGGCGGCACTGGCAAAAATTTCGTCAACCCGGCACTGGCCGGGCGGGCGTTTTTGTACTTCGCCTATCCCGCCGCCATGTCTGGCGATAAGGTCTGGACGCCGGTTGATGGCTTTTCCGGAGCCACGGCTCTGTCAGTTTCAGCCGCTGAAGGGCATCAGTCTCTGATGGCGCACGGCATTGATTGGTGGGCGGCCTTCTTTGGTACCATACAAGGCTCGATCGGGGAAACCTCGGCGCTGGCCTGCATGATTGGTCTGGGCTTTCTGCTGCTCACCAAGATTGCCAACTGGCGGCTGGTGGTGGGCACCATGATTGGCATGATCAGTTTTACCCTGCTGCTCAACTGGATCGGCTCTGACACCAACCCGATGTTCGCCATGCCATGGTACTGGCATTTCGTGCTGGGTGGTTTTGCCTTTGGTCTGGCCTTTATGGTGACCGAGCCTGTCACCGCCAGCCACACCAATATGGGGCGTTATATTTATGGCGCGCTGATTGGTATAATGGCCATTCTGATCCGGGTCTTGAACCCAGCCTTTCCTGAAGGCATGATGCTGGCCATTCTGTTTGGCAATATTTTCGCCCCGCTGATTGATTACTTCGTGGTCAGGGCCAATGTCGCAAGGAGGGCACGCAAAAATGCCTGAGGAAACTATGCCCCCGCAAGGCCTGCTTGCGCGCTGGCGCGCCCTGCCCAAGGACAGCACGCCAAAAACCCTGTTCGTGGCTATAACGCTGTGTCTGTTCGCCTCGATGATCGTAACCGCTGCCGCCGTCAGCCTGCGCCCTTTGCAGGAGGCCAACGCGTTGCGTGACATGCAGGTGAACATCCTTCAGGTGGCCGGGCTATATGATGAAAACCGACCTGTAGACGAGATTTTTACGGCCTTTACGCCAAAAATTGTTGACCTGCGAACAGGCCAGTTCACCTCCCGGTTCAACATCGAAGAATTTACCAAAATCAATGCCGCCCGTGACCCGGAGCTGAGTATCGCGCTGGAGGATGATCCGGCTATCATCAGCCGACGGGCCAATTTTGTTTTGGTCTATCTGCTGCATGATGAGGCCGAGGCGCTGGACAAAATTATCATACCGGTCCACGGGGCTGGTCTTTGGGGTCGGATGCATGGCTTTATTGCTCTGGAAGAGGATGGCAACGAGATTTACGGCCTGCAATTTTACCAGCATGCCGAAACCCCCGGCCTTGGCGACAAGATTGACGCGCCGGCCTGGCGCCAGTCATGGCAGGGCCAACTTTTGCACAATCCGGCGGGCGAGCTGAAAATTGCCATAGCCCGCGGAGCGCCCTCAGCCGAAATGAAGCCACACCATATTGATGGCCTTGCCGGGGCTACGCTAACGGCGCGCGGGGTTGATAACCTGGTGCGGTTTTGGATGGGCGAACAGGGCTTTGGTCTTTTTCTGGCCAACCTTAAAGCAGGAGCGACATGATGGCACAAAGCAAACGCAAAACCCTGCTTGACCCTCTGGTTGATAACAATCCGATCACCCTTCAAGTGTTGGGCATCTGCTCGGCGCTGGCGGTAACCTCATCCTTGCAGGTGGCGGTGATCATGTCGCTGGCGGTGATGTTCGTGGCCTCCTTTTCAGGCCTGTTCATCTCGATCCTGCGCCATCACATCCCCAGCTCTATCCGTATCATCGTGCAGATGACCATCATCGCCTCGCTGGTCATTCTGGTGGATCAGGTATTGAAAGCCTATATGTTCGAGATGTCGAAAGTTCTGTCGGTTTTTGTCGGGCTGATCATCACCAACTGCATCATCATGGGCCGCGCCGAGGCCTTCGCCATGCAGAACCCGCCGCTGGAATCCTTCATTGATGGGTTGGGCAATGGCATGGGCTACGGCCTGATCCTGCTTCTGGTCGGGTTTATCCGCGAGCTGTTTGGGGCTGGCGAGCTGTTCGGTTTTACCGTTTTTCTCAGCGTTGATCAGGGCGGCTGGTATGTGCCCAACGGCATGCTGCTGTTGCCGCCCTCGGCGTTTTTCATCATCGGGTTGCTCATATGGGGCTTTCGTACTTGGAAACCGGCGCAGGTTGAAGAACCTGAGTTTCGGATACAAACGGTGGAGGATCACTGATGGAAGCGCTGCTCTCACTCGCCGTTAAAGCCATTTTTGTCGAAAACTTGGCGCTGGCTTTCTTTCTCGGGATGTGTACCTTTTTGGCGGTCTCCAAGAAGGTTTCAACCGCCATGGGCCTTGGGGTTTCTGTGGTTGCCGTGCAGGCTATCACCGTGCCGGCCAACTACCTGATCCTGACCTTCATCCTTGCCCCCGGCGCACTGGCATGGGCCGGTTTTGCCAATGTTGACCTGACATTCCTCGGCCTTATTGCCTATATCGGGGTGATTGCCGCCATCGTGCAAATCCTTGAGATGGTGTTGGATAAATTTTTCCCAGCTCTTTACAATTCTCTGGGGATTTTCCTGCCGCTGATCACCGTGAATTGCGCCATTTTGGGCGGCTCACTTTTCATGGTCGAGCGTAATTACAACTTCGCTGAAAGCGTCACCTACGGGATAGCTTCTGGCGTTGGTTTTGCGCTGGCCATCACCGCGCTGGCTGGCTTGCGCGAGAAGCTGAAATACTCCGATGTGCCGGCCGGGCTGCAAGGGTTGGGGATCACCTTCATCACCGTTGGCCTGATGGCGTTGGGCTTCATGTCCTTCGCCGGAATTCAGTTGTGAGGGCGCGGATATGATTGAAACATTCACCCTTGGGGTTGCCTTTTTTACGCTGATCATTCTGGCGCTGGTGCTGATCATCCTCTTGGCCCGTAGCAGGCTGGTTGCCACGGGCGACATCACCATCACCATTAATGGCGAGCGCAAGATTTTAGTGCCCGCCGGTGGCAAGCTGTT
>CAYNXK010000079.1:0-9768 GCA_964401125.1 uncultured Aliiroseovarius sp.
TGCAACAATGTATGATGACGCAGGTTTTATCGCTGTGCTGCTGATTACCTCCAGTGCAGTTTGGTTATGCTGCTGGCTTATTCGCTAATGTGGGTAATTACATTTCAGGATGCGTAAAGTTTCAGTAGCTTTCCCCAAGCGCAAGTTGTTCCAGTTTTCTAGAAAACTAGAAAACTAGAAAACTAGAAAACTAGAAAACTGGAAAACTAGAAAACTGGAAAACGAAGCCTGGTGTGCTGCCAAGAGTGTTTAAGGGTAATCCATCGTTTATTTCAGGGACAGCACCCATTATCTTGGGGACCTGAAGTCACATATTTGGGTAATTTGGCCCTTCGCCCCCTTGCGGCACACTCCATGTAATATTGCCGGTCGGGTCTTTGATGTCGCAGGTTTTGCAATGCACGCAGTTTTGGAAGTTGATCACAAACCGCGCTTCTTTGCCCTGTTCTTCCACCACCTCATAAACCCCGGCCGGGCAATAGCGCTGTGCCGGCTCAGCATATTCCGGCAAATTCAGGCGGATGGGTAGGTCCGGGTCAGTCAGGCGCAAATGGCTTGGCTGCGCCTCCTCGTGGTTGGTGGCAGCAAAGCTTACATTGGTCAGCCGATCGAAACTAAGCCTGCCATCGGGCTTGGGGTAATCAATGACCGGCCAATCTGCCGCCTTGCCGGTGGCCTCAGCGTCAGATTTACCATGTTTCAACGTGCCAAACAGGCTGAAGCGGAAGATGGTCTGAAACCACATGTCAAAGCCGCCCAGCCCCAGCCCCAGAAGCATGCCAAAGCGGCTGTTCATCGGGGCTACATTGCGCACCCGCTTAAGGTCACGCCCCACTGGCCCGGTACGCAGGGCGGCGTCATATTCGGCCAATGTATCGCCCTCGCGGCCCTCTTGCATCGCCGCATGTGCCGCTTCTGCCGCTTGTATGCCTGAATGCATGGCGTTGTGGTTGCCTTTGATGCGCGGCAGGTTGACCAGCCCGGCCGTGCAGCCCAGCAATGCCCCGCCGGGAAAGGCCACTTTCGGCACTGACTGGATGCCGCCCTTGGTCACCACGCGGGCGCCATATGCCACCCGCTTGCCGCCCTCCAGAAGCTCGGCCACCATCGGGTGATGCTTGAGGCGCTGAAACTCCATATAGGGGTAAAGATGTGGATTTTTATAGTTGAGATCAACAATATAACCCACATAAACTTGATTGTTATCAATATGATAAATGAACGACCCGCCACCGGCTTTCCAACCCAACGGCCAACCCATCGTATGGATGACACTGCCCTCGCGGTGCTTGTCAGGCGCGACTTCCCAGATTTCCTTCATGCCGAGGCCAAACTTGGCATGGTCCGCATCGGCGTCCAGATCGTACTTGCCAATCACCTGTTGCGCCAGTGAGCCGCGCGCACCTTCGCTGAGAAAAACGTACTTGCCGTTCAACTCCATACCCGGCTCATAGGCGGCCCCCGGCGTGCCATCGGGGTTACGGCCGAACTCGCCTGCCACCACGCCGCGCACGGAGCCATCCGCGCGGTACAAAAGCTCGCTACAAGCCATGCCGGGGTAAATTTCAACCCCCAGAGCCTCGGCCTGTTCGGCCATCCAGCGGCAGACATTTCCCATAGAAACAATATACTTGCCGTGGTTTTTCATCAGGGGTGGCAGCAGGAAATTCGGAATGCGCAAGCCGCCGCCTGCTCCCAGCATATAAAACGCATCATGCTTGACCCGCACTGTTATTGGCGCGCTTTTTTTCTGCCAGTCGGGTATAAGCGCGTCCAGTCCTGACGTATCCAGCACCGCGCCTGAGAGAATATGCGCGCCCACTTCTGAACCCTTCTCGAGCAATACCACGCTTAGGTCTGCATCAAGCTGTTTCAGGCGGATTGCCGCAGACAGGCCTGCCGGACCGGCACCGACAATCACCACATCAACATCCATCGCTTCGCGGACAATTTCGCTCATGGCTTCCCCTTTTTCTGGCCTGACGCTGGCCGATATTACCGGTGGCTTGGCCGTCAAAGCGTTAACGGGCACATAGCCAAGGGTCAATCATGACACCACGTTACGGCTGGCATTCGCGCCGAATGGGGGCAAAAAGGTGCGCAACATGGGGCAATTTCCCAGCTTTTCCTTGCATTTCCCCCGGCCTTTGGGTCAGGTGATGCAAAGGCGGACGAAAGAGCCGTATAGTTGAAACGAGTACAAAAACGAGTACAAAAACGAGCACAAGACGGATACTGAAAACATGGACAAAATTCCACTGACCCGCGCGGGGCATACCGCGCTGGATAGCGAGCTGAAAAAGCTTAAAAGCATTGAGCGCCCGGCCGTGATCCGGGCCATTGCCGAGGCCCGCGAGCATGGCGACCTGTCGGAAAATGCCGAGTACCATGCGGCGCGTGAAAAGCAGAGCTTCATCGAGGGGCGGGTGAAAGAACTCGAGGGTATTCTCAGCCTGGCCCAGGTGATTGACCCGGCAAAGCTGTCGGGCACCGTCAAATTCGGGGCCACTGTTACCATTGTTGATGAGGACACGGATGAGGAAAAAATCTTTCAGATCGTCGGCGAGCCGGAAGCAGATGTTGAGGCCGGCAGGCTAAACCTCAAATCCCCTCTCGCCCGCAGCCTGATTGGCAAGGAGGAAGGCGACAGCGTGGAAGTGCGCACACCGGGCGGCGAGAAAGCCTATGAGATACTGAAGATCAAGTTCGTCTAACTCATGGTAAGAGGAACAGCAGGAACCTTATATGAGTGAACCTACGCAAGACCAGCCCGTAGACCTTGGTGTGTTCAGCAAAGCCAATGGCTCTGGCATCAGCCCCGGCGAGATTATTGCGGCGGCGTTATCGCTGCTCTGGCTGGTCGGCTGTGCGGTATTCTTTCTGGCGCTGGGCGGCAGCACTGAGGCAAGCCCGGATGGCGGACCCACAGCAGACCCGCTGCGTCTGGTGATGACCCTGCTGGCGGTATTCATGCCGGTAGCGATGATCTGGGTTGGCACCTCGGCGGCGCGCTCGGCCCGGATCATGCGCGAGGAAAGTGCCCGCCTGCAGGCGGCGATTGACGGTATGCGCCACACTTACCTGCAACAACAGCAATCGGGCGGGCTGGGTCAGGGTGTATCAAATGTCGAGCGCAAGCTGGACCAAATCGCTCAGGCCCAGCGCCAGGCCGAAAGCGCCATTGCCACTTTCACCTCAACACGTCCCTCAGTAACCCCGGCTCTGCAAAGTAAGCCCAATGCCACTACACCGCCGTCAACAATTGACGAGAGCTGCGCTCAGCCCGGACTTGAGCTGGGCACCACAGCCGCAGAGCTGGCGCCGCCGCTCTCGCTGCCGGATTTCATCCGCGCCATGCATTTTCCGGAAAACGCCGATGACCGCGAGGGTTTTCGTGCCCTTCGTCGGGCGCTGGAGGATCATCAGGTGGCAGGTCTCGTGCGGGCCGCTCAGGATGTTCTGACGCTACTTTCGCAGGACGGCATTTATATGGATGATTTACGCCCTGATATGGCCCGCCCGGAATTCTGGCGCAAATTTGCCGCTGGCGAACGGGGCCGGGCCATTGCGCCGCTGGGCGGGGTGCGTGACCGCTCGTCATTGGCGCTTAGTGCCGGGCGTATGCGCAAAGATCCGGTGTTCCGCGATGCCGCTCATCATTTTCTGCGCAAATTCGATCACATTTATACGGGCTTTGAGCAGGGGGCCACAGATCAGGATATCGCCGCCATGGCCGAAACCCGCACCGCCCGCGCCTTCATGCTTCTGGGCCGGGTCACTGGCACCTTTGACTGATGAGGGCCATCACTTCCCGGAAACACAGCCCTGAATATCCACTGCCCGGCCCGCCGCCAGCACGGTGATGCGAATATCTGAGCGGGCAAGCACAAATGGTTTTCCGGAAGGTGGCACCAGATCGCTGCTGATACTGAGGGTCTGGCCGTCACGCTGCAGCTCGGCCTCTGAGACCCAGATGCGCTGATCGGCAACCTCAACCACGGCAAATTCTGTCGGGCCGACCTGTGGTAATGTTAGGTGGGCGGTAAGTCGCATCCCATCGGAAATTGGCTCAATATTGCAGGTTATGGCACTCAGCCCGGCCTCGGCGGCGCTGTCTGGCCGCTGCAATAGTGCCTGACGGATCAGAGCCGTACCCGCCCCTTGGCCTTCAACATTCAAAACCGCGCTGAACTCGGTCTCTATTGGTATGCAGACATCCCGGCAGACGCCCAAAAACACCCGGCCCTCCAGGGTGATTTTCTGACCGCTTTGGTTGGGGCTGAATTGCATCGGCAGAATCAGCTCATCATGGTAGCCTACGGAACGCAGCCCGGCCACGTGAAATACGTCGGGCACCGGCCAGTGAAAGGCCACAGAATACAGGTTTTGCGAGCCGGTCCAGTCAAAGCTTGGCGGAATACCGCCATCCCCCGGCGCGCGCCAATAGGTTTTCCAGCCCTCGGCAAGGCGAATACGCAATGCCGCCACATGGCTGCCATCGGCTTGCCGCCAGCCGGGAAGAATATCAATTTTTGCAACATTTTCCGGCGCATATTCGTTAGATATGGCAGATTGCGCCAAGGTAGGCACAGGCAGAGCCATGGACAAAAACGTCAGGGCGGGTGCAAATAGCACAGTGATCGAGAGGCTGGAAAAATTGTTCATGGCTGCGACCATAGTAACGTAGCTGCCAATGGGAAATCACATTTCCATGAAGAGGTGAGTAGGCGCGCCCATATCCACAGATACCCCTTGCCAAGCCCCGGCAAAAGCCTGCATTTTACCACCATGGTAGATGCGCACACACCCACCCCCCTCGCCGGCAAGCTGCTGATAGCCATGCCGGGCATGAGCGATCCGCGCTTTGACAAATCCGTGGTATTTTTGTGCCTGCATTCGGATGAGGGTGCCATGGGGCTGATCGTTAACAAGCCCGCGCCGGATCTGCGCTTTGATAACTTGCTGAAGCAGCTTGGCATTACGCCAGAGCAAGGCGGCAATTCTCAGCGGCTATTCTTTGGTGGACCGGTTGAAACCGGGCACGGTTTTGTGCTGCATTCGGGTAATTATGAAGGAGAGGCGGGCACGCTTCAGGTCAATGAAACCTTTGCCATGACTGCGACAAAAGACATTTTGCAAAAAATGGCTACTGGGCTTGGCCCGGAAAATACTCTGGCAGCTCTGGGATATGCCGGCTGGGGGCCGGGTCAGTTGGAAAGCGAAATCCAGCAGAATGCCTGGCTGACCTGTGACGCGGATCAGACCATTGTTTTTGCCCCGGATCACACGAGCATCTGGCAAGCCGCTCTTGCCAAGCTTGGGATCAACCCCCTGATGCTGTCGGCTGAAGGCGGGCGCGCCTGAAGCCTGCGCCTAAGAGCGCGGCGCGGCGGCGCGGTGCAGGCGGTCATTGATGGCCCGGCCCAGCCCGGTTTTGGGAATGGGCGAGACCGCGATGGGGGCGTTACCTTCGCGGTCAAGTTGGTGCAGGTGGTGAAAAAGATTGGCCGCCGCCTCGGCCAGATCACCGCTTTGTGATAGATTAAGCGCGGCCTCAACCGGGCCAAACCCCAGCAGCCTCTCGTCACCACGGGCTTGGTCCGCATTCAGGCGCAGCACTGCATTTGGCGCGTAATGCGAGGCAAGTTGGCCTGGCGCGCTTGGGCGATCGGCAGCTTTGTGCTTGGCAAGCTGGCCCCCAAGGCAGGCCTCAAGCACCTCAAGCGGCAGCCCGCCGGGGCGCAGCAAAACTGGCGCGGGGTCAAAGCCGATAATGCTGCTTTCCAGCCCCACAGGGCAGGGCCCACCATCCAAAACAGCGTCAATTTTGCCATCCAGACCGGCCAAAACATGCAGTACTTCAGTTGGGCTGATCTGGCCTGAGGGGTTGGCTGAAGGGGCCGCCAGCGGGCAATTTGCTGCCTTTAGCAACATGCGTGCAATGGGGTGGTCGGGCAAGCGTATGGCAAGGCTGTCAAGGCCCGCTGTAACCAGCGATGACAGGCCAGAATCTGGACGTAGTGGCAGCACCAAAGTCAGGGGGCCGGGCCAGAATGCCTGCGCCAGTCGGCGCGCCACCGGGCTGAATACCACAAGGCGTGCCGCCTCTTGCAAGTTGGCCACATGGACAATGAGCGGGTTGAAAGCCGGGCGGCCCTTGGCGCCAAACACCTGCGCCACGGCGCGGCCGTTGCGGGCATCGGCTCCCAGCCCATAAACTGTCTCCGTGGGAAAGGCGACCAGCTTGCCCGCGCGCAAAAGCCCGGCGGCGTGCTTAATGCCTGCTGCATCCGGCGTAAGCTGTTCGGTATGGACGTCGCCGGTTTTCATGACGTTGCGTTTTCCTTGATGCGAGCCTGCCGCTCGGTCAATCTGCTTCCTATCGGAGCGCAAAACCTTTGCCAAGACCTGCCGATTGGGGAAAACCATATGCCATACCGCGCGCCACTGGGCGATTATCTCTTTCTGTTTGAACATGTGATTGGCCTGTCAGAGCTTGCGGCGACCAGTCTATATGCCGAGGCAACGCCGGATATGGCGCAGGCTATCCTGAGCGAGGCCGGGCGCATGTCTGAAGAGGTGCTGGCCCCGCTGCAACGCCCCGGAGACCTGCATCCGGCCTATTTGAAGGATGGGCGCGTGCATACCAGCCCCGGCTTTGCCGAAGGTTACCGCACCATTGCCGAAGGCGGCTGGATTGGCATGAGTGCCAGCCCTGAACATGGCGGTGCGGGCCTGCCCCTGACCTTGCTGACGGTGGTTAACGAGATGATGTCGGGTGCTTGCCTGTCTTTGCAGTTGAACGCGCTGATGAGCCAGGGCCAGATCGAGGCGCTGGAGCATCACGCAGGGGATGACATGAAGGCGCTGTACCTGCCAAAGCTCATAAGTGGCAAATGGGCCGGCACCATGAACCTGACCGAGGCGCGGGCCGGCTCGGATGTAGGCGCGCTGGGGTCCAAAGCCACCGATAACGGCGATGGCACATATGCGATTTCCGGCCAGAAGATGTTTATTTCCTGGGGTGACAGTGACCTGACGGAAAACATCTGCCATTTGGTGCTGGCGCGTTTGCCGGACGGACCAAAGGGCACCAAAGGCATCAGCCTGTTTCTGGTGCCAAAATACCTGCCCGACGCGCAAGGCAACCCCGGCAAGGCCAATTCTCTACAGGTGGTTAGCCTTGAACATAAGTTGGGCCTGCATGGCTCACCCACCGCCGTTATGTCATTTGAAGGCGCAACCGGCTGGCTGATTTGTGGTGTGCATCAAGGCATGCAGGCCATGTTTACCATGATGAACAACGCCCGCCTCGGGGTTGGAGTTGAAGGGCTGGGGGCCGGTGAAGGTGCTTATCAACTTGCGCTGGCCTATGCGCTTGAACGCAAGCAGGGGCGCACGCCGGTCAGTGGCGGCGGCACCGGCACCATCATTGACCACGCCGATGTGCGCCGCATGCTCACCGCCATGCGTGCCGAGCTTTATGCCGCCCGCGCCATTGCCCTGAGTTGCGCCAAGGCCATGGATATGGCGCGCGCCACTGGCGAAGCCCATTGGCAGGCCCGCGCTGCCTTTCTGACGCCGATCACCAAAGTTTACGGCACCGAGGTCGGCCACCGGGTGGCTCAGGCCGGGGTACAGGTACACGGCGGCATGGGTTTCATCGAGGAAACCGGCGCAGCGCAATTCGCCCGAGATGCTAGGGTGACAATGATTTATGAGGGCACCAATGGCATTCAGGCCATGGACCTTGTGGGCCGCAAATTTCTTGATGGTGGCGAGGCTGCCTGTAGCCTGCTGGATGAAATCGCCACTGGGGCCGAGGCCGCGCGCGCCACTCTGCCCGATCTTGCAGGGGCGGTGTGGAACGCTTGTGAGAGCCTGCGTGAGACCACGGAATGGATGCTCATGCAGCAAGATGTGCAGGAGCGCTATGCCGGTGCGGTGCCTTATCTTGAGGCTTTCGCGCTGGTGTTGGGGGCGCATCTGCACCTGAAAAGCGCGCTGGCAGAAGCCGGGGTGGCAGAAGCCGGGGTGGAAGGAGAAAAGGGCAAGCGCAAAGCACTGGCGGCATTTTTTATTGAACGGCTGCTGCCGGGCCATGGCGGGCTGCTTCAAGCCGCACAGGCAGGCAAGGCCGGGCTATATGCGCTCAGCCCTGAGGAAATGACCGGATGAGAGATTCCCAGAATGCGCCCCAAAGTGCTCCCCTGAGGTTTCCCTGGGAGGAAGCCCCCGGCGAAGGGGAGGCCATTGAGGTGGCCGAGGGCGTGTTCTGGTTTCGCCTGCCGCTGCCGATGAAGCTTGACCATGTGAATTGCTACGCGCTGGCAGATTCTGACGGCTGGACCATCATCGACACTGGCTTTGACAACCGCCGTAGCCGCGCAATCTGGGGCAGGTTGCTGGCTGGACCTTTGGCAGGGCGGCCAGTGGCACGGGTACTTGTCACCCATCACCACCCGGACCATGTGGGGCTGGCCGGTTGGTTTCAGCGTGAGCACGCAGCCGAACTGATCACCACTCGCACCGCCTGGCTATTTGCTCGCATGTTGCTGCTGGACGAACAAGTGTTGCCGGTGGATGAGACCCTTGCCTATTGGCGCGCCGCCGGGATGGATACGGAAATATATGAGGCGCGCCGAGTTGAGCGGCCATTCAACTATGCGGATATGGTTGCCCCCATGCCGCTGGGGTTCAGGCGGATCAAAGAGGGTGATATGATTCGCCTTGGCGGCCGCGACTGGGACATCCGCATCGGCAACGGCCACGCGCCAGAACATGCCACCCTGTGGTCACGCGATTATGATCTGGTAATTGGCGGCGACCAGTTGCTGGCTACCATCAGCCCCAACCTCGGGGTTTACGCCACCGAACCGGAGGCCGACCCGGTGGGAGATTGGCTGGAAAGTTGCACATGCCTGGCAGAATATGCCCGCGACAGCCAGCTTGTTTTACCAGGCCATAAGCTACCTTTCAGGGGCCTGCCCACACGCATGCGGCAACTGAAGCACAACCACCACCAGGCGCTTGAGAGGCTGTTGGAATTTCTGAAAACCCCGCATGTAGCCGCTGATTGTTTTCAACCCTTGTTCAAACGCCGGATTGGCGAAGGCGAATACGGGCTTGCATTGGTCGAGGCGGTGGGCCACCTCAATCACTTATACGCAACCGGCAAGCTCAGCCGCACAAGGCGCGAAGACGGCGCTTGGCTGTGGCAGGCAAAGGAGGGGTAATGACCAAGGCAAGCAAGAAAAAGAAAGCGGTAAAAAAAGCGCCACCACGCGCGCGCGCTGCCCATTGCAGCGAAGACGCTCCGCTGACCATTGAACAAAAACCGCTGCCTAAGGAGGTTGCCAAAAAACCACTGGCCGCCAAAAGCCCCGCCGAATGGGTCTATGAGCGCCTGATCCTGTATATCCAGAATTTTGAAGAGCAGCTTGATGACGAGCACGAGGTTGCCATTGGCTTTACCGGCGGCGATGTCGGAATTTTACGCATTGAGGGGCTTGGTTTTTTTGACCCTGATATCATAACCTTCTACGGGGCAGACCAGAACGGGGCCAAGACCCAGCTTATCCAGCATGTGAGCCAGATGAATGTGATGCTGCGCGCGCTGCCCCGCCCTGACAGCACCGATGCCCCAGCCCGTATTGGCTTTCGTCTGGCAGAAGACCTGAAAAAGGGGTAATACTATAGCGCACGGGAGTGAGTTTTGATTGCAAAATTCATGAAGCATGCGCGCGCGTTCAATAACTTATAGCCTGA
>CAYNXK010000080.1:0-9756 GCA_964401125.1 uncultured Aliiroseovarius sp.
CCATGGCAATTGCAGCCGATATTTGTGTCTATACCAACGGAAACCTGACGGTGGAGAAGATCTCAAAATGACAAACCTGACCCCGCGTGAAATTGTTTCAGAACTTGACCGCTTCATCATCGGCCAAAACGACGCCAAACGCGCTGTGGCTGTCGCCTTGCGCAACCGCTGGCGGCGCAAACAATTGCCTGATGATCTGCGCGATGAGGTTTACCCCAAAAACATCCTGATGATTGGTCCAACCGGGGTTGGTAAAACCGAGATAAGCCGCCGCCTTGCCAAGCTTGCGCGCGCCCCGTTCATTAAGGTCGAGGCCACCAAATTCACCGAAGTTGGCTATGTTGGGCGTGATGTGGAGCAAATCATCCGTGATCTGGTTGACACGGCCATTTTGCAAACCCGTACACAAATGCGTGAAGACGTGAAGGCACGTGCCGAAGCGGCCGCTGAAAGTCGGGTGATTGAGGCGATTGCTGGCTCGGATGCCCGCGAGGCTACCAGAGAAATGTTTCGTAAAAAGCTGCGCTTGGGTGAGTTGGATGACCACGAAATCGAGATTGAAGTAAGTGATAGCTCAAACCCCATGCAGATGTTTGATATTCCTGGCCAACCCAGTGGCGGAATGGGCATGATGAATCTTGGCGATATTTTTGGCAAAGCCATGGGGGGGCGCACAAACAAGCGCAAAATGCCAGTGAAAGACAGCTATGAAGTGCTGATCAGCGAAGAGGCTGATAAGTTGCTGGATGATGAGACCATAACCCGCATCGCACTTGAGGCGGTAGAGCAAGGCGGCATTGTTTTTCTTGATGAAATCGATAAAGTTTGTGCGCGGGCTGATGCACGCGGCGGCGATGTAAGCCGCGAAGGCGTGCAACGTGACCTGCTGCCCCTGATCGAGGGCACGATTGTTTCCACCAAGCACGGACCAGTCAACACCGACCACATTCTTTTCATTGCCTCTGGCGCTTTTCACACGGCAAAGCCTTCAGACTTACTGCCTGAGCTTCAGGGTCGCCTGCCAATCCGGGTGGAGCTGCGCGCTTTGACCGAGGCCGATTTTGTGCGCATCTTGACAGAAACCGATAATGCCCTAACCCTGCAATACACCGCCCTGATGGGCACCGAGGAAGTCACTGTCAGCTTCACCGAAGAAGGCATTGCCGCGCTGGCGCGTATTGCGGCCGAGGTAAACCACTCTGTCGAAAACATCGGTGCGCGGCGACTTTATACGGTGATGGAGCGGGTATTTGAGGAGCTGGGCTTTTCTGCGCCTGACAGGCAAGGTGAAAGCATAATTGTTGATGCCGCCTTTGTTGAGGGAAATCTGGGTGAGTTGCTAAAATCGACCGATCTCAGCCGCTATATGCTGTAAGCGTATGGGCAGAAAAACAGGCTCTAATGTGGCTTAAAGCCTTTGATCATAGTCGCCCACCTCAGGCTCTGTACGAATTATAGCGTCAATATCATCAAATATTGCCCGTAGTTCATCTTCACTTTCCGGGCTTTCACAGACCACAACCAGATTGGGCGTGTTTGAAGAGGCCCTTACCAGGCCCCAGCCACCATTATCCAGAATGACGCGGGCACCGTTGACCGTAACTATCTGTTCTATTTTACGACCACCCAGCGTGCCGCCAGCCTCATGTAGCAGGCCCAGCTTCTCGACCAGCCGCTCCAACACTGCATATTTTACGGTATCTGGGCAAAAAGGCGACATGGTGGGCGAGGAAAAGGTTTTTGGCAAAGCCTTGCGCATATCCGCCATAGATTTTTCTGGGTGCCGGTCCATCATCTTGCAAACCTCCACCGCAACACGCAACCCGCAATCATAACCCCGCCCGATAGGCTCGGCAAAAAAGTAATGCCCAGACTTCTCAAAGCCAGCCAACGCGCCAATTTCCTTAACGCGGCGCTTCATGTGGCTGTGGCCGGTCTTCCAGTAGTCAGCCGTGGCCCCGGCGGCTTTCAGCTCAGGGTCAGAGGCAAAAAGGCCGGTTGATTTCACGTCAGCGACAAAGGTCGCGCCGGGGTGGAGCTTAGCAAAATCCCGCGCCATAATCACACCCATCTTGTCGGCAAAAATTTCCTCCGCCTCATTATCCACCACTCCGCAGCGGTCGCCGTCACCATCAAAGCCCAGCGCCAGATCGGCCCCCGAGGCACGCACGGCAGCCGCCATATCGTGCAACATATGCATGTCTTCCGGGTTTGGGTTGTAGTTGGGAAAGTTGTAATCAAGCTCCGTATGCAGTGGCACAACCTCAACGCCAATTCTCTCAAAAAGCTCCGGTGCAAAGGCAGATGCGGTTCCGTTGCCAGTAGCACAAACCACCTTCAGCTTGCGGCTCATGCGAAAATCACCAACTAAATCATCCAGATAAGCCTCCCGAACACCCTGAATAAACTCATATGCACCACCCGGCCGGGGTTGGCCTCGGCCCTCAAGCACAATATCGCGCAGTTCGGCCATTTCATCCGGCCCGTGGGTCAGGGGGCGCTCAAAGCCCATCTTCACCCCGGTCCAGCCGTTTGGATTGTGTGAAGCGGTCACCATCGCCACTGCCGGCGCATCAAGATAAAATTGTGCAAAATAGGCCATGGGGGAAAGGGCTGGACCAATGTCCTTCACCGTTATACCGGCCTGCATCAAACCTAACATCAGCGCGTTTTTAACCGAAATGGAATATTCCCGATAGTCGTTACCCACAGCAATCACCGGCTCAATACCGCGTGCCTGCATTTGTGTACCAAGGCCAAGGCCCAACGCTGTAATACCGATAAGGTTGATCTCATCAGGAAATTTCCACCGCGCATCATACTCCCGAAAACCAGTCGGGGCTATCATGGGGTCACGTAAAAACGCCCATGTGTTCAATGTAACTTCAGGGTCAGGTTTGGTCATGTCTTGCTCCCGCAACCAGTTTCAATACGATGTATGCCCTCTGACAAACCAGTTCAACCACGGCTGCGGCGCAGGTAAACATAGATCGCTCCCTGACCTCCATGTTTCTGGTTTGCTTCACTGGTTTGCAAGACCAGCGGCTTTAAGGATGGTGAATGCAGCCAGAAAGGAACCTGATGGCGAAGGGCTCCGGGGCGAGTGGGAATCGGGCCATCATCACGGCTAGCACGGCCCTTGCCTGTTATGACCAAAACCAGCCTCCGCCCCTGGGCCGCACTGTCCTGAATAAAACGCATAAGCTGTGGCTGCGCCTGCGCCAACGTAAGGCCGTGCAGATCAATCCGGGCTTCCGGTGAAAGTTTGCCGCTTTTCATTTTCCTGAAGGCCTTATGGTCCATTACCAACGCAGCCCCCCCTACCTTTGCAGAAGCCGGGCGCGGGCTGGCGTTAGACCCAATACGAAACTCCCTGATCAAGGCTATTTTCGGTGAAGCAGAGACTTTTTTAGCAAATGCTTTCAGTTCAGGCATAGCCCGGCTCACGGGCTCAATCCTGGCTGTTTACGCGGTGACTTTTTTCCACAAAGCCCGCTCCTCTGGGCGCAGGTTTCTCGGTTTATACTGCGCCATAACTAACCCTCTGGCCCTAGTGTATAGGCGTGCTAAATGGGTGCAAAACAATCACCCGGACAGGGGGTCACTTATCCGCGCTGCGCCTGCCAGCATCACAAGCCCAAAAGCAAGCGCAGGCAACACCAGCCTAGCCCCCTAGCCCCCGGTCGCAACCAACTGCCAGTTCGGGTTGTTTGAATCCATTATGCGCGCAAAGGTCCAGACATCTCTCTGACGCTTGATTTCATTAGGGTTCCCCTCAATGATATCGCCCGCCTTATTGCGCACAACCGATGTAAGCTCGCCGACAAACCGCACCGCAATCTCACCTTCGCGGCTCCCTTTGTCGAAATCAGCATCAATCAGCTTCATCTCTCTGACGCCAATAAATTTTGCCTCGACAGTCATGCCCTGGGCTTCACGCTGAGCCACGACGCCCACGAAGCTCTCGTAAACATCTTCTGAAATAAACGGTTTTATCTTTGCCATATCACCGGCCTCAAAACCCATCAGAATCATCTCATAGGCGCCACGCGCACCACCAAGAAAGTCACCCACATTAAAGGTGGGATCTTTGGATTTCATGGCAGCCAGAGCTTTCGCTGCTTTGCTTTCAGCAGGCACATGGTCGGTAATGTCGCCATCTGGGCCACCTTCAATTACTTTGAATTCCTGCCTGTTAGCTTGCTCTATTTCCCCCTGATGGGGCAAAGTCGGCTTCTCAAAGCCCTCCCGGCTGCCAAGCACAGCCCGCAAGCGCAGGATCAGAAAAATCGCAATGCCGGCAAGAACCAGCAGCTGGATGATCGGGGAATTCATACTTACCTCTTTTCGAATGCGGTGTGGAAAAGTTCGCAACAGGCACATATGTATGTCAGGGATGGGGTCAAGTCTACGGCCTGCAATATAACATTTGAGGGTATCATGTGGCTTTTTGCACTTTTTGTTGCTGTACCGCTGATTGAGATTGGCTTATTCATTCAGGTTGGCGGAGCAATCGGGCTTTGGCCAACCCTTGGTATTGTTGTTGTCACGGCTTTTCTCGGCACTTTTATGGTGCGCGCACAGGGCGCACTTGCTCTGAAAAACCTACGCAATTCCTTTAGTGGGTTAAGCGATCCGACAGAGCCGCTTGCCCACGGCGCGATGATTTTGTTTTCAGGTGCTCTTTTGCTGACGCCCGGATTTTTTACCGATGCCGTTGGTTTTGCCTTGCTGGTTCCACCCGTACGCAAGGCTGTTTTTAGATACCTGAAAAGGCGTATTAAAATTCAAAGTTTTACTGCGGGCCCCCGTACGGGCAGAGATAACGCCAACGGCTACCCTGACGAAAGGGATGAAGTAATTAACGGCGAATTTAAAGATATAACCCCTGAGAAGGCGTCCGCACACCCGGCCGTAAAAGGCTCATCGGGATGGACAAAGCGCTAGGTTCTGGCTTTCAACATGTGAAGCCGGTATCAATTTGCCAGCCGTGGTTGCTGCGCGTTTCAATCTGGATATGAAAGCAAAATATCATAAGCTGATTGCCGCCAAGAATTGCGTGTTTTGCCACTTGCCCACCCCAAAATAAGCCCCACGACTATTTTGTGTAAACAGCATGTAAATTTTTTGGCAGGGGCACCAGGGCTTGAACCCGGGACCTACGGTTTTGGAGACCGTCGCTCTACCAACTGAGCTATACCCCTATGCCGCGCTGAATTACGGCAGATGGCAGAAGGTTTCAAGAGATTTCGCACCGGCGTAACAAAAACCGGGAATGCGTTTCTTATCCGGTGGCCTCACGCAGGGATGCCTGCATTAAGCCGGTGCAGCATGGTAAATGAAGGCACCACCTAATATGGTAGCGAAAAAGCAGCCTCATACCATAGCGTCAGCATCGAAACTATTACGGCAGTTGTGATCACCGTAAGCTCGGTTCGCAAGCCCCGGCGCAGATGAATCTCCACACGCTTGCCTTGTCCGTCACGACGAACCGGCGTCGCGGCAATGACCATGATGCGCACCATCAAACCGTGGGATCAAACACCTAGCAATGCCTCAAAGGCCCCGGCGGGCCGCGGCATCCATACAAGGAACAGAAGGGCGATCAGCACCGGGAACAGCCAATTTCGGTGGTAGAAAAAGAACCGCCCCATGGCAATCATGATTGGACTTTGCATAGGCTTGACCCTCTTTTCTGAACACCTGCTTGGCTCTAAGAGATTGCCAGCCTGCATTCAGGGTTTGTTGACAAGCCCCGCGCGCCTTGGCATCCCAAGGGTATTGGGTGGGTTGCGTTAGCAAGGCCCGGCCAACAATGGGAGCGTGACAATGACCACCCCACCCCTTGCCGAGCACTTCCGGGTTTTTGGCCGTATCGGCCTGCTGTCATTTGGTGGCCCGGCCGCACAGATTGCCCTGATGCACAAAGAGCTGGTGGATGAACGCAACTGGTTGGAAGAAAAACAGTTTCTTGGTGCCCTGTCATTTTGCATGCTGCTGCCCGGCCCCGAGGCGATGCAGCTGGCCACCTATGTCGGCTGGCGGCTGAACGGTGTGTTGGGTGGGCTGATTGCGGGGCTTTTGTTCGTGCTGCCCGGGGCGGCCATCATCATGGTGCTGGCCTGGGTTTATGTGCTGATGGGGGATGTGCCGCTGGTGCAGGCGGCGTTTTTGGGTATCAAGGCGGCGGTAGTAATCATCGTTGTGCAAGCATTGATGAAGGTGGCCGGAAAGGCGCTGAACGGTAGGCTGGCTTACGGCCTCGCGCTGGCCTCGTTCGTGGCGATCTATGTGCTTGGTGTGCCGTTTCCCTTTATCATCATCGTGGCCGCCCTGATTGGCTTTGTCAGTGTTAGGGCCAGAACGCAGGAAACCGTTCCCATTAATGTCACCCTCGGCCAAACCCTGCGCACAGCCTCTATCTGGGCCGCCATTTGGGCGGCACCTGTGCTGGTGGTGCTGGCCTTCAATGCGGATTTTCTGACCGATATTGCGCTGTATTTTTCAAAGCTGGCAGTCATGACATTCGGCGGTGCCTATGCGGTGCTGGCCTGGATGGCGCAAAGCGTAGTTACTGATTTTGGCTGGATCACCACCCATCAGATGATCGACGCTCTCGGGTTGGCCGAAACCACGCCCGGCCCGCTGATATTGGTTACTCAGTTTGTCGCCCTGCTGGCAGGTTACAGCGAAGGCGGCATTGGCTTGGCCCTGCTGGCGGGCACATTGACGCTCTGGGTCACCTTTGTGCCCTGCTTTTTGTGGATATTCACCGGGGCACCCTATGTGGAATGGCTGTTGGCCCAACCCCGCCTGAATGGCGCGCTAAAGGCCATCATTGCCGCTGTGGTCGGGGTCATCGCCAATCTATCTTTGTGGTTTGCCCTGCATGTGCTGTTTGGGCAGGTGGTAAAAACCGGTTTTGGCTTACTGCCCGATCTTGCCAGTTTTGACGCCACCGCTATCGGCCTGACAATACTGGCCGCGATTCTGATGATTGGCCTGCGCCTTGGTATGATCCCAGCTCTTGCCCTAATGGCCATTGCGGGGCTGATAACCGGATATCTGCCGCTTTAAGGAGTTTTCAGCCGAGAGTGGCTTTTGTTTTGTTTGAAAACCCCTAAAGTAGGGCCGAATAATTGGGGAATCTGATGTCGCGTTCAATTGATTACGGAAACCTGATGCACGCTGCCATGCGCGGCCTGATTCAGAATGTTCTGGCCAATATTGCCAGAGAAGGCCTACCCGGCGAGCATCACTTTTTCATCTCGTTTGATACGAGCCACGCGGATGTCGAGCTGGCCGACTGGCTGTCTGACCGCTTTCCCGACGACATGACCATTGTTGTGCAACACTGGTTTGAAAACCTTGATGTAGGTGATGAAGGTTTTGCCATCACGCTGAATTTCGGCGACCAGCCGGAACGCATGTTCATCCCCTATGATGCGATCCGAACCTTCGTTGACCCATCGGTTGAATTTGGCCTGCGGTTTGAAAGCCAGGATAAAAATATATCTGGCAATTCAGAGGCTGGCCCGGTCAAGGTCGTAAAAAATGAGGTTGAAGTTATGGAGGTGCAACAGGTCAAGGCACCCAAGGCTAAAAAGAAGGGTAAAGGAAAAGACAAAGCCGTAGATGCCGAGATCGTTTCGCTGGATTCTTTTCGTAAGTAAGAGAACCACCACAAGTGATTGTGCTGGCGAGTGTGGAGCGGTAAACATTTTCTACGCCCCCAACCCGGAGTTTCACCATGACCAATTCCCTCACAGAAACACGCACAGAAACAGACAGCTTCGGCCCTCTTGAGGTGCCCGCTGACAAATATTGGGGGGCGCAGACCCAGCGCAGCCTGATGAATTTTCCCATTGGCTGGGAACGGCAACCGTTGGCCATTGTGCGCGCCCTTGGGGTGGTAAAACAGGCATGCGCCGAAGCCAACAAGGCTGCCGGCGTGCTTGATGCGCGACTGGCCGATGCCATCATTGCGGCGGCGGGCGAGGTTTCTCAGGGCAAGCTGGATAAGCACTTTCCGCTGGTGGTCTGGCAAACCGGATCGGGTACGCAAAGTAACATGAACGCCAATGAAGTCATCGCCAACCGGGCGATCGAGATGCTGGGCGGCATTATCGGCACCAAAGATCCAGTGCACCCGAACGACCATTGCAACATGGGCCAAAGTTCCAACGATACTTTTCCCACAGCCATGCATATTGCCATTGCCATGTCTGTACGTGATGTACTGCTGCCGGGGCTTTCAAAGCTGGCGGCGGGGCTTGAGGCCAAGGCTGCCGCGTTCAAAGATATCATCAAGATCGGCCGCACCCACACCCAAGACGCAACCCCGCTTACACTGGGGCAGGAATTTTCCGGCTACGCGCACCAAATCCGCAAAGGAATTGAGCGGGTAAACCTTGCCCTGCCCGGCATTTATGAGCTGGCACAGGGCGGCACGGCTGTTGGCACGGGTCTCAACACAAGGCCCGGCTGGGGCGAGGAAGTGGCCGCCAACATGGCGCGTATCACTGGCCTGCCCTTCGTGACAGCCCCCAATAAATTTGAAGCCCTCGCGGCCCATGACGCTATGGTTTTCATGTCAGGGGCTTTAAAAACCGTCGCCGCCGCGGCCTATAAAATTGCCAATGACATCCGCTTTCTCGGCTCCGGCCCGCGCTCAGGGCTTGGCGAGTTGATCCTACCGGAGAACGAGCCGGGCAGCTCAATCATGCCCGGCAAGGTTAACCCAACGCAGGTCGAAGCGCTGACGCAAGTGGCGATTCAGGTCATGGGAAATGACGCCGCCATCGGATTTGCAGGCTCACAGGGGCATTTTGAACTTAATGTTTATAATCCGATGATGTCTTACAATCTTCTTCAATCCATTCAACTTCTGGGCGATGTCGCCGACAGTTTTACAGAGCGCCTGCTAAATGGCATCAAGGCGGATGAGGAACGCATTGGAAAACTGATGCGTGAAAGCCTGATGCTGGTGACGGCCCTGGCACCGACAATTGGCTATGACAACGCCACCAAAGTAGCCAAAACCGCCCACAAAAACGGCACGACCCTGCGTCAGGAAGCGGTACGGCTGGGCTTTGTTGACGAAGAAACATTTGACCGGGTGGTACGGCCTGAGCAGATGATTGGGCCAAGGGCTTGAAGGGCATGGTTTTGAGTTTATCACGGGCGCGCAAGGCTAATGAAAAGGCGAAGAATAAAATGCAGGCTAAAGTAAATATATCAAAATTCGGCCAGACCAAGGCTGCAAAAAATCTAACTAAGGCCCAAGCCGAAAAGGCATCACGCCTTCTTGATGGCCACGCACGTGGCAAATGAGCGCCCGCCCCAAAAAGCATTCCCTGACCCTGCGCGGTCACCGCACCAGCGTTTCGCTGGAAGATGAATTCTGGCAGGCATTCTTACACATCGCCCAGGCACGTGGGATTGCGTTGAATGCTTTAGCTGCAGAAATCGACACCGCGCGCGGTACTGAACGCGGGCTGGCCTCGGCAATCCGGGTGTTTGTATTGCAAAGCATCAACCGAACCAAGGGAGATACACCCCTATGAATACGAGTAGCCTTGTTGATTTCGCCAGTCGAGACGGGATTTCAGACGGGCTGACGGATTTTCTGCGAGAAGGGGGGTAGCAGCAGCGGTTGCAGCCGCAACTTAAGAGCTTTCTGGCGCACTACGCAAGCACTCGGGTTCTATCGCAAACTTTATCGCGCGACGGCACCACTCGTGTTGCTGGGCACAG
>CAYNXK010000081.1:0-9730 GCA_964401125.1 uncultured Aliiroseovarius sp.
AGCGTAACCACCCCATTCAAGGTAGGCCTCGGCAAGGTCGGTCTTGTCGGTCCAGAGGCGCTCGTCAATCATAGCCTGAAGGCCCGCGCCGTAAGCGCCGGGCTTGGCGCCATAGACCCGCGCTTTGGCTTCACCGGCGCGCGCACGGGCGGCGGCGGGGTTATCGGCGGCATTCTCGTCCAGCGCCATAACGGCGCGCGCGGCCGCATCCACAAGGTCGATCAGGCCGGGAAAGGCATCGCGGAAAAACCCCGAAACCCGCAAGGTCACATCAACCCGGGGGCGGCCCAGCGCGCCAGCCGGGATGATCTCAAAGCCAATGACCCGGCGGTTGGCACTGTCCCAGCGTGGCTTCACACCCATCAAGGCCAAAGCTTGCGCAATGTCATCACCGCCCGTGCGCATATTGGCAGTTCCCCAGGCCGTCAGCAGCATGGCGCTTGGCCAGTCGCCGTGGTCTTGCAGGTATTTTTCGAGCAAAAGGTTAGCGCTTTTCCAGCCTAAAGCCCAAGCGGTAGGGGTTGGTACGGCGCGGGTATCAACCGAGTAGAAATTGCGCCCTGTTGGCAGAACGTCCAGGCGGCCCCGCGTCGGCGCGCCGGAAGGGGCCGGGGCTATGAACTGCCCGGCAAGAGCGGTGAGAAGCCCCGCTCCCTCGTTGGGACCACAAGCCGCAACATTTGGCCTGACATGTGCCGTGATTTCCCTTAGCACCGCCGCGCTCTGCGGTCCTGGTGGTTGCTCTTCACCGGCAATCAGCCGCTCCGCCAACCCTTCCAGCCGCTCGACACTATCACCATGGCTGCGCCAGGTGTCCTCTCCGGTCAATTCCTCGGGCCGTGGCCCCTCCCAGCGGGCGCCCATGTCGCAATCCAACGGATCAAAATCCAACCCAAGGTCACCCGCGAGCGCCCTTGTTAACGAGGCATTGCCACCCTCACCAGCCCCGCGTGGCACCCGCACCAGTGCTTGCACCAGATCACGTTCCAGCCGCCCTTCGGGGGAGACGCCAAACACATGTAGCCCGTCGCGTATCTGGGCCTCTTTCAGCTCACATAAATAGGAATCAAGCTTGGCAAGGTCGCTGTCCTCATCCTTGCCGGCCATGCCCACATCCACGTCCAGCCCGGTGGCTGATGTAAGAGAAAGAATCTCGCGGCGCAGGTGGGCAATGCGGCGGGGGTCAATGCCGGCAGCCTCGTAATACTCGTCCACCAACGCCTCAAGGTCGCGCAAAGGCCCGTAGGTTTCGGCTCTTGTCAAGGGTGGTGTCAGGTGGTCAATAATCACCGCCTGCGCCCGGCGCTTGGCCTGAGTGCCTTCCCCCGGGTCGTTAACAATGAAAGGATAAATATGCGGCATTGGCCCAAGCACAGCCTCAGGCAAGCAGGTGTCAGACAGGGCCAGAGCCTTGCCGGGCAGCCATTCCAGATTGCCATGCTTGCCCATATGCACAATAGCATCAGCGCGGAACTGGTGCCTGAGCCAGAAGTAAAAGGCTAGGTAATTATGCGGCGGCACAAGGTCGGGAGAGTGATAGGTCTCGGTCGGGTCAATGTTGTAGCCGCGCGCCGGTTGCAGGCCGATAACCACATTGCCATATTGCAAAACCGACAGGGAAAAGTGGCCGCAACCAGCCGCACCGAGGGTGAAAAACGGGTCTTGGTCCGGTAACCCCCAGCGGCTTTCAATGCGCTCGCGCAGCGCCCATGGTAGTTGGTCATAATCAGCTTGGTAGTCTACCATCGGCATCTTGACGCCACCTGTGCGCCTCACCCGGTCAGTCAGCCAATTGGTCGGCCCCGCCATGATTTCTTGCATCAGGGCATCGCTGCTTTTTGGCGCAGCCGTCACCTTATAACCCGCGCCTGCAAGCAAACCCAGCACATGAATAGTGGCAGCCGGTGTATCCAACCCAACACCATTGGCAAGCCTGCCATCCTTGTTGGGGTAATTTGCCAAAACCAACGCCACACGGCGCGCATTAACGGGTCGGTCTCTCAATCGTGCCCAGTTTGCCGCCAGTTCAACCACAAACTGCACCCGGTCACCACGGGCCCGGTAAGTGGCAATGGAGCATTGGCAGGCCTCGTCAAAAAACGCCTCGCCCTTGAAGCTTATAGCACGCGAAAGAATGCGGCCGTCAACCTCGGGCAGGGCTACGTTCATCGCAATATCACGGGCGTTGAGACCAGAGAGGCCTTGCTCCCAGACCTCCTCGCTTGATGACGCAAGCACCACCTGAAACACTGGCGCGCGGTTGGCAGCAGGCATCTGAAGGGGGTTCAATACCCCCTGAGGATGCGCGCCCACCTCAGCTGTGCCATGCGCGAAAGATGTACAATTCAGGATCACGGCGGGTGGAGCCTGTAAAAACAGGGTCTCCAGTGTTGCCGCAGAAACAGGGTCTTTCAGCGAGGCCACGAATATTGGCAGCGGGTTCAGTCCTCGGCGCAACAGCGCCCGCACCAGACGGTTGATCGGATTGAGGCCAGCGCCTTGCACCAATGCGCGATAAAATATGATAGGCACCACCTGCGCGCCCTCTTGCCACTCCGCACGGGCAGCCTCAAGATCAGCCATGCCAGTACCGGGCCAATATATACCTGCCCGCAATAAAGGCCGAGCTGGGCCGGGTTTTTCACCGTTATCAAACATGGCCTGCGCATAGGTCAGGAACGCGCTAGCGTTTTCACTGCCGCCTTCAACCATGTAGGCCCAGAGGGCAGCGTAATCCACATCCGAAACAGTGGAAAGCGCGAGCAGTTCCGGGTCGGGCTTATCATCACCGGGCAGTAGCGCCAGTTTTACACCGGCCTGTCGCAGGCGGGCTGCGTATTGCTCGCTGCCATATTTCCAATACCCCACCCCGCCCAACACCCTGGCGATGACCAGGCGGGATTTGGTGGCGCAATGATCCAAATGTAGATCAACCGACATCGGGTGGCTCAGGTGGGTCAGGTTGGCCAGCCGAAGCGTTGGCGGATTCGCCATTTCTCTGCGCGCCTCACTGAGCATTGCCAGCTCTGTATCCGCCGCCGAGATAAACACCAGATCAGCCGGACTTTGGCCAAGGTCCACAGGGTCTTTTTCGTCATCAGCGCTTCCGGGGGTAGCGGCGAGCAAGTGCATAGGCGGGCCTTTATTTTGTACTGGTACATGCTTTATTTTGAAAATGACCGCCCGTCTAGCCCGCCTTGAGCCCCTGAAGCCGGGCGCGGGTCTCCTGTTGTTTGCAACCTGAAATTACAAATCACCCCGTTTGTGAATCTTGAACATCAACAGCCTCTAGTTATTGATGATCTCAGAATAATACCGGCGCAACAACAGCAACCCGGCAGCAAAGCAGATCATTGAAAGTGCAAAAACATATAACGGCGAGACATATGCTGCATCATATGTTGAATATATTCCTTTGCGCATTTGCCCAACCACATGCACCAGTGGGTTCCACCACAAATAATCTCTGAACGGCTGTGGCACTGAATCGAACAGGAAAAAGATACAGGATATGATGAACAGGGGCCGGTTCAGAACTGCCCAAACTCGCTCCCAAAGCGGAAATGTTGATAGCAGGTAGCAATTCAAGGTGCCAATTCCAAGCGCAAGGGAAACCAGCATTGCATAGGCAAGTGCCAGCGCAACAGGATCAAGAATCACATCCAATCGGTAGCCAATCAATATGGCACCCAGCACGATTACAGAAACCATGATCTGAGTCATCGTGTTCAAAATCCCCCTAGCCAGCAAAGCATCAATAAATGTGACGCCGGGATAGAAAAGGAGTTGCCGCGAAAACCGCAGCGATTGAGCCACTTTTTGGCTGATGTCCAAATAAGCCATGAAGGGCAATATGCCTGAGGCATAGAACAGGGCAAAGTTTGTGCCCAGTGCCGGGCCTTGCAAGGCCAGAGAAAAAACGAAGGTCAGCAGCATGATTCCAGCCACCGGCTCAAGAACAGCCCATAGATAGCCCATTGCCGAACGACCATAAGTTGTGGACATTTCCCGCAACATCAATGCAGATACAATGCGCGCAATGCCGGGCCTGCGGGCAGGTTGGGCAGGCTTTGGTACCGGCTTTTGCAAGGTGGATTGTGTCATCTGGGCATCTGGCGTATCTTCATGGTGAAAACTGGAAACACAAAATTTCCATGCACGACACACCATAAGCCATGGGTTTTGATTTGAAAGACGAAAAACCGGTATTAAATACCTCCCCTGCCAAACCTGAAACACCAGCGCAGAAAATGCCTGTGAAAAAAGCCTCTGATCCCAGGCCGCCCACCCCGGCCCGGCCTGCCCGGCTCCGGTCCCGGCACTATTTTCTGGGCTTATTTTTTCTTCTGTGGGTTGTAATGCCACTGACTGGCGCGGCATGGTATCTTTTCACGGTTGCCGATGACCAATATGCAAGCACCGTCGGCTTTTCGGTACATACGGAGGAAGCGCGCTCAACCCTTGAATTTCTAGGCGGTATCACCGAACTGTCTGGGTCTGGCTCAACCAATTCCGATACGGATATTCTTTACGCATTCATCCAGAGCCAGGAAATGGTGCGTACAATTCATCTGCATCTAGACCTTGTCCGCATCTATTCCAGCCCCGAAGACCCCATATTCAGCCTAGGTGAAGATCATCGCATAGAGGCTTTGATGCGGCATTGGAGGCGGATGGTTACCGTTTTTTATGACAATGCCAGCGGCCTGATCGAAATCCGGGCACTTGCCTTTGACCCTGACAATGCCCACGCCATCACCACCGCAATTTTTGCAGAAAGCAGCCAAATGATCAACCGGCTGTCAGCCGTAGCGCGGGCTGATGCCACGCGCTACGCACAGGAAGAGCTGACGCGCGCGGTTGAACGGCTTAAAAGTGCGCGGCAGGCCAGAACTGCCTTTCAAAACCGCACACAAATTGTTGACCCGGTTGCTGATATTCAGAGCCGAATGGGTATCTTGCACTCATTACAGGCACAGCTTGCTAATACCAAGATTGAACGGCAATTACTGTTACAAACCTCAACTAGCGACAGCGACCCGCGCGTTCTTCAGGTAGAGCGCAAGCTAAGTGCCATCCAAAACCTGATAGAAGAAGAGCGGGGCCGCTTCGGTGCTGCACCTACCGGTGAAAATGGAGAAGGTATTGCCTATTCTGCTCTTTTGGCCGAGTTTGAGGCCTTGCAGGTGGATCTTGAATTTGCTGAAAAAAGTTACCTGTCCGCTCAGGCCACTTATGACGTGGCTTTGGCCGAATCACAGCGCACATCCCGCCATCTGGCTGCCTATATTTCGCCAACCAAAGCCGAAACAGCAGAGTTTCCACGCCGTATCATCATATTGTTGACGCTGGGGGGGATGTTGTGGATCAGTTGGGCAATTCTGACAATGATCTTCTACTCGTTGCGCGATCGGCGTTAAGGGTGTGACCGGAATGATTGAGCTGCATAATGTCTGCAAAACATTTATGTTAAACGGATACAGCAAGCGGGTGGCCGATAATATTTCGGTGCTATTTCCGCCACGCCGTGCTGTAGCCATGCTTGGGCGCAACGGAGCCGGTAAATCTACCTTGCTGAAGATGATATCGGGGACAATGCAGCCCGATAGCGGCAGGGTGCTGCACCATGGCTCTGTCTCTTGGCCCGTTGGCTTTTCTGGCTCCTTTCACCCTGAACTGACAGGGCTTCAGAACACCCGTTTTGTTGCCCGCATTCAAGGCGTGGATACGGGGGAATTGGTGGATTTTGTTCAGGATTTTGCCAATCTCGGGGGGCATTTTTACCTGCCGGTGCGCACTTATTCCTCAGGCATGCGCTCGCGGCTGGCCTTTGGCGTTTCCATGGGCATCCACTTTGATACCTATCTGGTTGACGAAATTACTGCTGTAGGCGACGCCGAATTCAAACGCAAAAGTGAAGCCCTGTTCCTTGACCGGCTTAGGAAAAGCTCAGCGATCATGGTAACCCATGCTCTGGGGCTGGTTCAGCGGTTATGCCACCATGTTGTGGTGTTGGAAAATGGCAAGCTACGGTTTTTCGAGGATGTGGATGAAGGAATTGTCTATTATCAACGCCTGATGCGCGGCGAAATTTAAAGCCTGTGGGTTGGTCATTCCGGCTGAAAATCTGGGTGGTAGTTATTATAGCCTAAATGCTTCAGCAAAGCCTTGTTTTCTGAGGCAAACAGACCTTCAATCATCGCAATGCGCTCAGGGCTACGCCCGGCATCCGGCTCTCCTGTGTTGTGAAAAGCTTCCCTAAACATTGCCCAAAGTTCCTTTTTTTTACGGTCGGGATCACACAGGCCGGCCGCAATACGCTCACAATCCTCAACCCGCAACGATTGGTTGGTCTTGTCTTTGTGGATGCGCCAATCAGCTACCGCCTGCCTCCCAAGGAGACGTTCAAAAACCGGGCGGATATTACGATAGCTTTGCAAGATAGGCGACGGGTGGTGAAAAACAGTCTCCCAATTTTTCAAAAAAACCGCTGGAGTCAGAGCCTTCACTCGGAGCCGGGCAAAGGTCGGAAAATCATAACCATCAAAGGGGTTGCGTGTTTTCAGATAGGTTTCAAAATTTTGCTTCATAAACTGGGAATAATCACTAAAGATAAATTCACTGAATGGGCGAATGAAGGCTACGACCTGCACGCTGATTTTCATTTCACGGGCCAATACAGCCAGAGTTTCACCCTGTTTAGAGCCATAATAGAGATCTTCGTGTGACAGGATCAGTGTTTGTACATGCCCGGAAAACATCTTCTCAAGCTTCCTGCCAGAGATATTGATAAGATCGGCGGCATTGCCTGGATGGCCGCTTTTGGGGCTTGGGTAGCTAATACCATGCGCCAGCAGGCTTTCAGAATTGTTGAGCAGAACCCGCTGCAAATAGGTTGAGCCACATTTGGGCGAGCCAATATGCAAAATGATACGACTGGCCACAAACCCTACTCCTTGTTTTGTAAAAGTTGGGGTCGAAGTTTTTGTGCCAGTTTAGCCGCCACATCTTTAGGCTTCAGGCCAAGTAGGCCAAGATCGAGCCGCCTGTCACCTTCTGGTATCGGAGTGGTGCGCTGGCTCCAGGCTTGCGACAGAGCAGCGGCCAGGGCTTCAGGTGTAGCTTCAGCAGAAAGAATGGCTGGGCTGAATATGCTTAGATTCTTGGCCCCAAAATGGTTTGTCACCACACGCATTCCTGCTGCTGCCATCTCCAAGGGTACATGACTCGGATGGGGCGAATACATCAGTGACAGGCCAATGTCGGCATTCAGTAGAAACCCTGTATATTCCTCTAAAGGAAGCTTGCCCAAACTCTTCAATTTATGCCCGCCAGGCAGCTTAACAGACGCATGCTTCATCCCGACCGAGACCAGTTCAATTTGTTCCGGGCGAATGGCTTCGGTATTAAGAAAGTGACTCAACGCCTCTATCGCGGTTGGGTAAAGGTTGCGCGCAATCTCCGGGCGCCCGTAAAGCACCAACCGAGGCAGCGCACCGGGCCGCTCTGGCCGCTGACCCGTTGCATATTGTGAAATGTTGATTGAGGGGTGAAATGTCAGGGCTTCCGGTTCGGCAAAATCAAAGCCCTTGTCAGCAAAGTATTCCCTGAGCAAAGAACTATTGAAAATTGGTTCAAAATCCAAAGCATAGCTTGCCATGGCATCCGCGTATTCCGCCCCCCAAGGGTAAAAATGTGGCTCATAATCCTGAATCAAATAATAGAATTTTTTGGCTGTGAATCCGTGGTGGCGGATTTGCCTGTCCGCCACATGCGCGCTCCACCAGGCTGTTGCTAAAAACACATCATCTGGATGGGCGGGCAAGGGCTTTCCTTGCACCCCGCATTCGATTGAAAAGTTTTTTGCCGCAGCCTTGGCATGGACCTCACAAGGCAAGCGGCTTATCAAAAATCCAAGCGACGCATCTTGCGATGAGACCGGCAGATCCGTAGCAATAAAACGTACAGGCACCCCCTTTGCCGCCACGGCCAGCCCGATATCCACGGCTGTAAGTATCCCGGCAAAAACCTCGGTCGGGTTTAGGGTCGGTACAAGAATTGCTAAGGCGGGTGCCGGGGCGCTGAACTCAGGCGTCCAGCGCGGTATTTTTCGGGCGTCAGTCAAAGCTTTATACTCTGTGGGTGTTCTGGAAGGCGGGGTCTCCAAATAATGCGGCTCAACCCCCACTGAAAGCGAGTATAAGCGGGCATCAAACTCGTAAAACCCATTATACAGGCCAATCTCCGGCATCCGGCGCAAGGCCCAAATACTTCGGCCAATACTAACAACGCTGAAGCCAGCAGCAATGCCCGCAAGCCTCAGATGCCCGCTCAGGATTAGTTTCAGCGCATCCAAAAACAGCAAGCCTGCGCCGGAAAACCTTGTCATAAAGGGGCGCAGAGGCGCAACATTAACCAAGTCATCCGCCCTTAGAGGCCCATCCGCCCCGGCTTGGGACAAACGGTGGTGGGCTTCATGTGCCAGATAGCGGGCGAGGCCATAAGCCGCGGCCTTACGGCGCAGCCAGACCTGGCTGGCAGCCTTCCCCAACCGCACATTTCGGATACGATCAAACCAGCCACCTTGCAGCCCCACAGCACCAACTGCATTGGCACCATGCTGGCGATAATCAACTAGCGGCGCTCTTATCAGCTTAACCCCACCCATGCTGCTCGCCAGCAACCCAAGCCAAAGGTCATGATAGAAATGCACGCCGCTCTGGCGAGGAAAAGGCAAAGCAATTTTTGCAAGCCTCAGTCTGAACATGCTTGTCATGCCGGTTATATTGTTTCGATAAAGCAGCCCACGCAGCCCAGGGTTTTTGTGCCGCCGCTCATAGGCAAACATCGAGGATTGGTGCTTTTGTGTTAATTTTTTCCCGCATTTGTCTATCAAAATAGCATCGCTGTGTACCAGATCAGCTTTACCCTCCACCAACTCCGCTACACCACGCGCCAATCTGTCAGAATGCCAGACATCATCTTGATCACATAGCGCAATCAAAGGCTCTTCGATGCAATCACCAGCCTCTGCACTCATAGCTACAGCTCGGTACAGGCCAGCCTCAAAAGCACGAACCAAGTCCAGCTCGGTTTCCGGGCAAACCAACTCCGGGTGGAGACCCTCAGCCTTGGCAAAAGTAAGCAACATATCTGCCGACTTGGTATCAGAAATTACGCAGATCAAGCGAAAGTTCTGGTGGCTTTGATTGGCCAGAGACTGTAATTGGAGGCGCAAATAATCTTGGTCTGGCTGAAAAATGGCCATGACAATGTAAACCGGAACCGACGAAGCCCTATACTCCATCATATCACGCCCTTTCGGCCAGAAAAGTATCTACTTCCGCGCGCGCGGGAATGGCATCGGCTGTTCCCGGCTGTGTGACCTGAAGGGCAGCAGCGGCGGCACCAAGCTGCATGGCCCCGCTAACAGATAGGCCCTGATCCAGCCCGGCAGCAACATAACCGATAAAACAATCACCAGCCCCAGCCGTGTCAACAGGGCTGACCTTGAAGGCCGGCACGCGTGTCTCTTGCCCCGAATCCTGAACGCGCCATGTTGCCCCATCGGCACCGTGGGTGATTAGAATATTCTTCACTTGCAGGGCTGGCAAGCCAACGCCCAAAGCTTGTACCAGATGGCCAGCCTCAACATTATTGAGCACAAGAAGATCAATAAATGGCAATATTGCTTCAGTTGCATCGGGCGAGAAAGATCGGAAGAGCACAC
>CAYNXK010000082.1:0-9390 GCA_964401125.1 uncultured Aliiroseovarius sp.
CCTTGGGGCTGGCACCGGGGCGACGCTGGCTGACCTGAAAGGCGGCCTTGGCTCGGCCTCGCTGGTGCTTGAGAATGGTCTGACCATTGGCGCACTTGTGGCTGTGAACGCGGTTGGCGGGGTAACCTCGCAGGATGCGCATTTTTGGGCAGCCCCTTGGGAATTTGGCCGCGAGTTCGGGGGTTTGGGCGTTGGCAGCGGCTTTGACCCCGGCCGTGAGCCGCGCACCAAGGTTAATCCCAGAGAGGCCACCACCATTGCCATTATAGCCACTGACGCCATACTTGATCAGGCGCAGGCAACCCGGCTGGCGGTAGCAGCCCATGACGGCATGGCGCGGGCGATTCTGCCAAGCCACACGCCCTATGATGGTGATCTGGTATTTGCCGTGGCAACCGGTGAAAAGCCCTTGCCTGATCCGGCGCTTGACCCGCTGATGCTGGGCCATGCGGCGGCGATCTGTCTGGCGCGGGCGATTGCGCGTGGGGTGTATGAAGCGCGCGCGGCAGATGGCGATGTGTTGCCAACATGGCAGCAGAAACACCGGTAAGCCAAGCCTCTGCCGGGCGCCTGCATGCGATTGGCAAAAGTCTGACAGATGGGTTTTGAGCTGGTCGTGGATGCCGTAGCGATACGGTTTCACTGTTGCTTCTTTTATCTACCTTAGCATTCTGGGCTTTGGCCGTGGCAATATTGATGACACCACCATGCCGGCAATGGCCCAAAACGGCAATGGCACCGCCGCCTATGCCGCCTATATAGACACTCTGAGTGAAGCCCAAAAGGTGCTGGTTGACCAACTTTCAGGCGCCTTGCTTCCCAGCGCTGATGACGTGAAAATCCAAGTCGAGTTCAACCCGGCGAAAGTGGCCGAATACCGGCTGATCGGCTATGAAACCCGCGCCCTCAGCTGTGAGAATTTCAACAATGATACGGTGGGTGCAGGCCAGATCGACGCCGGCCATTCGGTAACGGCGATGTACGGGATTACCTCGGTTGGCTCAAACGCCATCATATCCGACGCCCTGCGCTACAAACCGCCGGGCGCGACCACCTCCAACCTGATCAAGGTGCCAATCACGCCGCATATGGCGAAGTAACATATGACACCCGTTTTGCCGCGGCCAAGGCTGTCACCCTGATGCGGCTGGCAGGCAGGCTCAGCCCGAAATAACCCCAATCAAACAAAGGGCGCGCGAGGCTTACCCCGCGCGCCCAAAGGCATTTGTTACGCCTCTATGGCAGTACTGGCGGCTGCACTGGCGGCAACTTCCACATCACGTGCCGTAGCAATCTCGATCCGGCGTGGCTTCAGTGCCTCAGGCACTTCGCGCGCAAGCTCCATATGCAGCATGCCGTTTTCATGGGCCGCACCTGTCACCCGCACATGCTCGGCAAGGTGGAAGCGGCGCTCAAAAGCACGCGTGGCAATGCCCCGGTGCAGATAGCTGCGATCACTGTCATCAGCAGCGCGGCGGGCAGCTATATGCAAGGTGTTTTCCTTCACCTCGACAGTAAGTTCCGCATCCGAAAACCCGGCCACGGCAATCGATATACGCCAGGCATCTTCGCCTGTTTTTTCAATATTGTAAGGGGGGTAGCTTTCACGGCTAGTGTCATTTTTCACGACCCGGTCCATCAAATCGGCAATCTGGTCAAAACCAACTGTGGCACGGTAAAGCGGTGTAAGGTCAAAGTTACGCATCATGTCCTCCTTTGAGCGACAATATGGCCTTCCCATAGGGGCAAGGCGTTTCAAGGTTTCAGGCCCGCATATACGGCACCTGAACCTCAGATATGGTTGGAATTTGTGGGTTTCAAGGGGGGCAGGCTAAGATCAGGGGCGCAAAAACTTAGCACCTGTGCCGCTTGACCCGGTTGGGGAAATCACCCGCACAACCGGATTCTGGCGGGTAAACACGCCATCATTTTCGGCCAGCATTACCAGCATTTCGGCCAGCGGCACTTCCAAAGAAGTGCCCAGTGACACCTGAGTATCGCCGGCCATAGCCTTGGCGGACACCACGGAAACGATCTGTGGCGCGCCATTCTCAAAGACAAAAACCGGCGCCCCGGACGAGCCAAAATCAACATCGCATGACAAGATCAGCGTGCCGGACTGGCGCGCCAACACGTTGCAACGTTCCTGCAAGGCCGGGCTTTCAGCACGGTCATGGGCATAGGAAACCACGCCCACCGCCGCCCCCTTGGCTGGTTGGCTATGAACTGCAAATGGCAAAATAGACTTGGAGCGGATCGGCTGATCCAACTCCAAAAGGGCCAGATCATAGCGCACCCGGTGTTGTACATTGTTACTGGCAAACTCATAATTTGGGTGCAGGATCACCCGGCGCACCCCACGGTAAGCCGAGGCCCGGCCCGAGCGCCAGCCGGCCAGAAACTCGATATCAGCCTCAGCAATGCGCTGGCCGGTATCCTTATCAAACAGGCAATGGCCCGCCGTCAGCACCAGATTATCTGCCACCAGAGCGCCGGTGCAAAAGGCATTCGTGCCCATATTCAGGCGGCCAACACCCTCCCAGCCCCGGCCATCATCACCAGTAATCAGGCTGCGCAACCCGGAATTATCCGCCGCCACTCCCTGAGAGGACGCAAACATAATTGCCAGTATTGTCAAAATCTTCCGCATGGCCCGTCCTTTTGTTCAGGACATGGCTAGGGGCATGGCGGGGCAAGATTAAGGCAAAATATGTGCCATTTTAGGAGGGCGCGGCCCGCCGGTGGCCCAGTCAAGCAGCTCGACCGTATGCACCACCGGCACCGCCTCTCCCGCACCAAGCTGGATCATGCAGCCAATATTTCCGCTAGCAATCACCTCAGGATTTTGGGCATACAACGCCGCCAGCTTGCGCTTCTTCAGCTTGGCGGAAATTTCGGGCTGAAGCAGGTTATATGTGCCGGCCGATCCACAGCAAAGATGCGCCTCCGCAGGCTCCACCACCTCAAAACCCGCGCGCTTCAACAGCTCTTTGGGTGCCTGCTTGACCTGTTGACCATGTTGCAGAGAACACGCGGCATGATAGGCCACCCGCAGGCCGTGCGCACCACACTTGGGCACCTCCGGCAGGTCAAGTTTCAGAAGCAACTCACTAACATCCAGCGTCAACGCACTGACGGCGGCGGCCTCTTCAGCCAGCGCCTCGTTACGGAACATATGGCCATAATCTTTTACCGTGGTGCCGCAGCCAGAGGTGTTGATAACGATGGCATCCAACCCCTCACCGCGCATCTCAGCTGTCCAGGCCTTGATATTACGCGCCGCCGAAGCATGCGCCACCTTCTCCTTGCCCATATGATGCGTCAGCGCCCCACAACAGCCCATGCCGCGCGCCACAACCACCTCGCAACCCAGCCGCCGCAACAACCGGATCGTAGCATCATTGATGTCCGTATCCAGCGCCTTCTGGGCACAGCCTGTCATCAGGGCCACCCGCATCTTGCGCCCGCCCTCGGCCGCAAAAACCTGCGCATCATCATTACGGCTGACCGGCGGAATTTGCCGAGGTGCCATCGCCAGCAGCGCCTGCAAGCGCGCATCGGGCAAAAGCTTGCGAAACGGCTTGCCGATCTTGGCAGCCAGCAGCGCCAGCCGAAAGCGATATGGGTACGGAATGATCTGCGACAGCACCCAACGCAAGGCCCGGTCCACGAATGGGCGCTTGTAGGTTTGCTCAATATGGCTGCGCGCCAGATCCACCAGATGCATGTAATGCACCCCCGAGGGGCAGGTGGTCATGCAGGCAAGGCAGGACAGGCAGCGGTCAATATGCAGCACCGTTTTGGCCTTCGGGGTGCCGCCCTTTTCCAGCATCTCCTTTATCAGGTAAATCCGTCCGCGAGGGCTATCCAACTCATCACCCAGCACCTGATAAGTCGGGCAGGTGGCGGTGCACATACCGCAATGCACACAAGCCCGCAAAATCCCATTGGCGCAGCTTAAGTTGGGGTTTTTAAGCTGCTCGGGGCTAAAAAATGTCTGCATGTCAGTTGCCCATCAAACCGGAGTTCAAAATCCCTCTCGGGTCGAATTTGTCTCGTATTCGCTGGGATAAAACAGCTATTGGGGCTGGTTCAGGTTGAAAAACTGCAATTCTCTGCCGCAAGCCCACGCTGCCACGCACCAGTGTTGCATGTCCACCCAAAGCGGCTACCTGCCCTCGAATGACCCCTACCCCGGCATCCCCACCCTCATCCAGCAACAGCCAGATCAGGCCGCCGCCCCAATCATATATCGCCCGATGCTCCACCCCGGATGCCGTCAGGTTTTCACTCAACACAGGGGCGTCCGAAGGCTTTAGAGACAGCCGCCAAACAGCACCGGCCGGCTTGGCAAACGCTGCCACATCACGCACCTGCCGCCAAAGCATAGCGCTGGCAGCAGCCTCCACAACCTCCCAGCCAGCACAAATACCGGCCTGCAATTTCTGCACCCGGTAGGCCACCGAGCCTGCAAGCCCCTCGATACGCAACCAGGTCTCAGCCTCAGCCAAAACACCGGCCCCCATATGCACCGCCCCGGAAATATCATAAGGCGTGCCCAGCCCGGCCGACAAAGCCGCCACCGCTTCAACCACGCCAAGCCCGCGCATCACCAATGTCGCTTCCGTTTCAGGTACCGACTGCACCTTCAGACTGACCTCGCTCAGCACCCCAAGCGTGCCCCAGCTTCCTGCCATCAGCTTGACCAGATCATAGCCGGTGACATTCTTCATCACCCGTCCGCCATTTTTCAAAACCTGACCGCGCCCGTCAACAAACCGCACCCCAAGCGTAAAATCTCGCGCCGCCCCCACCTGAATACGCCGTGGACCAGAAACATTCGCCGCCACCACGCCGCCAATACTCGGCACACCCTCGCTGCCCAGTAACACCCGGTGATCCAGCGGCTCAAACGCCAGCCTCTGGCCCTCGCCCGCCAGCAAAGCCTCAATCTCGGCCACAGGCGTGCCCGCCCGCACCACCAGCGTCAACGCCCCCGGCTCATACAATTCCACCCCGGAAAGCCTGGCCAGGCTCAAAACCTCGCCCACCACCGGCCGCCCAATATCACGCGTGCCACCGCCAATAATGCGCAATGGGCCTTTTGTCGTGGCCACCATCTCTGCCAGTTCAGCTTCAGTCTCAGGTTTCATCTTCATCTTGGTCCAAATACTCTCGGGGGTGAATTGGCTGCAAGCCAAGAGGGGGCAGACAGCCCCCTACCCGGCCCGCCGCTTAACCGATGCCTCCAGTGGAAAAACCTTGGCTGGGTTCAACAGCCAGTTTGGGTCAAACACATCCTTCAGGCGCATCTGCGCTTCAAGGTCTTGCCTATTGAATTGGGTGAACATCAACTCGCGCTTTTCCATGCCAACCCCGTGTTCACCCGTGAGGCAGCCGCCCACTTCTACGCAAAGCTTCAAAATATCGGCACCAAAAGCCTCGCATAATTCCAGATCACCGGGCTTGTTGGCATCATATAGAATGAGTGGGTGCATATTACCGTCACCCGCATGAAATACGTTGCCCACATCAAGGCCATATTCAACGCTCATCTCACCAATACGGCGTAAAACATAGGGCAGTTCGCTAATCGGAATGGTGCCGTCAAGGCACATATAATCGTTGATCTGCCCCATGGCCCCGAAAGCCGATTTGCGCCCCAGCCAAATGCGCGCGCTTTCCTCTTCCGACTGGCTTTCGCGCAGGGCCACCGGGTTATGCCTGCGGGCGATGTCGGTAATTCGGCCCAGCTGATCGGTGATTTCGGCCTCGCTGCCCTCAACTTCGATAATCAGCATCGCCTCGCAATCAGGATAGCCGGAATGGGCATGGGCCTCGGCAGCACGCAGGCACAGGCGGTCCATATATTCGATTGCCACCGGCAGAATACCGGATTTGATAATATCGCTGACACAAGCCCCGGCCACTTCCGGGCTGTCAAAACCAACCAAAACAGGGCGCGCCCCTTCAGGCTTGGCAAGAATGCGCAGGGTCGCCTCGGTGACAATACCCAACTGGCCTTCCGAGCCGCAAATCAGCCCCAACAGGTCCAGCCCGGCCGCATCCAGATGCGCTCCACCAAGCTCAACCACCGCACCATCAGCCATCACCATGGTGACACCCATCAGGTTGTTAGTGGTCACGCCGTATTTCAGGCAATGCGCTCCGCCAGAATTCATCGCAATATTGCCGGCAATGGTACAGGCAAGCTGGCTTGAGGGGTCCGGCGCATAGAAAAACCCATCCGCCTCCACCGCCCCGGTGACTGACAGGTTAGTGCGCCCGGCCTGCACCCTGATGAACCGATTGTCATAATCGCATTCCAGAACCGCATTCAGCCGCGCCACGCCAAGAACCACACTATCTTCGGTTGGCAGCGCGCCGCCCGCCAGCGAGGTGCCGGACCCCCGCGGCACCACGGGCACGCCCTCCTCGTGACAAACCCGCATCACAGCCGCAGTTTCTTGGGTCGAGGCTGGCAGCACCACGCAAAGCGGCGAACAGCGGTAAGCCACAAGGGCGTCACATTCATAGGCAAGGGTTTCAGCCGGGTCGTGTATCACGCCACCTTCTGGCAACACCGCTTGCAGGCGAGAAACAATAAGCGCCTTGCGGGCCAGTATGGCCGGGTCTGGGCTGGGCATTTGCATGGTGGTAATCCTGTTGGCGCAACTGGTAAGAAAATATTACCAATTTCAGCACAATGCAAGAGAAACCTTCGCGCCCTTCAGCGCTGCCCCTCGCGCAGCCAACCCCAGAGCAACAGCCCCATGGCAAACAGCAGCGCCAGCCATGCTGGCATAAGCGGCACCCGGCGCAGATCCTGCGTTAGATAGGCTTCGCGCGGATTCAGCCCCAGCCAGCCCCGCCCCGCAGCACCGCGCCCGGCGCGCACATAACGCAGGCCGGGCAGACCCGCCTCAAGGAAAAACACGCCACCACGACTGGCTTTTACCACCGGCAGCAAGGCGGCAGGCGAAGCAATGGTGCTGTAAAACTCGCGCGGCGCAGTGGGGCCAAGGGCAATGACAGCACTCAGCTCACCGTTGCTCAGCCGGTAAAGCCCCATCTGAAAAGTCTCAAAGCGAGCCTCAAAACGGCCCGGCATGGTCTCAATCAAAGCCAATCTGTGTACCACACCATCAGGGGCCGTCACTTCGACCTCCGGCACCGCCTCGTCCAAACTACGCCGGATAATGGTCAAACCCTCTGCCTGCACCTCGGCCCACAGGGCTTCCTCCTCCAGTTCCGGCTCTTTCATCATCCAATGGGCCAGACGGCGCAGCAATTCAAGCTGCGGCCCGCCGCCTTCAAAGCCCCGGTCCCAAAGCCATATCTGGTCCGAGGCCAGCAGCGCCACCCGGCCCTCACCCACCCGGTCCAGCACCAGCAACGGGGCACCATCCAGCCCCTGCATCACCACATGGCCCGAGATCTGCTCCAGCTCAATCTGGCGCAGCCAGCGGCCCCAGCCACCGTGTTCGGCCTCCAGCCCGCGCGTCACCGGATGGCGCTGGCCAAGCTCTGTCACTTGCGGCAAAAACGGCGCTTCATGCACCCGTGATGTGGGCATGGCCGGCAGCATTTCACCCAGCAATGAGCGCGCCAGTGACCCGGCTGTGGCAAATTCTGGCCCTGCCGCCACCAGTACCGCACCGCCGCGCTCTATATAAGAGCGCACGCTGGCCAGATAAGCAGCGGGCAAGATGCCGCGCAGCTTGTAGCGATCAAAAATAATCAAGTCGAACTCGTCTATTTTGTCGATAAAAAGTTCCTGAACCGGAAAGGCGATCAAGCTCAACTCGCTGACCGGCACTCCATCTTGCTTGTCCGGCGGCCGCAGAATAGTGAAATGCACCAGATCAACCGAAGCGTCGCTTTTCAGCAGGTTACGCCAGGTGCGCGTGCCCGGATGCGGCTGGCCTGAAACCAGCAAAACCCTAAGCCGGTCACGCACGCCGTTGATTTGAATAACCACAGCATTATTACGCTCGGTTAACTCTCCAGGGGCACTTTCCAGCACCATGTGAATCACATTGATGCCACCATGCTCCAGCATGAATGGCAGGCGCAGATCAACACCCACGCTTACCTCATGCAAGCTGGCCTCAGCCCCGTCGATTGAGAGCGAAAGCCGCGTGCGCCCGCCAATATCAGCCGGCACCATGCCCATGTCGTCAATCCTGACCACAATCTCCTGCTCCTCGCCAAGAATAGCAAAGCCGGGGGCTGATTTTACGCTCAGGCGGCGATCCCAATCAGCCTGCTGCCCGGTCAGTAACAAGTGCAGCGGCGCAGGCAGAGATGGCCCGCCCGCCAGCACGCCCGCATCATGCAGGTTGCCATCCGAAAGCGCGATGATACCCGCCAGCCGCTCCTGTGGCAGGTCGGCAATGGCTTGGGCAATGGCGCTTTCCAGCTTCGTGCCGAGATTGTCCGGCGCGTCACCAAAACGCACCACCTGTAGCTCCAGGTCATCGCGCGCCGCCACTTGCGCGGCAATGCCTGCCAAAGCAGCCTCGGCCTGAGCCGCGCGCCCCGGCAAGCCTTGCGAGGCGGTCTCGTCAAGCACAACCAGTAGAATATCGCTCAGCATATGGCGTTCTTCTTGCTGCAACGACGGGCCTGACAGGGCCAGCAGCAGCAGCCCGGCAGCCAAAGCGCGCGCCGTCCAGCCGGCCAGCCCGCGCCAGATTGCCAGCGCCAGAAGGGCCGCCATGACACCTGCCGCCAGCGCCAGAAACGGCCATGGCACGACAGGGGAAAACACCAGCGCGCTTATATCCCATGTTGCGCCCCAGCCGTTCATTGCCCAAGCCTTTGTAACAGGGCAGGCACATGCACCTGATCGCTTTTATAATTGCCGGTCAGGACATGCATCACCAGATTAACCCCGAAACGGTAGGCCATCTCGCGCTGGCGCTCTCCGGTCAGGCCCCGGCCCACCGGAAACATCGGCGCGCCACTCGCCCGCACTGCCCAGGCAGCAGCCCAGTCGCCGCCACCAATCACCACCGGGCTAACCCCGTCATTGAGGTTGCGAAATGGCATGCCCTCGGCCAGCTCGGCATCAACCGGAGCCGCCTCAACCCAAAGCGTGCCCTGCTCGTGGCGGCCGGGAAAACTGCTGAGCAGATAGAAAGTGCGGGTCAGCACATGGTCCGCAGGCACAGGCTCAAGCGGTGGAATATCCAACGGTGCCGCTAAGCGTTGCAGGTGCCGTGCCGCCGGGGTTGCCGCGCGGCCAAAACCGGAAGTCAGCGCATCACGGGTATCAAACAACACCATGCCGCCAGATCTGAGATAGGCGCGAAGGCGCGCATAGGCGGCCGCGCTGGGCATAGGTTGCGTGGCAGTAATCGGCCAGTAAAGCAGCAGAAAGACTGA
>CAYNXK010000083.1:0-9383 GCA_964401125.1 uncultured Aliiroseovarius sp.
ACTGTGCCCAGCAACACGAGTGGTGCCGTCGCGCGATAAAGTTTGCGACAGAACCTTTTTAGCCCAAGTTCCGCGCCAAAATCCACCCATAGCTTGAGTGTCGGTTTGCGCGCTTCCAGGTATGGCTCGGCGCGCCGTACCGTGCCCTTGCGAATGTCCACCTTCGGGAAGTTATCAAAAGAAACCTCGCTCATGCGCTTAAATCCCGTGAACGGTTTGCTGCCGCCTTTACAGCACGTCTCAAAAGGGCGGGAAAGCCAGCCTCTTTATCCATAAGCACCTCCAATGCTGCCTGCGTTGTGCCGCCGGGGGAGGTTACGTTAACGCGTAAGGCGGTCGGGCTTTCCGCGGCCTGACTGGCCAAGGCCCCGGCCCCTGCAACTGTCTCTTTTGCCAGTTTCATTGCCAAGTTTTCAGGCAACCCCTCGGCCATTCCAGCCGCCGCCAAGGTTTCGATCAGGTGGTATACATAGGCCGGGCCAGACCCGGAAACCGCCGTCACCGCATCCATTTGTGCTTCCTCTGACAAGCGCACAACCTGCCCGACCGCTTGCAACAAGGCCTCGGCCAAATCCAGCTGAGCGTCTGAAACCTGTGCATTACCAACAATGGCGCTGATGCCGCGCCCGATTGCTGCGGGTGTGTTTGGCATGGCACGAATGATGGCCGCTCCTTGGCCCAAAGCGGCCTCAAACGCCGCAATTGGCGTGCCCGCCGCGATCGAAATAAACAGTGTATTACTACCAAAAGCCGCTATGGAGGGGAGCGCCTTGCCCATCATTTGTGGCTTGACCGCAATCAAAACAATAGCAGGCTCCGCAGGTAATGACGTATTCAGATGCAGCCCGGCAAGACCTTTCAGCCAATCTGACGGAGCGGGGTCAATAACCCAGACCGAGGCTGTCGGCACACCCTGCTCCAGCCAGCCTTCCAGCATAGCGGAACCCATCTTGCCGCACCCCAGCATAACAAGCCCACGCGCTTGCAGGTCATCCATATCCATACCAAATCCCCGCCTGTTTCAGGGTAGCATAATGTGGATTGCCAGACAGCGAAAGAGCCGCGATCAAGCGCGGCCATAGGCCTCGGCAATGGCAACCTGCATGGCTTCGTCAACAGAGCTGTCGCCCCAGCACACCAGCTGAAATGCCGGGTAGAAGCGCTCAGATGAGGACACCGCAGTAGAAATTATTCGGTCGACCTGCTCCGAGCCAGCATATTGTCCGCCTGTTAGCACCAGCCCGTAGCGATAGACCATCAATCTCTGTTCATGCCAGTAGGTAAACGCCCCGGCCCAGCATTGGTCATTGGTACGGTTTAACACCTCGTAGAGCTGCGGCAGCTTTTCCTCAGGAGGCTCCATTTCGAAAGTACAAATCATCCGAAGGGTTTCATCAGAAGCTGACCACGCCAACGTAATCGAATATGTCCGCCACTGGCCTTCAACTGCCATGGCAATCTGATCTTCGGCTAAGCGGTCAAAATCCCAATCCCGGAATTCGGCCAGGTTTTCGACAATATCAATCGGGTGGATGTCGTCATTTTCGATAAACTGCTCTGTCTGTGGCATGACATGCCCTTTCGGTTTCAGCCCCGCGAAAGCAGCTCCGCTAAGGATATGTGCCTGTACAAGGTCCGGCGTCTCCTGCGCTTTGGCCTTACTACATATGGTGTGCTGAAACGAATCGGGTGTAAAGGGAAAGTTTGTTAACTTTCCGACTTGTCCACATAAATTATGCAAGCACCGCCTAAGCGGCGTCTGCATTTAGGAATTTCCCCAGCTTCAAGGGCAATAGTTTCCCGGCGGTTGTATCATCGCGAAAACTTATAAGAGCATTCAACACAGGTACAATTTACAGAGCTGCCCTGGGATTTACAGGTGATCGGCAAACGCTTCTGTGACCGCAGCATAAATCTCGCGCTTAAAGGGAACGATCTTGCCTGCCAGCTCTCTCGGGTCCAGCCACATCCAGCGGGAAAACTCCGGCTGTGCGGTCTGGATGTTGATCTGGCTGTCTATGCCGTGAAAACGTAGCAGAAACCAGCGCTGCTTTTGTCCCCGGTAGCGGCCTTTCCAGATTTTCGGCACAATATCGTGGGGCAGATCATATGTCAGCCAATCCGGGTGCGCGGCCTTGATTGTGACAAGGTCGCGCGTGACCCCGGTTTCCTCCATAAGTTCGCGTAAGGCAGCCTCGCGGACATCCTCTCCCTTATCCACCCCGCCTTGCGGCATCTGCCAGGCATCAGACGGCGTGTCTATTCGCTGGCCGACAAAAACCTTGCCCGCATTGTTGGCCAGCATGATACCTACGCAAGCGCGGTAGGGCAGCTTGGCAATATCTTCGGGTGTCATGCGCCTTATCTGCCCGGTGCAATCACTGCCAGACCCTTCAGAAGGTCAACCGCATAGCTGAGCTGGAAATCTTCGTTATGCAGCTTGGCGGCTTCCTCGGCAGCGGCATGTTCTTCCTCAATCAGGCGACGCTGGTCTTCAGTCAGGCTGTCATTGTCCAATGCGCCGCGCAGGTCGGCCTCGGAGCGGGTGGCGCGGTGATTTTCATCTTCCGTTTCGGTTTCAGTCTCGGGCTGGCGGCGCGGTTGCACCACAACAATATCGGGGCTAACACCCAGCATCTGAATGGAGCGGCCGGAGGGCGTATAGTAACGCGCCGTGGTCAGGCGCATGGCCCCGCCACCACGCAGCGGCATGATCGTCTGAACCGAGCCTTTGCCAAAGCTTCTTTCGCCAACAACAAGTGCCCGGCGGTGATCTTGCAAGGCACCGGCAACAATTTCAGAAGCCGAGGCCGAGCCGCCGTTTATCAGCACAACAATTGGCAGGCCTTCAGTCAGATCTCCGGGGCGGGCATTGACCCGGTCACTGTCTTCTGGGGTCCGGCCTCTTGTTGATACAATTTCGCCCTCATCAAGGAACGCATCCGAGACCTTGATCGCCTGACTAAGCAGGCCGCCGGGATTATTGCGCAGGTCCAGCACAAAGCCATAAACGTTATCTATACCGCCAAGCTCGGCCACAACTTCGGCCAAGCCTTCTGCCATGTTCGGATAAGTCTGGTCGTTGAATGTTGTGACCCGGATCACCACAGAATTGCCTATGGCGCGCACGGTGGCTGCGGTCAGCTTAATGGTGTCTCGGATGATCGAAACATCAAAGGCCTCATCCACGCCCTCGCGCACCACAGTGATGATGATCTCGCTGCCCACCGGGCCGCGCATCAGTTTAACTGCCTCGTCAAGGGTCAGGCCAAACAGGTTTTCGCCATCTACATGGGTGATGAGGTCGCCCGATTCCATACCCGCTGCGGCCGCCGGGGTGCCGTCTATTGGCGAGACAACCTTGACCCAGCCATCTTCCTGCGTCACCTCAATACCCAGCCCGCCAAACGAGCCTCTTGTGTGTTCACGCATATCCTCGGCCGCTTCTGGTGGCAGAAAGCTGGAATGCGGATCAAGTGATTGCAGCATGCCGTTGATTGCCGCCTGAATCAGGTCAGCCTCATCAACTTCCTCAACATAATTGGCGCGGATGCGCTCAAACACATCGCCAAACAGGTCCAGCTGTTGGTAGACAGACATATTACGTGCCGTATCCTGCGCAAGGAGCGGCCCGGCAACCTGAGTTGTCAAAAGAACTCCCGCTAGAGTACCGCCGATTGCCGCCATCACAAACTTTTTCATCATGTCTTATTCCTTGTTCACAGCGAACCAATCGCTTGGATCCACAGGTATGCCGTTCTCTCTTAACTCGATATACAGGGTTTCGGAATGGTCTGTAGTACTTCCTTGCCTTGTCTGGATCAAAACTGCTTGAGCTTGAGGCGATTGCCCCCCCATAAGGCCTATTGGAGCGCCTTCTGGCAAGACCTCGCCAACCTTGCCAAAAACCTGACCCATCCCGGCAAAAATAATAAGGTAACCTGATTCTGGCTCAAGAATGGCAACATTTCCGTAATCCAGAAGTGGCCCGGCATAGCGAATCGTTGCTGGGGCGGGTGTGCTGACAAGCGAGAGCGGGCGGGTGGCGAGAATAAGCCCCGGACGCCTGATTCCAGCGGCATCGGCCTCATTATAGCGGCGCAGCACGCGGCCCAAAACTGGCAAATCCAGCGCGCCCCGGCGGCTGGCAAAGGGATGTGGCGGCATCTCTGGGGCATTTCCCGGCAGAATATCAACAGCCATCAGGCCGCTGGCAAAACCTTCCAGTGTTTCTGTTGAATTGACCAGCGCCAGCATGGCTTCTTCATCGGCCAGAAACCGGCGCGGCAATTCAACACGGTCAGAAACTGCCTGACTCAGCGCTGTGCGGGCATCTTGCACCCCTGCCAAGCCCTCCTGCAACACACCAACAGCACTTTCCTGCAAGGCACGCAGCACCGCAACCTCCTCCAGAGAGTGCCGCAAGGATTCGGTTTGCTTTTGCAGGGCCGGCACAATGTCGGACAGGATCATCCCCGAGCGGGCGGCACCCAGCGGGCCATCCGGGTGCATCAGCGTAATTGGTGCGGGCGTGGCCTTAATTGATTGCAACACCCCCAGAAGCCGTGAAAGCCTCTCGCGTTCGGCCTCAAAGACCCCCCTGATCGCTGCTTCGCGGATATTTACCCGGCGCAGGCCTTCGCGCATTGCCTCAAGCCCGGCCTCATAGGCGCGCACGACCTGAGTCAGGGCCGCGACCCTGTCGCGCGCCCGCTCGGCTGTGCGCAATTCAACCGCTGCCGCCTCCAAATCCTCAATTGCCAGCCAGGCGGCACTTGCCGGGTCGCTTTGAGCCCCGGCCTGCCCGGCAGAAACTGCCAGAGCGGCAGCTATGAGAAATGCGCGCAGACTCACTGGATCAGCAGACTTTTGCCGGTCATTTCCGGCGGCGGTGCCAGCCCCATCAGGGCCAGCAATGTGGGGGCAAGATCAGACAGACGGCCCGCGCGCAGCCCGGTTACACCGGGCGCGCCGATGCAAATTATCGGCACTGGGTTGGTGGTGTGCGCCGTATGTGGCCCGCCCGTGACCAGGTCAATCATGGTTTCGCAATTGCCGTGATCAGCGGTGATGAGCATCGCGCCACCGGCCTTCTGCAAAGCGGCCACCACCTGCCCCAACCCTTTGTCCACCGCCTCGCAGGCGCATATGGCGGCGGCCAAATCGCCAGTATGGCCAACCATGTCGGGGTTGGCGTAATTGGCAATAATCAAATCGTAGCCCTTGTGGATTGCCGCCACAAAGGCCTCCGTTACTTCACCTGCCGACATTTCCGGGGCCAGATCATAGGTGGCAACCTTGGGGCTGGGGGCCATGTAGCGGTCTTCGCCCGGCTCCGGGGCTTCCTTGCCGCCGTTCAGAAAGAAGGTGACATGCGGGTATTTCTCGGTTTCGGCCAGCCGGAATTGGGTCAGGCCCTGTGCGGCCACCCAAGCGCCAAGTGTGTTCACAATATTGCGGCTGGGAAACATCGTGGTCATATAGGCATTATGGCCTTTGCTGTATTCAACCATGCCAAGCAGACCAGAGAGCTTTGCTTGCTTGCCGGTTTCAAAGGCCGTAAAACCTGCGCCACCAATAGCTTGCAATAGTTCGCGCGCCCGGTCAGCGCGGAAATTGGCGCAGAAAATGCCGTCACCTTCCTGCACGGGCCTGTAGCCGCTCAGGACAGTTGGCAAGATGAACTCATCGCTTTCGCCGCGCCCATAGGCGGCCTCAACCGCCGCTTTCGCCGAGCCTGCCTGCGCGCCCTCGCCCCGCATTATCGCCCCATAAGCCAGCGCCACCCGCTCCCAGCGGTTGTCGCGGTCCATGGCATAGTAGCGCCCGGTCACCGTAATGATGCGCGCCCCTTCAGGCAGGGCGGCCTCAAACGCTGCTAGGCTTTTATGGGCGGATTTTGGAGCCACGTCGCGCCCGTCGGTAATGGCATGAATGGCAACGCTGACCCCGGCTGCCACCATCACCTCAGCCGCTTTCAGAATATGGCTCTCGTGGCTGTGCACTCCACCGGCACTGACCAGCCCCATGATATGCGCGACCCCGCCGGCAGCCTTTACCCCATCAGTAAATACGCCCAGCGCGGGGTTCTGTGCAAAGCTGTCATCCTCTATCGCCAGATCAATCTGGCCAAGGCTCATGGCCACCACACGGCCAGCACCGATATTGGTATGGCCAACCTCGCTATTGCCCATCTGCCCCGCCGGCAGGCCCACATCCGGCCCGTGAGTGACCAAAGTGGCATTGGGCCAGTCGCGCATCAGGCGGTCAAAGTTGGGGGTATCAGCCAAAAGGGGCGCGTTATTTTCGGGCGCTTCACGCAGGCCCCAGCCATCAAGAATGCATAAAACCACAGGTTTTTGTTTGGCCATTGGGCTTTCTCCGGGCTGCCTACCCCTATCTATGTCCCTACCTTGCCGAGGGCAACCAGCCTGCATTCAGGCCCGGTGGTAAGGTGCGCCTGCCAATATTGAGGCCGCGCGGTAAAGTTGTTCGCCCAGCATCACCCGCACCAGCATATGCGGCCAGACCATCGGCCCGAAGCTCAGCTTGAACTCCGCCTGCACCCGCAAATCAGGGGCCAATCCATCAGCCCCACCAATCATGAAAGCCGCATCTTTGTGCCCCTCATCGCGCCAGCGGGCCAGCAGGGCAGCAAATTCAGGCGAGGTCATGGTTTTCCCACGCTCATCAAGGATGCAAAGCAAAGCGTTGTTGGGAGCGGCGCGCAGCAACGCCTCGGCTTCACCCGCCATGCCGTCGCCTTTGCGGTCTGCAACCTCATGCTCGCTGAGCGGCCCAAGGCCAAGATTGCGCCCGCTGCGCTCAAACCGCTTCAGGTAATCATTCAGCAAGGTGCGCTCTGGCCCGGCCCGCATGCGGCCCACGGCACAAAGATGCAGGCGCATCAGCCTTTCACTTGTGGAGCACCCGGATCTAGCCAGATTTTCTCGATCTGATAGAATTCGCGCACTTCTGGGCGAAACACATGCACGATGACATCACCGGCATCGACCAGAAGCCAATCGCCCTGATCCTTGCCCTCAAGCTTACAAATCAGCCCTAGCTCATGCTTCAGGTAGGCTGCCAGCTTTTCAGCAATGCCGATAACCTGACGCGACGAGCGACCCGTGCATACCACCATGTGGTCAGCCATTTCAGACTTGCCCGCCAAGGCGATTGAAAGCACATCCTCTGCCTTGCTGTCGTTCAGCGATGAAAGTGTATGCTCAAGCAATGTTTTGCTTGGGCTTTGGTTTGGAGCGCCATTCATGTGGCGTTCTCCTGCAGCTGCTTTATCGGCTGCACCAGCGTGTAGATACAGGACATTGTCCTCCTTCGGTCAGGTCAGTGCCTGCGTTGGAATGCATAATAGATGAACATAACACTGGTTTGGCCATAGCTCAACATCATGATTTCAACATGCTGAATCTATATCATTCGGGGGCTACACGATTAGCGCCATTTCCGGCTGCACGCCTATACCAAAGACCCGCTTATACCGAGAAATTTCATCTTCCGGGCCCATCGCCTTTTTCGGGTTATCTGATAATTTGACTGTGGGGCTGCCATTGGCGGCAACGGCTTTGCAAACCAGCGAAAACGGGGCCAGCGCGTCATTAGCGGTCAGGCCACGAAAATCATTGGTAAGCAGGGTGCCCCAGCCAAAGTTTGGCCTGACCCGGCCAGCAAATTGCTTTTGCAGCTCGACGATTTTCCCTACATCAAGCCCGTCGGAAAAGATCACCATCTTTTTGCGCGGATCTTCGCCACGGGATTTCCACCAGTCAATTGCTACCTCGGCTCCGGCGGCGGGGTCACCCGAATCCACCCTGATACCCGTCCAGCCCGCCAGCCAATCCGGCGCGTTTTCCAAAAAGCCTTTGGTGCCGTAGGTATCAGGCAGAATAATGCGCAAATTGCCGTCATGTTCTTCCTGCCAATCGGCCAGAACCTCATAGGGTGCCTGCCTGAGCGCGTCTTCATTCTTGGCCAAAGCCGCGTAAACCATTGGCAATTCATGGGCATTGGTGCCTATTGCCTCAATGTCGCGCTTCATGGCGATCAGGCAATTAGAGGTTCCGACAAACTTGTCTCCCAACCCCTCGATCATGCCCTGAACACACCAATCCTGCCACAAGAATGAATGGCGGCGGCGAGAGCCGAAATCAGCAATACGCAAGCCTTTCAGATCACGCAGAACCTCGATTTTTTCCCAAAGCCGAGTCATGGCGCGGGCATACAAAATCTGAAGATCAAACTTTCCCATGTTGCGCAAAACTGCGCGGCCACGCAGCTCCATCAACACCGCAAGTGCTGGAATTTCCCACAGCATGACCTCGGGCCAGGAGCCTTCAAAGGTCAGCTCATATTGGCCATCGCGCTTTTCAAGGTGATAGGGCGGCAGGCGCAGGGCTTCAAACCACTCCATGAAATCCGGGCGGAACATCTGGCGTTTGCCGTAAAAGGTGTTGCCGCGCAGCCAGGTGCTTTCACCGCGGCTAAGGCTGAGCGAGCGAATATGGTCAAGCTGCTCGCGCAACTCGCCCTCGTCCACCAGCTCGGCCAGACGAATATGCTTTGAGCGGTTGATCAGCGAAAACTTCACCTGCGTGTCCGGCTTGTTGCGAAACACCGATTGACACATCAGCAGCTTATAAAAATCCGTGTCGATCAACGAGCGCACGATCGGGTCGATTTTCCAGTGGTGATTATGAACGCGGGTGGCGATGTCCATCATTCGCGAACCTCTGATTTTATATTCATCACATCACTCCTCCAGCCGCACGCCAGCCGCGCGCATATCAGCACGGGCTCTGGCGAGCGAGCCATCAAGGTCAATGGCCCGGCAGGCGGCTTCCAAAACCCTCACCTCAAAGCCCAGTCTCGCACCGTCGATGGCCGAATAGGCAACGCAGAAATCAGTAGCAAGGCCAACCAGCGCCAGCTTTTTCACCCCGCGCGTGCGCAGATAACCTTCAAGCCCGGTTGGGGTGCTGTGGTCGTTCTCAAAAAATGCCGAATAGCTGTCAATTTCTGGCCGGAAACCTTTGCGGATAATCATATCAGCCGGAAGGGTCTGCAAATCCGGGTGAAAATCTGCGCCAGCACTGCCCCGCACACAATGGTCGGGCCAAAGCACCTGCGTGCCGTAGGGCATCTCAACGGTCTCAAACGGTGCCTTTCCCGTATGGCTTGAGGCAAACGAGCTGTGCCCGGCCGGGTGCCAGTCTTGTGTGAACACGCATATTGGGAAATCCGGCAGCATGGCATTGATGGCCGGGATGATGGCATCACCCCCGGCAACCGCCAGCGCGCCACCGGGGCAGGAATCATTCTGCACTTCTATGACAAGAAGGGCTTCGTTGGCGGTGTGCATGGTC
>CAYNXK010000084.1:0-9198 GCA_964401125.1 uncultured Aliiroseovarius sp.
CAAGAGCTGAACCCATAACAATAGGAATATCGTCGCCAGGATAATCATAAGAGCTGAGAAGCTCACGGATTTCCATTTCAACCAATTCCAAAAGCTCATCATCGTCGACCTGATCAACTTTATTCATGTAGATAACCAGAGCAGGCACGCCAACTTGGCGGGCAAGCAAGATATGCTCACGGGTCTGAGGCATAGGGCCATCAGCAGCGTTAACAACCAAAATGCCGCCGTCCATTTGCGCCGCACCCGTGATCATGTTTTTCACATAATCGGCGTGGCCGGGGCAATCAACGTGGGCATAGTGGCGCGCGTCGGTTTCATACTCGACATGGGCGGTCGAGATGGTGATGCCACGGGCTTTTTCCTCGGGCGCCGAGTCGATGCTGTCATAAGACTGGAAGTCACCAAATTGCTTGGTGATCGCCGCCGTAAGCGTCGTCTTGCCGTGGTCAACATGGCCGATCGTGCCGATGTTGCAATGCGGCTTATTGCGTTCAAACTTTTCCTTAGCCATGATGGCCTCCTCTTATTTTCCTGTGCGTGCGGTATTTACGCGAATTTTGCCTGAATTTCTTCCGAGATACTCTGCGGAACCGGATCGTAATGGTCGAATTGCATGGAGAACTGCGCCCGGCCCGAAGACATGGAGCGCAGGGTGTTGATGTAGCCGAACATGTTGGCCAGTGGCACCATGCAATCAATCGAAACGGCGTTGCCGCGTGGCTCCTGACCCGTTACCTGACCGCGACGCGAGGTCAGGTCACCAATGATGCCGCCAGTATAATCTTCCGGCGTGATCACTTCCACTTTCATGATTGGCTCAAGCATCTTGGCACCGGCCCGGCGCAGACCTTCACGCATACACATGCGCCCAGCGATTTCAAAAGCCAGAACACTTGAGTCAACATCGTGGAATTTACCGTCGACCAGCGTTACTTTGAAGTCGATCACCGGAAAGCCAGCCAGAGGGCCGCTATCCATGACGCTTTTGATGCCCTTTTCAACGCCGGGGATGTACTCCTTGGGAATGGACCCGCCGACAATTTTGCTTTCAAACGAGTAACCTTCGCCCGGTTCGGTTGGCGAGATGATCATCTTCACCTCGGCATACTGGCCTGAACCACCCGATTGTTTCTTGTGGGTATAGGTGTGTTCGATTTCGTGGCCAATGGTCTCGCGGTAAGCCACTTGCGGCGCACCAATATTGGCCTCGACCTTGAATTCACGCCTCAAGCGATCCACCAGAATATCAAGGTGCAACTCACCCATGCCTTTCATGATGGTCTGACCAGATTCCTGATCAGTCTCCACCCGGAATGAAGGGTCTTCAGCCGCCAAACGGGTCAGACCTGTGGACATTTTCTCTTGGTCAGCCTTGGTTTTTGGCTCCACCGCGATCTCGATAACCGGATCGGGGAAAGTCATGGTTTCCAGCACCACCGGATCACCGGCAGCGCAAAGCGTGTCGCCGGTTGTGGTATCTTTCAGGCCGGCCAGCGCGATGATGTCGCCAGCAAAGGCTTCGGTAATTTCCTCGCGGTCATTGGAATGCATCATCATCATCCGGCCAACGCGTTCTTTTTTGCCTTTGGTCGAGTTGATGATGTTGTCGCCCTTGGCCAATGTGCCCGAATAGACGCGGGTAAAGGTCAGCGTGCCCACGAAAGGGTCATTCATGATTTTGAAGGCCAGTCCCGAGAACGGCATATTATCATCGGCCCGGCGGGGAATATCGCGGGTTTCAGTTTCATCACCCGGCCTAAAGCCCATGTAATCGACCACATCCAGCGGGCTGGGCAGAAAATCAATCACCGCGTTCAGCAACGGCTGCACGCCTTTATTCTTGAAGGCAGAGCCACACAAAACCGGCACAAAGCTGAGCGAGGTGGTGCCTTTACGGATCAGCGCGCGCAGGGTGTCCTGATCAGGCTCTATGCCCTCAAGGTAGGCTTCCATCGCGTCGTCATCCATATCAACGGCGACCTCGATCAGCTTATCGCGCCACTCCTTGGCCAGCTCTTGCAAGCTTTCGCGGATCGGGCGTTTGTCCCAGGTGGCGCCCAGGTCGTCGCCGGCCCAGACCCATTCTTCCATGGTAATCAGGTCAATCAGGCCTTCAAGCTCGGTCTCGGCCCCGATCGGGATCTGCACAGGCGCGGCAATGGCCCCGGTACGGTCTTTGACCATGTGGACACAATTGAAAAAGTCGGCGCCGATCTTGTCCATTTTGTTGACGAAAACAATGCGCGGCACTTTGTAACGGTCAGCCTGGCGCCAGACGGTCTCGGTCTGGGGTTCAACCCCGGCATTAGCGTCAAGCACGGCCACGGCCCCATCAAGCACCGCCAGCGAACGCTCGACCTCAATGGTGAAATCAACGTGGCCGGGGGTGTCGATGATATTCATCCGGTGCTTTTCAGTCTCGGTGGTTTCACCGTCCTCAGTGCGTTCCCAGAAGGTGGTGGTGGCAGCCGAGGTGATAGTAATACCACGCTCCTGCTCCTGCTCCATCCAGTCCATGGTGGCGGCACCATCATGCACCTCGCCAAGGTTGTGGGATTTGCCTGTATAGTACAGGATGCGTTCGGTCACAGTGGTTTTGCCCGCATCAATATGGGCCATAATGCCGAAATTGCGGTAACGCTCGAGCGGATATTCGCGTGCCATTGTCTTTATCTTTCCTGAATTACCAGCGGTAATGGCTGAACGCCTTGTTGGCGTCGGCCATTTTGTGAGTGTCTTCACGTTTCTTGACGGCGCTACCGCGAGAGTTCACCGCATCCATAAGCTCGCCAGCAAGGCGCTCCTCCATGGTGTTCTCATTACGGCTGCGACAAGCAGAGATCAGCCAGCGGATGGCCAGAGCCTCGCGGCGCTCGGGGCGCACTTCGACAGGCACCTGATAGGTGGCACCACCAACCCGGCGCGAACGGACCTCAACCGACGGCTTGATGTTTTCCAGCGCCTCATGGAACACTTCCACGGGGGCGCGTTTGATTTTGCTCTCAACCCGCTCCAGCGCATTGTAGACAATACGCTCGGCGACCGACTTTTTACCGTCGATCATCAGGTTATTCATGAACTTGGTCAATATCCGGTCGCCATATTTGGCGTCGGGCAGGACTTCGCGTTTTTCTGCGGCATGACGGCGCGACATATCTGTATTCCTTACTTAGGACGCTTGGCGCCATATTTCGAGCGGCGTTGTTTGCGGTCTTTGACACCCTGGGTATCGAGTACACCACGCAGGATGTGATACCGAACGCCTGGAAGATCCTTTACCCGACCACCGCGAATCAGAACCACCGAGTGTTCCTGAAGGTTATGGCTTTCGCCAGGGATGTAGCTGATGACCTCAAAACCATTGGTCAGGCGCACCTTGGCAACCTTACGCATGGCCGAGTTCGGCTTTTTCGGCGTCGTCGTATAGACGCGCGTGCAGACACCGCGTTTCTGCGGGCAGCCCTCCATGTGCATCGACTTGGAGCGTTTTACTTTCGGCTGGCGCGGCTTGCGGATCAGCTGTTGTATCGTTGGCATATGGGTTTTTCCCCGTTTGACTACCGGTGTTGCAACACATTTCATTATCAAGTGGGCTGCGACCTTCGCAACACACAAAAACCGCAAGTCCCCAATTCCGGCGGGAACGCTGCGATGGAGTTCCAGAGGATCAAGGCGAAGCTGCCCGGATCGTGACCACTTATTCATTTCTTTACCGGATACTGAAGCATGCTCCAGACCCGACAAACGCGCTATATGAGGTTGCGCGGCCAGTGTCAACAGCGCCCGGAAATATTGCCGGCCTGCTTGCAACAAGCGGCATTCGCGCTATGTTTGGCCTCGGTATAAAAGGTTTGCAAGGGTATCATGAAAGGCTCACTCGTCGTCACTGCCATGCGCAATGAAGGGCCGTTCATTCTGGAATGGGTGGCCTGGCAAAAGATGTTGGGATTTGAGCACATTCTGGTGATGCACAATGATTGCACCGACCATAGCCCGCAACTTTTGCGCCAGTTACAGCGCCACGGGGTGCTGACCAAACGCAACCATACCCCCCCGGAGGGCACACCACCGCAGGTTGCCGCCTTTACAGCCGCCCACGGGCACCCTCTGGTGCATGAAGCTAAGTGGATGTTCATTTGCGATATTGACGAGTTTCTGGTGATCCATAAGGGCGATGGCACCATCTCGGCCCTGCTGCCTGAAGGCGAGCCGGGCTTTGCCGGCATGGCCATTCACTGGCTAATCTACGGCGATGCCGGCCTAACCGACTGGCAAGACGAGCTGGTGCACCGGAAATTTCAACATGCGGCTACCGAACGCACAAAACAAAACAATTGCTTCAAGAGCTTTGTCTACAAGCCTCTGCAATACGAGAAATTTGGCAATCATATCCCGCATGGCTGGCGGGGCGAAGGGGAGTGGAACACCGGCGCGCGCCACTGGATTCTGGCTGATGGCACAGGGCTTGATGATTACCACCCGACCAAAAACCACATGAACGGCACCCTGCCCCGGCAAATTAGCCACAAGGTTGCCCAAGTGAACCATTATATCCTACAGGAGCGTGAGAAATTCACCCTGAAGCAAAGCCGGAAAAGTGCCGCGACTCTAACCGAAAGATACACCGATGATTTTCTACGCCGGTTCAACCATAATCAGGTTAAAAACCCAACCGCTCTGAAATATCAGAGCCGGTTTGATGCAGAATACGCCCGCCTGCTTGAGATACCCGGCATAAAACGCTTACACCACCTGTGTTGCGCCGATTTTATCGCCGATCTGTGTGCTGATCAGGGGCAAGACCCTGCCGCAGACCCGCGCTACCGGCACCATACCAATTTGGCCGAACATCTGCCAAAGCACTGGAAAGTCAGGGCAGACCGCGCCGACGCTCGCGATACAGAGTAAAAATTCCAGTGGCTACGACAATACCCACCCCGGCAAAGGTCAAGCTATCAGGCCATTCGCCAAACACCAGCCAACCCAGCAGCAACGCCCATAGGATGCCGGTATAGCGAAGGGGCGCAATAAAGGATATTTCGCCCTGACGCATGGTCATCACCGAGGCCAGATAGCCCACCAGAATGAACAGCGAAGCAATTACGATAGTGCCGCCCTCGCGCGGGCCTAGCGGCACCCAGCCTGACAGGCCAGAGGCCAAACCCGCTGCCAGCGTGATGGCCGCCGCCCCGGCCAAGGCCACAATTAGCGAGGGCACCTCAGGTGACAAGCGCCGCACCACAAGGTCGCGTATGGTAACAAAGCCCACCGCCGCCAGCGCGTAAAGCGACCAGGAATTAAAGCCCTCGCCACCCGGCCGCACGATCAGCAGCACCCCGGCCAACCCGATCAAAATGGCAATGACACGCCGCCAGCCCAGCGGCTCACGCAGGAACAAGGCCGCCGCCAATGCGACGGTCAGGGGCAGAGATTGCAGGATGGCGGTGGCATTGGCGATTGGCATATTGAACAGGGCCGTGAGAAACAGGAAGGTCGCTGCCCCCTCACAAAAGGTGCGCAGGGCAATGGCCCACCAGTCACGCGAGGACAGCCGAAACCTCAACCCGCCAATAGCGCAGCCCAACAACACCAGCCAAAGGGTGGTCAACAGGCCACGCAGAAAGATAGCCTGAAACATCGGTACATCATTGGCCAGAGACTTCATCGCCGTGTCATTGAAGGTAAACGCGGCCATGGCAATAATCATCAACCCGGCACCGCGCATGTTATCCGTCAGGGTCATGTTCGCGCCTCCCCCCCCGGTTGAGCCGTACTAAATCTCGCCCCGCCCCTGCCCGCCCCTGCCCTGCCAGTGCAAAAACGGCAATTGCATGCGCGCCGGCAAACGGCTGGTCTTGTCTCACTTTCGTTCTGGTCTCTATTCAAGCAATATTCAAGAAATGTTTGCCATTAAAGAAGGCAAGAAGTGGCAGCGGGTTATACCGAAGAATGCCCCGCCATTTACCCACTGGCTGACAGCTGATATTTACACCTCCGAGAAGCGGATTGGCAAAAATGGGTGCGAAATAGGCAAGGCTGGCGGCTTGTTTGCCTGTCAGTTTCCGACTTTGTCTCATAAGGCTGACATCAGGCATCTTTGACACGCCCCCAACATCCCCCTTTCCCCCCGTTCCAATATCCTGTATGGGCGCGGTATCTGAGACGTGCGCCCGGACCCCGGCGCCCGAAACAAGATAGATGGGGTCGGCGGCAATGGGGCCGCCATGCAAAATGAGAGACCGGGAAGGCCCGGAGTGCTCTCGATAAGGAAAACATATATGTTTAACGAAACCAAGAAATCCATAGAGTGGGGCGAAGAAACGCTGACACTCGAAACCGGCAAAGTAGCGCGTCAGGCCGACGGCTCTGTGATTGCCACGCTGGGCGAAACCAGCGTCATGGCCAACGTCACATTTGCCAAAAGCCAGAAACCGGGGCAGGACTTTTTCCCGCTGACGGTTCACTATAACGAGAAATATTATGCCGCCGGCAAAATCCCCGGGGGCTTCTTCAAGCGCGAAGCCCGCCCGACCGAAAAAGAAACTCTGACAAGCCGCCTGATAGACCGGCCCATCCGGCCGCTGTTTGTGCCCGGCTTCAAAAACGAAGTTCTGGTGATCTGCACCGTGCTTTCACATGATCTGGTCAATGACCCGGACATGGTGGCAATGATTGCTGCCTCGGCCGCCCTAACGCTTTCCGGCGCACCCTTCATGGGCCCGATTGCTGCCTGCCGCGTTGGCTTTGAGGGTGGTGAGTACATTCTAAACCCCACCTGCGACGACATGCACAAGCTGCGTGAGAACCCAGACCAGCGTCTGGATCTCGTGGTAGCAGGCACCAAAGACGCCGTCATGATGGTTGAATCAGAAGCCTATGAGCTGAGCGAGGCAGAAATGCTGGGCGCGATCAACTTTGCGCATGAAAACATCCAGCCGGTGATCGACCTGATCATTGATCTGGCCGAAGATGCTGCAAAAGAGCCGTTTGATTTTCAGGCACCTGATTACAGCGACCTGTTTAAAGCGGTGAAAAAAGCCGGCGACAAAGCCATGCGCAAGGCCTTCAAGGTCACCGACAAGCAAGACCGCACAACAGCGGTTTCAGCTGCGCGCGCGACGATTCTCGCGGCCCTTTCCGAAGAGCAGCAAGGCGATGACAACCTTGGCGCAGCCCTGAAAAAGCTAGAGAGCACCATCCTGCGTGGTGATGTGGTAAAAACCGGCAAACGCATTGACGGGCGCAAGCTTGACGAGGTTCGCTCGATTGTTTCTCAGGTCGGCATTCTGCCTCGCACCCACGGCTCGGCCCTGTTCACACGCGGCGAAACTCAAGGGTTGGTCGTGACTACGCTGGGCACCGGCGATGACGAGCAAATGATCGATGCGCTGACCGGAACCTATAAATCAAACTTCATGCTGCACTATAATTTCCCACCCTATTCAGTGGGTGAAGTTGGCCGCTTCGGCTTTACCGGACGCCGTGAAATTGGCCATGGTAAGCTGGCATGGCGTGCCCTTCAGGCGGTGCTGCCTTCGGCGACTGATTTCCCTTACACGATCCGGGTTGTTTCAGAAATCACCGAGTCCAACGGCTCCAGTTCAATGGCTTCGGTCTGCGGCGGCTCGCTCTCGATGATGGATGCTGCCGTACCGCTGAAAGCGGCGGTTGCCGGTGTGGCCATGGGCCTGATCCTTGAGGATGACGGCAAATACGCCATCCTGTCGGACATTTTGGGTGATGAGGATCACCTTGGCGACATGGATTTCAAGGTGGCCGGCACCGAAGCCGGTATCACCAGCTTGCAGATGGATATCAAGGTCGCCGGCATCACCACCGAGATCATGGAGAAAGCTCTAGCACAAGCCAAGACCGGCCGCTTGTACATACTGGAAGAGATGAGCAAGGCGCTGACCGAGGGTCGTACCGAGTTTTCGGCCCACGCCCCGCGCATTGAGACCATGCAGATCCCAACGGATAAAATCCGTGAAGTGATCGGCGCTGGCGGCAAAGTGATCCGCGAGATCGTTGAATTGTCAGGTGCCAAGGTCGATATCAACGATGAAGGCGTGATCAAGATAGCCTCGCCGAACGAGGATTCGATCAAAAAAGCCTACGACATGATCCACGCCATCGTCGCCGAGCCAGAAGAGGGCGTGATCTACACCGGCACCGTGGTCAAGATCGTCGATTTTGGCGCTTTCGTGAACTTCTTTGGCAAGCGTGATGGTTTGGTACATGTGTCCCAGATTGAAAATCGCCGCCTGAACCACCCTTCGGACGTGCTGAAGGAAGGTCAGGAAGTGAAGGTCAAATTGCTGGGTTTTGATGATCGTGGCAAAGTCCGCCTGTCGATGAAAATCGTCGATCAGGCAACCGGTGAAGAAATAAAGGGCGACTGACACCCCTATCAAGCATGACAACAGAAACCCCGCCTTAACCGGCGGGGTTTTTTTATACGAGGATTATAGGCGGCATCACATCCGCCAGGAAACTGAACAGGGCTGCTTAAGTTCTACGACCCCATCCCAGTGAAAATGGGGGGATTACCAGATCAGTGCCGTGCGAAATTTTGACAACCCACGCGGTCATCAAAAGACATCCTAGAAATCAGGAAAAGAAACAGGCTTTCACCAAAGCAGGTTCGCTTTTGGCTGACGCCCAGCAGAGTTCGGCAAGGAAACATACAATGGCGGCATTTGGTAGAAAACTACTTGGGTAAGTTGAAAGAAAACAGTGGAATATAGCGCACGGGAGTGACTTTTGATTGCGAAATACATGAAGCATGTGCGTAAATTCAAAGACTTATAGCCTGACAACAGAATCAAATTAAAGTCGTCATGCTATAGCCATCCGGTCATGCAAAACAGGTCAGAGTTTCACCTATTCATCTCACGCGCGGCAACCTTGATTGAGCTTGAATGAACATCAAAAGCCCCTAATATTTGCCAGTATTTTATTCGCCAAACCAGTATTTTATTCGCCAAAATCATCCAGCATGATGTCTTCAGGGTCCACCCCCATGTCAAGCAACATTGCGTCCACTGATGTGTTCATGATCGGCGGGCCGCACATGTAATATTCGCAATCTTCAGGTGCTGGGTGTTTTTCCAACATTTCTTCGCGGATCACGTTATGGATAAAGCCGGTATAGCCCTCCCACTCATCCTCCGGCAGGGCATCTGAAAGCGCCAC
>CAYNXK010000085.1:0-9105 GCA_964401125.1 uncultured Aliiroseovarius sp.
TATCAATACCGGGTTCTTTATCTCAAGGACATTCGTGCAAATTGCTGAATGTGACTCCGCGTGGTTACCGCTTTTGGCGCGGTTGACCTGCCAGTCGTGGTCAACGTGACGCCATGATATGCCACCCAATCACTCCATCACCAACTTTCGGGCATTACTCCATGGCTTGCAAGCAAACCACTGTCCCATTGCCCGGCAGGCGATGCCTGCATCGCTGAGAGGGGGCAGTGGACCGGCCCAACATGGGCATTGGCGGGATCACACCTGCCATGAAACTGAAAATGGCCGCGTAATTCCACAAGAGGACTTCATGTAAAATGGGGGGCTTACCCTCCCAATAGCTCCTTTACTATTCAAATATCTTGGCGAATAATATCAGTCACTAATACGTCAATCACTACAGGGCCCATTGCTTTCTTGGCTGAATCAAGAAGGGCACGTCTTAGATTATCAAGTTTACTACCACTTGTAAAAACACCATCAAATCCGCCCGAGTTTGCGTGATCAAAAAGGACTTGTAGAAAAGCGTCTCTTAATTTTGGTTCACGCTGATAAAAAACTTCACTTCCGCCGGCCTCAACTTCCAAGCTTAATGACATCACGACCAAAGCACTAACTCTGCTTTCTGAAACAACTGGAACCACAAACTGGTTGTTCATTTTTACAAAGTCATTTGTTGATTCCTCCTCAGGATACTCTGAGACGTCGGCTTCCGCGTTTTGGCTTTTGTCTTCGTTTGAGTGCTGCGATTCAAGTTCATCACCAGAAGGCATCTCAATAATTTCTGGCGCTGGCTTAAGTGCTATTCCCGCGCCGATCCCCGCACCTAAACCAATCAACCCAAGAAGTATGGGTAGAATTTTTCCCATTATTTGACTCCCTTAGAATGGTAGAATGATATCTGCGATCTGTTGCCCGTACCTTGGTTGCTGAACCTTTGATATTTGCCCACGCCCGCCATAAGAAATACGCGCAGATGCAATCTTGTCATAGGATATTTCGTTCTGCCGTGAGATATCTTCCGGCCTGACAAATCCTGTAATAAGAAGCTCACGAAGCTCAAAGTTAACCCGAACCTCCTGACTGCCCTGAATTTTCATAACACCATTTGGCAATAGGCCGACAACAGTAGCGGCAATACGTAATGTGAGCTTTTCGTTACGCCGAACTGTACCACTTCCGGAGAATGAAGAGTTTGAGTTTGTTGCAACAGCAGGGTCCAGTGTTGCCCCGCCCGGCAATATTTCATTGATTCTTTCTGGCAGGCCAAAAAGTGAAGAAATACCCAAGCTTTCGGAGCCGGTACGAGACCGCTGTGAAGAGTTCGAAAATTCGGCCTTATCATTTATTTCGATAACCACGGTAAGTATATCACCCGTATTCTGTGCGCGGCGATCCCCTAGAAGAGACTTCTGGCCGCCGCTCCACAAGGACGATCGGGCTGTTGCTCGACTGTTGGCCGTATGCAATGGCAATCCGTTCATGTATGACATGGCTTGATGCTCGGCACCCTGGTTTATAGGGGTAAAGTCAGGTGCCCGCCCAACATCTTCGAGGCTAGAACAGGCGGCAAGTAAACCAAATACCACCAGGAAAAAGATATTTTTCATCTGCATTCATGGTCCTTTTATTGTGCGGGAATTCGTGTTGGGCCAACCGAAACGGACCCGTCTTCACGCACCCAGCCTGTGACAGTACTTCGGGATGCCAAATTCATGACCCGCAAGCTGTCTCCAACTCCAGCACGACCCAAAGCTCTGGCCTCTGCTGCAATAATTAGGGCGCCTGTTGAGTAGAAAACGGTAACAATTTGATTGCGCTCAATTATTGCTGGTGGGCCAACGTCATTTATCTTAATTGGGCGCCCGGCATATAACACGATTCTGGTTTCCATGCCGATGACCTCTTCGGGCGAAGCGTAACTGCCGGCAACGACTTGAGAAGTTTGCTCTACATCAGCTGCAGTCAGAATGGTTTGGCTACGGATTGTGCGTGTGGCAACCACGGTTTCTGCCGCCACCGGTGGGGCTATTGCTAAGCTGGCAAATAACATGAACATGACAAGTAGTGATGGCTGATTTACATGTACCTTCATCATCTTACCTGTGTCATTGCCGAGAGCATCTGGTCAGCCGCAGTAATGACTTTGGAGTTCAGTTCATACCCGCGTTGCGCTTCGATAAGCTCGGTAATCTCCCGAACCGCATCCACCGAGCTGCTTTCTAAATACCCTTGTCTTAACGTTCCCAGCCCATTTTCACCTGGGGCCGATACCAGAGCGGCCCCAGAGGCGGCGGTCTCCAAAAACAGGTTTGATCCGATTGCCTCAAGCCCCTTTTCGTTTGTGAACCCCGCCAAAGTGAATGAGCCCATTAGCTCCGGCTCAATCTGGTTGAGAAAGTAGGCATAAACTTCACCTTGAGCGTTGATCGCAACTGACCGAGCATCGGCTGGTATTGTTATTTCTGGTACTACTGGATGCCCGTCTGATGTTACGATCAGCCCGTCGCCAGTCAATTTAAGGCCCCCGTCGCGCGTATAGGCAGACACGCCTGAAGGTAGCGTGACTTCAAGCATTCCCTTGCCTTCGATTGCAAGGTCAAGGTTGCCGCCTGTTTGCTCAAGCGCGCCTTGTGCAACCATCACTGTGATGGAGGCCGCCCTGACACCAAGGCCCAATTGCACGCCTGTCGGTAAGATTGTCCCATCGGCTGCATTAATAGTGCCTGCACGTGTTACCTGTTGATAATGAAGGTCAGAAAACTCCGCGCGTCGCGCATTGTATCCGGTTGTGCTCATATTTGCGAGGTTGTTTGAGATTGTCTCAACCCGCATTTGCTGGGCCAGCATCCCGGTGGCTGCTATTTGCAAGGCGCGCATCTGATTTCTCCTTTTCTATCGTCCCATGGTTTGCATGATGGAGCGCATACGTTTATCTTCCTGCTCCAGGAAGTTTTGACCAAGCTCATAGGCACGTTGTACTTGGATCATTCGGGCAATTTCACCAATTGGATTAACATTCGAACTTTCAAGAAAACCCTGCATGATTACTGTGCCTTCGATGACTGGCTCAGCCCCTCCCGGAACCGCAAAGCGCACACCGTCTCGGCGGGACATATCATTGGGGTTGGTTGCCAGAAAGAGGCCGAGCTGGGTCAAAGGCCGGCCATCAGCGGTAAGCGTACCATCAGTGGCCAGTGAAATGGAGGCGGCATCAGGTGGTATGAAAATTGGCGCACCACCAGCATCCAGAAGGCGCAAGCCATCGAATGTAACAAGCTCACCTTCTTGCGATGGGGTAAAGAACCCAGCGCGCGTTAAAAGAGGCCCATCCGGACCCTCAACCATGAAAAAACCATCGCCCTCAATAGCAAAATCAAACGTGCCCCCGGTTTGGGTCAGAACGCCTTGCTCCAGATTGAGTACGCCTACATTTGCTGTTGCCATTGAAAGGGATGGGTCATCACCCAATGCTTTGACATACTCAGAAAAAATGACCCCTTCCCGACGAAACCCCGTAGTTGATATATTTGCGATGTTATTTGCAATGCTCTGCATCTCGCGCAACAACCCGGATTGGCGGGTCAGGGTGGTGTAGCCTGAATTATCCATGGGTTATCCTCCAATTATCAATGGTATAACTGTACCTTGAAAGAAGCTAACCAACGTATCCGACATGAACCCCATCGAAGCCCAAAAGGCGGCTACCATCGCGGCGGCTTTGGGCACAAATGTCAGGGTCATTTCCTGAATGGACGTGAGCGCCTGAAACAGGCCCACAAGCAACCCCGCGGCCAAAGCCACAGCTAGGATTGGGATTGATATTACAACCGCGGTCCAAAGTCCTGCGCGCATTGTATCAAAAAAGATAATTTCTTCCATGGGTTACACCGGCATTCTGAGGATTTCTTGGTAGGCTTGAACAACCTTGTTTCGTACGGCAACGGCAGTCTCAATGGCCAACTCACTCTGGGCCAGGGCCTGCACCAGCGCATGTGGGTCAACATCACCGGACATTGCGGCCAGCGCACTTTTCTCACCATGGCTGATTGTGGCGGCGAAGGTGTTGGCCAATTTCGCAAAATCCATGGTTTGCCCTTCGGGCTGAACCTGTGGTGCCGTGGCCGGGCGGGTAGCTGCATATTGTTGAGCGGCAAGTGAGGATTTTATATCCATTCTGAATGTTCCTATTTACGGAGAAGTTCGAGTATTGCGCGCGACATTTGCCGCGTTTGGTCAAACATTTTTAAGTTTGCCTCATAGCTGCGCTGCGCTTCGCGCGCGTCAGCAATTTCGATAACCAGATCGACATTAGATCCAGCAAAGTAGCCCGAACCATTTGCCATCGGTTGCGACGGATCGAACACGCTTGGTAAACTGCGTTGATCCAGCGAAACTGGCCCAGTTCGCACCTGCCCGGTAGCCTGACCACCCTGCATGACCTGTTCAAAAGCCACGATTTTTCGCCTAAAACCGGGTGTGTCGACATTGGCAATATTTTCTGAAATATGGCGCAAGCGGGAGGCTTGGCTCTGCATGCCCGAAGTGGCAGCAGCGACGGCTGCACGAAAGTCACTCATCATATACCTCCTATCTACTGCTAATGCTGGAGCGCAGCATACTTAACGAAGACCGATAAACAGCCATGGCGAGTCTGTGGCGGCCTGATATTTGGGCGGCCATCATCATCTCGGTTTCAAGCGATACGTTGTTACCATTTGGGGATTGTGCGCCGGGGCGGTCTGCTTCGATCGTACGAAACGATGAAGGGGCACGTTCGCCCAGCATAACGTGCCCCGTGCGGGTTGCGCGCATTTGGTGGGAAGTTTGGGCCTCGAAAGCTTTGCCAAAGGAAACAAGATCACGCGCCCGGTAACCAGGAGTGTCTGCATTGGCCACGTTCTGTGCAATAACAGCCTGACGCGCAGCAGCGTGGGTGGCCAAACCCTTCGCCATGCGAAACACTTCCATATTTTCAAGCATCGGGGCTTCTCCCTCGATTGATGTCAACTAAGGCTTAACCCTGATTCCTTTAGAAAGAGTTGCGAGACATTAGGAGTTCATCATGAAGGCAGTCGGGTTTGACCAATTATGTGCTGAAGTGGCCGCTTTGCGCCCGGTGCGTGAAGTAGGGCGTGTCAGCGCCATCAGGCGTGGTACGATCGAGGTTACGGGCCTGTCAGGCGTTGCAGCACAATCGGACCTTGTTGAAATCGGGCCAACAGGGTTGCAAGGGCGGCAGCAGGGGCGGCAACAGGGGCGGTTGGGGGAGGTTATCAGCCTCTCCCCCGAAGCGATCACTGTTTTGCCCGATGGTAATGTTGAAGGTTTGTATATTGGGGAGACTGTCAGCCTTCTTGGCTCTAGCGAGATAGCACCGGATGACGGCTGGATTGGCCGGGTGATTGACCCGTTCGGGCGGGCGTTGGATAATAAGCCAATTCTACGTGGGGCCGAGGCGCGGCCTTTGCGAGGGGTGAGCGTTAACCCGACAGAACGGCGCATTCTCGGGGCAAGGCTAGAAACCGGAATCGCAGTTTTCAACACCATGCTGCCAATTGTGCGCGGTCAGCGTATTGGCCTTTTTGCTGGCTCTGGCGTAGGAAAGTCCACACTTCTGGCCAAGCTTGCACGCGGGGTTAACACAGATGTGGTTGTTATTGGCCTGATTGGGGAACGTGGCCGTGAAGTGCGTGAATTTGTTGAGCGCGTGTTGGGCCCGGAAGGCATGAAACGTGCGGTGGTCATCGCCGCAACGTCTGACCAGTCGCCTTTGGTGCGCCGACGCTGTGGCTGGACGGCAATGGCTGTTGCTGAGCACTTTCGTGATTCAGGCCGGCATGTTTTGTTATTGGCTGATTCTATTACGCGGTTTGCCGAGGCGCACCGTGAAATTGCCCTTGCTTCCGGGGAAGATGGAAATATGCGTGGCTTTCCGCCTTCAACCGCCCACCAGATTACCTCTCTTTGTGAGCGGGCCGGGCCGGGAACGGGCAATCAAGGAGATATCACAGCGGTGTTCAGCGTTCTGGTCGCGGGCTCAGATATGGAAGAACCCGTGGCTGATATTTTGCGCGGGGTTTTGGACGGGCATGTAATACTGGACCGGCAAATTGCCGAGCGCGGCCGCTTCCCGGCAATTGACCTTCTACGTTCAGTTTCACGTGCCTTGCCGGGGGCTGCCAGTGAAGCAGAGAACACGCTAATCTCAGCGGCACGGCAAATGTTGGGGGCTTATGACCGGTCCGAGATGATGATAAAGGCGGGCCTGTATTCCGCAGGGACAGACCAGGTTTTGGATGCAGCTATCGAAGCATGGCCAAAACTTGATGCATTTTTGGCCGAAGATGAGCGGGACAATACCCAGGCCAGCTTTCAACGGCTGGGAGCGTGCATGGTTCCCGAGAAAAAAGCAGAAGTACCAGAATAAGCCAGCCTGTATAAGGTCAAAGGTTCCGCAGAAGTATCAGGGCAATGGCACCACTAGACATGGCTGCATTTCCCTCATTGATTTGCGAGCGCACTAAAAACAGCCTGCTTAACTCTTCCATTTTCTCCGGGTCAGAAAACTGTGCCACTTCTGAATTGCCAAAAATCGCCTGTGCCCGGTCTCGAAAACCGGAAAGTTGGAGATCAAGGTTTATTATGCCAAATGACGCCGGAAGACCAAGGGCCGTTTCAAAAACCTGCCGCAGCGGCGGATTGCCCATGATAGAATACCACATACCATCGGGGGTGGTTTCCCTGCCCATAACTTTTTCGAGATCCCGCTCAAGGCTTAGAGCAAGCCGCAGATCCGGGGCTTGTTCTCCTACCGCAATCTCAAATTTCCGGGTTTTGTAAGCTTCCAGAATTTTGCCGGGGAAGTCACTTAACTGGGTGTTTGGCGTATCAAAATCACCAAACCCGAAAGCTTTGGAAAACTCAAGGTAGCGTTTGTCTGACAGCTTGTTGCCAAGGGCCTCAGGGTTTAAAGTGCCATCTTCCAAAACCTTCTGGATGAAAAACTTGTTGCCAATATCAGCATCAAGCCCAAAAGCTCCCAAAGCAACTGTCAAAAGTCGGAAATCATTTACCAGATCCTTGGCGGTTTTGATGCTGCCGATATTTTCTGCAAAATAAGCCGTATCACGCTGAATGACCGGACTTCTTTCAAGTGCAGCCTGCTGGCTTTCCTGAGTACGTTGCAAAAAGGCCCAGCCGGCCATGCCACTGAAAGGTATGACCGGCTGAAATGTCATGAAGGCGCTGCCGCCATCAACTGCTCTTCGTGTGGCAACAACCCACGCAATGCCTTGAGAGCCTGATAATATTGCCCCTCGTTCACAGCTTCTGTGGCGCGTTCCATAAGTTCGCGGCTGTTATCATCGTTCAGCACCTGCCCAAGCTGTTCGATTCCGCGCAAAAGTTGCAGGCGCGCCTTGTCTTTTTCCACATCCCCCGACAACACAAGTTGGGCAATATAGCAGACCCGCCGCACCGGCGTTGTTACCTCTTCCGGGTGAATTGCATCACGCAGGCGCAGGATGTTGGCGTTGGGTGTGACAATGGAAAGGCGCGAGCGGCGGTCACCATTCTCAATAACGGCACCGTTGATAAGCACCCGCTCTTTAGGTCCGAGTTTCAGGACAAGACCACTCATGTTGCCCCCCCAGCTGCCCGGAGGCCGCGCATCATGGAGGTGTTGATTTCAATCAAAACATCCGCCTTGTCTTTGCCATTCAGAACCTTGCTCGAATGTTGGTTGGTAAATTCTGCGAGGTAGAATATTTGCGCCCGTAACTGTTGCGGCAAACCATTGTCAGAATCGGAAACATCTGCTGCAAGCAGAGCCCAAAGTTGACGGTTTTCATGAATGGCCTGGGCCAGTTGTGCAAATGCAGGCCGACCTTTTTCGGCGGCGGCTTTCAGGTGGTGTGTGACCTGAGCAAATACGGCGTATTCGGTGCCACGGGTAGTGCGGATTGGGGTTTGTGCGGTATTGTAGGCCCTTTGGGCCAAATTTAAAGCGTTCACGGGTTTTCCTTCCGGTAACGATTGCATTTAGGGAGCGCCTGAGAAGATGGGCGTGAGGGGGGCGCCATTTTGACGCCCCACCATCATTTCCCTTAGCGGAACAGCGCCAGGATATTCTGCGGTGCCTGGTTGGCAATTGACAGCGCTTGCGTGCCAAGTTGCTGCTGAACCTGCAAAGCCTGCAAGCGGGCCGAAGCCGCCTCCATGTTTGCATCGACCAATGAGCCGATCCCGGTTTTGAGCGCATCGGTCAACTTACCGATGAAATCGCTCTGGGTCTCGATCCGCCCCTGTGCCGAACCAAAGGCGGCGGAGCCACTGATTGCCGTACTAATCAGCGCTTCGATATTACCCAGAGCGGCCTCTGCGCCCGCATTGGTGGTGACGTTGATCCCACCAAGGCCGAACAGACCACCAGAGGCAGTGCCATCAGCGGCCCCGGTGCGTGCCAGAGATACGCTGGTGCCTGTGTCATTGTCGACTTTCAGCATCCAGGCACCTGTTGTGGCGTCTTGGGTAACCTGAGTGGTGAGACCAGTGATATTGCCGCCATCAACCGCCGCTTTCAGGCCACGGGCAACATCTTCAAAGCTCTCACCCTTGCCGGCCACATAAGTGTAGGATGTACCGCCAACTGTAACCTGATAACCATCACCTTCGGCAACATTGGCCGAGGCCGATAAGGTCAGGGTTTCAGCACGTTCGCCGATGGATGCTGCCGAAACAGTGATGTCTGTGCCACTACCATTTTTGGTCCCGGTCAGGGACACATCCTCAAAGGCGCGGGTCGAGGTCAGCGTGACTACACCCCCGGATGCTGCCGCCGTAATGCCAGCCAGACCAAGGGCGTTGATCGCGCCTGAAACGGCTGTGGCTGCTGCACCCTGGTCACCGGTGATGTCACCTGCGGCAAAGCTGATGGTGGTGCCAGCAACAGTCACCGCAAAGGCGTCGCCACTAACATCGGTATCAGTCGCATAGGTGATTGTCGCCGTGTTGCCGGCATTGGTTACAGCCGTAGCGCTCAGTGTCGCGTTCGCGCTCAGGTCGGCGCCGGTCCCGAGAACGCCAACTGTTGCGGTCAGATCC
>CAYNXK010000086.1:0-9046 GCA_964401125.1 uncultured Aliiroseovarius sp.
TGGAGCCGACGCCGTTTCATAATGTGCATGGGGCGGGTTACCGAGGGGTCTATGACTTTGCCGACCCGGACAGCTCTCTGTTCATTTCGGCTACCGGGCAGTCTGGCCATTTTCTCAGCCGGCATTTTGATGATCTGGGAGAATTGTGGCGGCGCGGTGAATATATACCAATGTCGCTGGACCCGGAGCTGGCCCGCGCGGCGGCTGTCGGGATAACACATCTGCTGCCGTCCGGGCCTTGAAATATAGGGCGGCTTTTGCAACCAAACCAGACCAGGCCATAACATGGCTTATGCGGATATATCTTACTGCGGATAGTGGTGCCCAAGGTGGGAGTCGAACCCACACGCCATTGCTGGCGGGGGATTTTGAATCCCCTGCGTCTACCATTCCGCCACTCGGGCACTGGCTCCGTTTAGCGCCCGCCAGAGGTGGCGTCAACGGCAACAACAGCTGGGGGTTTTACCCCCAGACCCCCAGAGTATTTGTACCAAGATGAAAAAGCCGGCAGTTTGGGCTTCCTCCGGTCAGAACATCACCCCTACCAGCCATAGCGTGATACCCGGAAAGCTTACCAGAAGCACCACTCTGATCAGGTCGGAGGCGACAAAAGGTGCCACGCCGCGATAGGTGGCGCTCATGGGAATGTCGCGCGCCAGCGAGTTTATTATGAACAGGTTCATGCCCACAGGCGGTGTGATCAGCCCGACCTCGACCACGATCAGCACCAGAATGCCAAACCAGATTGCTGTCTGTTCCGGGGTCAGGCCAAAATCCAGCACCTGGATAATCGGGAAGAAAATCGGAATGGTCAGCAGGATCATGCTCAAGCTGTCCATGATGCAGCCGAATATCAGGTAGGCCAGCAGCATCAGCGCCAGCACCATGAACGGCGCATAGCCCTGTGCGACAACCCAGTCGGCCAGATCCTGCGGGGCTTGGGTAAAGGCCAAGAACGAATTGAAAAGCTGTGCGCCCAGAATGATGAAGAAAATCATGGCCGTTGAGGACGCCGCCCCGAGGATGGAATCCAGAAAGCCGCGCCAGTTCAGCCCGCCGGTCAGAACCCCGTAAGCCCCCGTTGCTACAACCCCCACAGCCGCGCCCTCGGTTGGGGTGAACAGCGCCTGCACACCTTCACGGGCCCAGTTCCAGTCAGCGGCAATGCCGCCCATGACCAGCCCGAATATAACCACGACCGGCCAAATACGGGCCAGGGTGCGGAACCTCTGGGCATAGGGCACGCGTGGCACATTGCCCGCCGCATCCGGCTTGATGCGCACATAAATTGCCACAGTAAGCATGTAGCCCGCCGCCGCCACCAGGCCGGGAATCAGCGCAGCGATGAACATTTTAACGATATTTTGTTCGGTCTGGATAGCGTAGATCACCAAAATGATCGAGGGTGGAATGAGAATGCCCAAGGTGCCGCCAGCCGCCAGCACCCCGGTTGCCAGATCATCGGAATAGCCACGTTTGCGCATTTCTGGCAACGCCACCTGCCCCATGGTGCTGGCCGTTGCCAAAGATGAGCCGCAAACCGCACCAAAGCCGGCGCAGGCGCCAATTGCGGCCATGGCCACACCGCCCTTGCGATGGCCGATCCAGTCGCTTGCCGCCTCAAACAAGGCGCTGGACATGCCGGATTTGGTGGCAAATTGCCCCATGAGCAAAAACAGCGGCACGATTGAAAGCGTGTAGCTGGAAAACGTGTCATAGGTCAGGGTTTTCAGGCTTGCCAGCATCGGATCGGGGCGTCCGAGAATATACCAGACGCCAAAAAAACCGGTTAGCCCCATGGCCAGGCCGATCGGCATCCGCAGGAAAATTGCCAACAGCATCAGGGCAAAGGCAATCAGGGAAATTTCAATTCCGGTCATAACATTTCCTCACGGCCTTCAATTACCCAGTTAAGTGCCCGCCACACTGAATAGGCGGCCACCAGAAAGAACATCAATGCGCCCAGCAAAGCCGCCGCATAGGGAATCCAGATCGGCAGTTCCAACTCGTAAGTGGTTTCAACAAAAAACGGTTTTGTGCCCATGCCCAAGAAGGTGCGAAGCCCCTCGCTGCCATAAGGAAAGCGCTCGCCAAAGCCCAGCCACAGGCGCCAGAGGATGACATAGGCTGCCACACTTATCAGCGCATCTCCCAGCAAGCCCAAAACCGCCTGTATGCGAGGTGACAGGCGGGCGATGAAAATATCCACGGTGACATGGCCGCGCTTCAGCTGGCACCATGGCAGAAAGGCGAAAATGGCAATGGCCGCGCCGGCCTCGACCAGCTCAAAATCACCTTGGATCGGCCGTAGCCCAATCCCCACCAAGGCGCGCCCCATGATAGAGAGCACCGTCATGATGGCAATGGCCGCCAGTACCGTGCCGCCGGCATAAGCCAGCCACTTACTGGCGGTCTCCAGCCTGCGGCCCAACTCAAGCTGCGCTTGTTTTGCTATCGCCATTCTTGCCCCCTTCTAAACCGCCAGAATTGCCGGCCTCTTGTTCAATTCATCAACAGACATGCCTGCCACCATTTTATAACGGTCAGCAAAATCTTGCCTCTCAGGCAATGGCATGACGCTTTCGATATGGTCAAACCCATCCGGTGCGCGCTTGGCCACGATGTCCAGTATCCCATCCGGCCCGTCGCCGCGATTGGCCAGCACCACAGCATTCACCGCCGCGCGCCTGATATCATCATAGGCGGTGAGTGCTGCCGGCCCAACCCCATAGCCGCGCAATTCGCGGGCCAGAATACGCGCATCCAGAATGCCCTGCGAAGCCCCGTTGGAGCCAATGGGATACATGGCATGCGCCGCATCGCCCAGTAATGTTACCCTGCCAAAGCTCCAGCGCTCCAGCGGGTTGCGGTCAACCATGGGAAACTCCCAGATGCCATCGGCCCCGGCAATGATCGCGGGAATGTCGATCCAGTCAAAGCGCCAACCGTCAAAGTGATGGGCAAAATCGCCGCGGCGAGCTGAGCGGTTCCAATCCTGCGCCCGCCAGTCGTAATCGGCGGGTAGTTCGAGGTCTGCAATCCAGTTGATCAGGCTGCCACCATCTGCGGTATCGGCGGTATCAGCAATGGGGTAGCAGACAAACTTGCAGGCCTTGCTGCCGATCACCGCCATGGAGCGCCCGCTCAGAAAGCGTGGCCCGCGCGTGATGCCGCGCCACATCATGGTGCCGCCCCAGATTGCCGGGCCTTCACTCGGGTAAAACCCGGCCCGCAAGCCTGAATTGATGCCATCAGCCGCCACCAGAACCGCGCCGCTTTCAGTGCCTATTATCTGGCCGGTTTTGCGGCTGGTCAGGCTGATTTCCACGCCTTCGCGCCCACCTTCAGAAAAGGCGCGCCAGCCATTTACGGCAGCACCCATTTGCAGCACATCCGGCCCGGCCCGTTCAATCAACGCGTCCAACAAAGCCATTTGCAAGCCGCCCCGGTGAAGCGAATATTGCGGCCAAAGATTGCCCGCCATAAGCCCCCGTGGCTCGCGCCATATTTCCTGCCCCTTTGCGTTGAAGTAGCCGACCTCCTCGGTGCGCAGGCCAATCTTGTCCAAGGCCGGCTCCAACCCCAGATCAAACAATTCGCGCGCGGCCATAGGTTGCAGGTTAATGCCAACTCCAAGCGGGCGAAGCTGCTCGACCGCCTCGAAAATCTTGAATGAAATACCAACTTGATGCAGGCTTAGCCCCAGCGTCAGCCCGGCAATGCCAGCGCCTGCTATCAGTATCGTCATCCCTCACCCCCGCAACAAAATGCCGGGCCACGCATTGACGCAGCCCGGCATGAAAGCATCGGCTTATTCGCCTGAATGTGCCGCAACCAAGGCCTGCGCATCGGCTACCATGGCCGCGCCGTCCAGGCCTTTTTCGGTCATATCAACAATCCAGGCCTCGGTCAGCGCCTCGCCAATAACCCGCAGCTCGGCCACCACATCATCCGATAGGGTGACAATGGTGTTGCCGTTATCGGCCGTCACCTGTTCACCGGTCTTGTCGCCCATATCCATGGCCCGACCAGCCCAGCCCGAGGTTTCAATGCCGCTATTGGCGTCGATGATTGCTTTCAGGTCATCAGGCAGTGCCGCGTAGCTATCCTTGTTCATGGCCCAGATGAAATAGGTGTTGTAAAGTGCGCGGTCACCGCCAATCTGGGTATGTGAATTGGCCAGCTCCTGCACTTTCAGGGCCGGAACAATCTCCCACGGGATCACACCGCCATCAACCACACCCTTGGAAAGCGCTTCGGGAAAGGCCGGAACAGGCATGCCAACGGGAATCGCCCCCACCGCTTCAAGCAGCGCATTGGCCTGACGCGATGGCCCGCGCAGCTTCAGCCCCTCAAAATCGGCCAGGCTTTCAATCGCATCACCTTTGGTGTGGATAACACCGGGACCATGCACATGCACAGCCAGCAAATGAATGTCAGCAAAGCGCTCCTGCATATGTTTTGCGGTAAATTCCCATGCGGCCCGGCTGGAATCCTCGGCTGACATGGAGGTCATGAACGGCAGCTCAAACGCTTCGGCTTCAGGAAAGCGGCCCGGAGTATAGGCTGGAATGGCCCAACCACCATCGATCACGCGATCACGGATCTGATCATACAAAGCCTGCGGCTTGCCGCCCAACTGCATACTGGGAAAAATCTCAACTTTCAGCCGGCCGCCGCTTTCTTCATAGATTTTGTCGGCCCAAGGCTGCATGAAAAAATTCGGCACCGAACCTTTTGGCGAGATGAAATGTTGAAAGCGCAGGGTAACTTCCTGAGCCATTACTGCCCCGGCCCCTATGCCAAATGCCATAACCCCGGCCAGCGCTGCTGTAAGTGTTCGTTTCATTTGCTTCCTCCCAAAAACAATAAATTTCATGTCTGTGTGTCTCTGTGCGTCTCTGTGCGTCTCTGTGCCTCAGATCACCAAGGCCAAGCCCGCCATCTTTGGCAAAAACTGACCAGTTTCACGATAAGACCAGCCTATATAACATTGCGCAAGTAAAATCGACCACACGGTCGGTTTTTCAAAAACTATCAGCCAGGCACAGCCTTACGCAAAGCATTTGCCGCACTTCACAACATGTTTATATGTCCGAGGCACCAGAACTGACATCATAGCCTTGACCCCATGGCCCCGGCATGGTGTCTACATAAAAAATACGGGCAGCAGCATGATCAGACGACTATATGACTGGACTATCCGGCTTGCGGAACATCCACATGCACTATGGATGCTGGCAGCAGTGGCTTTTGTGGAAAGCTCGGTTTTTCCCATTCCGCCGGATGTCATCATGATTCCCATGATCATCGCCCGACCTTCACGCGCCTTTGTAATTGCCGGCGTTGCCCTTGTGGCCTCGGTGGCTGGCGGTATGCTTGGCTACCTGATCGGCTGGGGCTTTTTTGAAAGCATTGGCCGCCCGGTTCTGGAATTTTACGGCAAGGCCGACAGATTTGGTGAATTTGCGGCATCCTATAACAATTATGGTGCCTGGGCGGTGCTGATCGCTGGCATCACACCATTTCCCTACAAAGTCGTTACCATCCTGTCGGGCTTGACAGGGCTGAATATTTGGGTCTTTTTGGTCTCCAGCATCATCGCCCGTGGCTTCCGATTTTTTCTTGTTGCCACCCTGCTTTGGAAATTCGGCGTGCCAATACGGGCCTTTATCGAAAAACGTCTTGGCCTGATGTTCATACTTTTTCTGCTCCTGCTTGGGGGCGGATTTTATGCGGTGGGATACCTATGAAAACTCTGACCCGAAACCAGCTGATTCTGTTTGTCACCCTTTCCTCGGCTGTCATTCTGGCCGCCGCTTATGTTTTTGAGACCATGGGCTTCCAGCCCTGCCAGATGTGCCTGTGGCAACGCTATCCGCATATGGCGGCCGTGGCCGTTGGCGCTCTGGCGCTGCTTACCGGCTGGCGGCTGCTGCCGTGGCTGGGGGCGCTGGCGGCGGCCACAACTTCGGCCATCAGTGGCTATCACTCCGGGGTCGAGCGCAAATGGTGGCTTGGCCCAGACACCTGCGTAGCGTACGGGGTCGAAGGCATGAGCGCCGACGAGCTGATGTCACAGATCATGAATGCACCACTGGCGCGGTGTGATGAAATCTCGTGGCGGCTCTCGGACCTGATTACCTTGCCAGCCCTGGAGCAGGTACTGGACATCACCATGGCAAACATGAATTTCATCGGCGCGGCCGTTCTGGCCCTGATCTGGATCATGGCGGCCCTAAAACGCAGCCCAAAAATATAGGGCGCAGACCTAGCCCTTTGAGCGCAACAGCTGCCGCAGCACGCCATGTAACATCTGCACATCAATGCCGGTCAGAGGCATCCGGCTCCACATGTTGCGCAGGTTTACCTTCATGCCGGCGGCCTTATCGGCCGGATAGAAAAACCCGGCATCCTCAAGGCGCGCCTCATAATGTTCGGCCAGCTTTTCCACCTCGATCAGGCGGGCGCGTTCAGTCCGGGCCATCGCCTGCACTTCCGGCACCACATCACCGGCCTGCCTGCGCCATTCATAGGCCATCAGCAGCACCGATTGGGCCAGATTGATCGAAGGAAAATCCCGGTTGACCGGCATGGTGACAATGGCATTGGCGCGGGCAATATCGTCGCTTCCCAGCCCGGCGCGTTCAGCACCGAACAAAATGGCCACCCGCCGCCCCTCGGCCTGTAAGGCGCGCGCCTGCTGCATGGCACGTTCCGGGCTGAGCACCGGCTTGGTAAAGCCTCGGGTGCGGGCGGTGGTGGCAAAAACATAGTCGCAATCGCCCACGGCCTCCACCATGTCCTGCGCCAGCCAAGCCTTATCCAGCACCCTTCCCGCCCCTGCTGCCATGGCCACGGCAGCAGGGTTGGGCCAGCCATCACGCGGGGCTACAAGGCGCATATGATCCAGCCCGAAATTCAGCATGGCCCGGGCAGCGGCCCCAATATTTTCGCCCATTTGCGGGCGCACCAAAACAATGACCGGGGCGAGTGTTTCAATGTTGTTTTTTTCCATGCCATGCCTTATGACTGAGCCGCCTGAAAAGGCAAGGTGGCATAGCCCTGAAGCTGGGTTATGAAGCGCCTGACATATAACAGGAGCGAAAAATGGCCAAGCCGGAGCAGGCGCAAATATACCTGATTACACCACCCGAGATCGAACTTGCCAGCTTTCCCGACCAACTTGCACAGGTGCTTGATACCGCTCCGGTGGCCTGCATCCGGCTGGGTCTTTCCAGCCATGATGAAAGCCATATTTCCCGCGTGGCCGATGCCTGCAGGGCCGTGGCCCATGCCCGCGACGTGGCTTTGGTGATTGCCGATCACAGCTTGCTGGCAGTAAATCTAGGGCTTGATGGGGTGCATCTTTCAGACGGCGCGCGCCGGGTGCGCCGGGTGCGCGAGGAACTTGGCAAGGAGGCCATTATTGGTGCCTTTTGCGCCGCTTCGCGCCATGATGGCATGATTGCCGGTGAGGCCGGGGCCGATTACGTGGCTTTCGGGCCAGTTGGGGTAAATTTGCTTGGTGATGGCGCGCAGGCCGAAATTGAGCTGTTTTCCTGGTGGTCAGAGATGATAGAGGTGCCGGTGGTGGCCGAAGGCGCGCTGGATGAGGACAGCCTGGCAGCTCTTGCCCCGGTCAGTGATTTCATCGCCCTCGGCCAGGAGGTCTGGCAGAACGATAACCCGGCCGCAGCCCTGAGCCGGCTGGTGGCTGCATTTACCGGGTAGACAAGAATTACCGCCACTCTTACAACCTTTGAAACCGTGCCTGGATGGGGTGCCAGGCTCTGGCTTTTCCAGCAAAACTAGCCGATCATCATCACCGGAACCAGAAAATGACAAGTACCATCTCTTGGATTGTGGCCAATGCCCGGCACCCTGCAGCCCTGCTTTTGCTGCTCGCGGCAATTTTCACCCTGTGGGCCGATGCCACCCTTGCCCATGCGGTCACCGTTGGCGACAGGGGCTATATTCAAGAGGTTACCGGGGTCAATTTCATCCCCTTCCTCTACCTTGGTGCCAAGCACATGGTCACGGGTTATGACCACATCCTGTTTTTGCTGGGGGTGGTCTTTTTTCTCTATGGTATGAAAAGTATCGCCATTTATGTCAGCCTGTTTGCCATTGGTCATTCGGTGACAATGCTGGCGGGGGTTTGGTTTAACTTTGGTATCAACAGCTATATCATTGACGCGATTATCGGATTTTCCGTAGTTTACAAGGCGTTGGACAATCTCGGAGCCTTCCAGAAGTGGTTCGGCGTGCAGCCCAATACCAAGGTGGCAACGCTGTTGTTTGGCTTTCTGCACGGCTTTGGTCTGGCCTCGAGGATCATTGATTATGATATCTCGCCAGACGGGCTGCTGCTTAACCTGATTGCCTTCAATATCGGCGTTGAGGTTGGCCAACTTCTGGCGCTGGCGGCAATCCTTGTGGTCATGGGCTACTGGCGGGCCACGTCGGCCTTTGCCCGTCAGGCTTACGCCGCAAATGTCTTGATGATGGCAGCCGGTTTTGCCCTGATGGGGCTTCAGATCACCGGCTATATTGTCACCTGAATTGATTAGGATACACCAATATGCAAAATCCAGCTGACCCAGCAAAACCTACGATGCCAACCTTGCGTGCCGAGCCACGCAATCAGCCAAAACCTGCCGCCGAGCAAGCCGTATCCGGCCACATCAAAGGGGTAAAGGCAACCTCGGGCGGGCTGATCCGGGACACATTGGGCGCGGCGGCGGCGGCGGGGCTGATCCTGACATTATTCTGGCTGCCGTCCGAATATGGTATTGATCCCACTGGTATTGGCGCCATGCTGGGCCTGACCGAGATGGGCGAGATCAAGCAGCAGCTTTTTGCCGAAAATGCCGCCGATGCGGCCACCATCGCCTTTGCTGGCTCAGAAATTTCGGCGCGGCTTGACGGAATAGACGCCCGGCTTGCAGCTATCATAGCCACGCTTGAGGCGCCTGTTATTGCCGCCCCCGCCGCCGCGCCTGCCGCTGTTGGCCTTGGTTCATACGCTCGCCGGCCCGAGGGC
>CAYNXK010000087.1:0-1036 GCA_964401125.1 uncultured Aliiroseovarius sp.
GGCGATCATTGTCATTGCGAACTTTCCGCTGCCCCGAAACTTTCCTTGTAGCCGCCCACCTGGCTGCAATCGTTATTTGGTATTTATGAGTCTACGCCCTAAAGATAGTTGTTGGCGCGAAAGCTCAGCTCGCAGGATTTGCCAATTATCAGGTGGTCATGCAGTTCCATCCCCAATGCCCGTGCGGCGTCTTCAACTTGCCGGGTCATAGTGATGTCGGCATCCGAAGGTGTCGGATCACCGGAAGGGTGGTTATGCACGAGTATCAGTGCCGAGGCATTCAACACCAATGCCCGCTTCACCACTTCACGCGGATAAACCGGCACATGATCCACAGTGCCGCGCGCCTGTTCTTCATCGGCAATAATCATATTTTTGCGGTCAAGGTACAGCACCCGAAACTGCTCTGTATTGCGATGTGCCATGATGGTGTGGCAGTAATCAATCAAGGCATCCCAACTTGAAATCACATGCTGCCCCATTATGCGAGAGCGTGCCAGACGGTGAGCTGCCGCCTCGACAATCTTCAACTCCTGCACCACAGAATTGCCAACACCCTTTATGGCCAGTAATCGTTCGGGTGGAGCAGAGATGATGCGGTTGAAATCTTGAAATGTCTCAAGCAAGGCGCGGGCCAGCGGTTTTACATCTTGCCTTGGAATGGCGCGAAACAATACCAGCTCCAACAGCTCATAATCCGGCATTGCATCAGCGCCACCCTGCATGAAGCGCGTTCGCAGGCGCTTGCGGTGGTCGCGGATATAAGAAGGCAATTGCCCGGATTGCTTTGCCACTGGCAAAACTGGGGCCTCATCTGCATCAAACAGCGTTTGTGGCATCTCGCCAAAGTGATTATTTTCATACCCAGCCATGGGGCGAGAAGACATGACAACAGTGAATCTTTGGTTAACGCGGTTAACCAAGCTGAATGCCGGGGCTCCGCCCGTTCGCGGCGGAAACACTCCCCCGGAGTGTTTCCGGGACGCCGCTCACCCCTTCATACCCTCCCAGAACCCTTTCACCTTGGTGAAAAATC
>CAYNXK010000087.1:1046-8752 GCA_964401125.1 uncultured Aliiroseovarius sp.
GCTTTCGGGGTTGTTCTCTTCCGACAGCTTCTCAAACTCGCTTAGCAGTTCTTTTTGCTGGCCGGTCAGGTTGACCGGCGTTTCAACCGCAAGTTCGATATACATATCACCCGCGCCGCCGCCACGCAGGCCGGGCATGCCTTTACCGCGCAGGCGCATTTGGCGGCCCGACTGGCTACCGGCAGGGATTTTTACGCGCGAGCGGCCCCCGTCAATGGTCGGCACTTCGATATCACCGCCAAGCGCTGCCGAAGACATGGAGACCGGCACCCGGCAATGCAGGTTTGAGCCTTCGCGGTCAAACAACTGATGCGTCGCAACCTCGATAAAAATATAGAGATCACCCGCCGGGCCGCCGCGCATTCCGGCCTCGCCTTCACCCGCGAGGCGGATGCGCGTACCAGTTTCAACTCCGGCTGGAATGTTCACACTGAGTGAGCGGTCTTTCTCGCTCCGTCCGGCTCCGGCGCAGGGTTTGCAGGGGTTCTTGATGATCTGCCCCATGCCATGACAAGTGGGGCAGGTGCGTTCAACGGTGAAAAATCCCTGCTGGGCGCGCACCTTTCCCATGCCCGAACAGGTCGGGCAAACCTGTGGCTCGGCACCGCTTTCGGCCCCCGTGCCGTTACAGGAATCACAAGCAACGGAAGTTGGCACCCGGATGGTTTTTTGTAGGCCCGCATAGGCATTTTCCAGTGTTATACGTAAGTTATAACGCAAATCAGAGCCGCGAGAGGCACGTCCGCCACCGCCTCGCTGACCGCCCATGAAATCGCCAAAAAGGTCGTCAAACACATCTGAGAAGGCCGATGCAAAATCACCTTGCCCACCGCCATGAAAGCCACCAGGCCGTCCGCCACCGCCCATGCCGCCCTCAAAGGCCGCATGGCCAAAGCGGTCGTAAGCCGCTTTTTTCTCGTCATTTTTCAGAATGTCATATGCTTCGCCGGCTTCTTTAAACTTGGTCTCAGCATTTGGATTATCGGTATTACGGTCGGGGTGAAACTCGCGCGCCTTACCACGATAGGCTTTTTTGATCTCGTCAGCTGATGCACCCTTTGCGACGCCCAGCACCTCGTAGAAATCACGCTTTGCCATATTTGGGATCCTTTCGGAAAAGCAGAGATCGGCCCGGAGAAAATACGGGCCGATCACATGCTGTTGTCCGCGGGGTTAGGGCCGCTTATCTTCGTCGATATCTTCAAAATCAGCATCAACGATATCATCGTCCACACTGCGCGGCTCGTCGTCCATGTTGGGCGCATCGCCCGCTTCTGCTTCCTGTGAGGTTTTATAAATTGCCTCACCAAGCTTCATGGCTGCTTCAGTGACGTTTTGGACACCAGCCTTGATCTTGTCGGCATTTTCGCTTTCAAGCTCGTCCTTCAGCGCAGCAATGGCCAGCTCGATTGCCTCGATCGTGGTGGGGTCAACCTTATCAGCATGCTCTTCCATTGACTTCTCGGTCGAGTGGATCAGGCTTTCGGCCTGGTTATGAGCCTCAACCAGCTCGCGGCGTTCCTTGTCGGTTTCTGCATTGGCCTCGGCATCCTTGACCATTGCGTCAATATCTTCATCCGACAGGCCACCCGAAGCCTGAATGGTAATTTTCTGCTCTTTGCCGGTGCCCTTGTCAGCGGCACCGACTGAAACGATGCCATTGGCATCAATATCAAAGGTTACTTCAATCTGCGGCAGGCCACGCGGTGCGGGTGGAATATTCTCCAGATTGAACTGGCCGAGAATTTTGTTATCCGCCGCCATTTCACGCTCGCCTTGGAATACCCGGATCGTCACCGCGTTCTGGTTGTCCTCGGCAGTTGAGAATATCTGGCTTTTCTTGGTCGGGATAGTGGTGTTGCGGTCAATCAGCCGGGTGAACACGCCGCCCAGTGTCTCGATGCCAAGGCTAAGCGGGGTCACATCAAGTAGTACCACGTCCTTCACATCACCTTGCAGCACGCCGGCCTGAATGGCGGCACCCATGGCCACCACCTCATCCGGGTTCACGCCCTGATGCGGCTCTTTTCCAAAGAACTTGGTCACTTCGTCTTTCACCCGCGGCATACGGGTCATACCACCAACCAGAATCACCTCGTCAATGTCATCCTTGGTGAGACCAGCATCTTTCAGGGCTGCCTGGCAGGGCTTCATGGTGCGTTTGATCAGATCACTGACCAAACTTTCCAGCTTGGCGCGGGTCAGCTTCATCACCATGTGCAAGGGTTGGCCATCAGCGCCCATTGAAATGAAGGGTTGGTTGATTTCAGTTTGAGCCGAGCTTGACAGCTCGATCTTGGCTTTTTCTGCCGCTTCTTTCAGCCGTTGCAACGCCATCTTGTCTTTGGTCAGGTCAACGCTGTGCTCTTTTTTGAATTGGTCAGCAAGATACTGAACAATGCGCATGTCAAAGTCTTCGCCACCAAGGAAAGTGTCGCCATTGGTAGATTTCACCTCGAACAAACCGTCGTCAATTTCCAGAACGGTCACATCAAAGGTGCCGCCGCCAAGGTCATAAACCGCGATGGTTTTGGTTTCTTTCTTGTCGAGACCATAAGCCAGCGCCGCCGCTGTTGGCTCGTTGATGATGCGCAGCACTTCCAGCCCGGCGATTTTACCGGCATCTTTGGTGGCCTGGCGCTGGGCGTCGTTGAAATAGGCCGGTACGGTAATAACCGCTTGCGTTACCTCCTCGCCCAGATAGCTCTCGGCGGTTTCCTTCATTTTTCCGAGGATAAAGGCCGAAATCTGGCTGGGCGAATACTTTTCGCCGCTAGCCTGTACCCAGGCATCGCCATTGCCACCATCAACAATGGTGTAGGGCACCAGCTTTTGGTCTTTGACAACCGCCGGATCAGTGGCCCGCCGCCCGATCAGGCGCTTCACCGCATGAATGGTGTTTTCAGGGTTGGTGACAGCTTGCCGTTTGGCAGGCATGCCCACAAGGCGCTCGTCGTCCTTGAAGGCTACAACCGAGGGCGTCGTGCGCGCACCTTCCGAATTTTCAATAACGCGCGGCTGCGCGCCGTCCATGATTGCAACACAGGAGTTTGTAGTTCCAAGGTCGATACCAATGACTTTAGCCATGCTTATATTCCTCTCACAGGCGATATGGCGGGAACCCGACCCCGAAGGCGTCGGCCCCTGATCCCAGATGTTTACCGGAAGTATGTTTCCAGCGTCTGGGCGTATATAGGGAGGGTGCTTGCCCCCTGCAAGCGTCTGAAAGCAGGCTTAGGGCCAAAAAAGCGAGTCATTTTTGGGGTTTTGCTAATGAATAGCCAAGAAAACAGGATTAAGCCGGACTTTGCCATTAACAATATGCTGGTTTATAAAAGCTTGCTGGACCGGGCGGCGCAGAGGGCTTTGGTCGTAGCCTTGCGGCAGGTTGTGGCAGCCGCGCCGCTGTTTTCACCAATGACACCTTACGGCAAGCCCATGAAAGTGCGCATGACAAGTGCCGGGCGCTATGGCTGGTTTTCTGACCACTCAGGTTATCGCTATATTGAAAAACATCCGTCCGGGGTGACGTGGCCGTCTATTCCCGAAACCGCGCTGGGCATATGGCATCAGGTGGCGAGCCCGGCACGCGCACCTGAATGTTGCCTTGTCAATTTTTACGGTGAAGGTGCGCGGATGGGTCTGCATCAAGACAAGGACGAGGCTGATTTTTCGCAGCCGGTCGTGTCGATCTCGCTGGGGGACGACGCGCTTTTTCGGGTGGGCAACAGCAAAAGGGGTGGCAAGACGGCTTCGCATTGGCTGACGTCTGGAGATGTACTTGTCCTGGGCGGCAAGGCCCGGCTGGCCTATCACGGGGTGGACCGGATCCGGTTTGGTTCATCCAGCCTGCTGAAGGAGGGCGGGCGGATTAACCTGACGCTGCGGGTGGTGACGTAAATTCCACGCCCCCCAAACATTGCTTGCTATGATAGGATGGATATACAATGCGTCAACAAAGCCACATCACAGAAAACACCAAAGAACTCATTGCTGCAAACTTTAAAAATACCAAGCTTGGGTTGGTTAGAATAGCGAAAAACTTGGGTCTCGCAGGTATGGCCGATTGCGATATCGTTTGTCTTTGTCGCAAAATAATCTTGTCCACACCAACTGAAAAAATCGAGGTGCAGGGAAAAAATTACTATCTGCATTCTCAAGAATATTCTGCTGTTTTAACCATTAACAGATCAAGCTTGGGAATCATCACAGCTAAACGAAAAAGGTGATAATTTTCTCCCCCTTGGTCAATCCCGAGAAAATCAGGCCAGTTCAGTCGTCTGAGTATCATACGGCACTCAGTGGTGCGGCTACCGGTGGTCCAGCGTGCAGCAGCCAAATTGCAGGCTGTCGCCGTCGGGGGCTTCGTTGAGCAAGGTGGCGCGCCAGCCGTAATCGCGGTCGCTCATCCCGTCGCTGCACAACCCGCGCTCTACGGTGAGGGTGCGGTTCAGGCTCGGGCCCTCCTCAAACACCACAACGAAACCCTGAAAGGCCAGCACGTCCTTTATCCAGGTGAGGTCATGCCTGCCATAGCCGAGCAGCACATATTCGTCGCCCTGAGGGTGCATGCCCAGCGCCCAGAACGGCTCGGTCCCAATGCAGGTCATTGGTCTGGGCACCTCTGAGAGGTCATTGTGGCCTGAGCGCTCAAGATAGCGCATTGAGGCCCAGCCATTGCCCTCGCCGGTGGAAACCCTGCCCCATTTCTGATTCGCTGAAAGCTTCAGCACCTCGATATTGATCATGTAGGGTCCGAGCTCTCCGACAATTGGCGCGCTGGCCGTTGGTTCGGCCCGGATATTCAGCACATCATCAGCCGCAACCCCGGTGACGATGAAGGTATCAGGCAGGGTTTGAGCCTGGGCAAGGGCCGGCAGGAGCAGGGCAAACAGGAAAGCAGTAAAGAGTTTCACTTCCCGGCGCCCCAGCTGAGAGAGGCGTGCCGGCGGGTATAATGTTCCCCCATGAAGCCCAACACCAGTAAAACGATACTAACAATCAGCGGATATGATATGGATGTATAATGCGGGTTATAGTTGATAAAGGCAAAGCCGCGCGTCTGGTCGATGGTATGAAACAGCGGGTTCCAGTCAAACATGTTCAGCATGGTAAAGGGCAGGGTATTGGCCAAAAACATCTTGCCGGAAGCAATCATGTTTGCCCGCGCGTAAACCGTTGAGGCGATACCAACAAATTGTGGAAACCACGGCTTCAGCGCAAGAAAAATCATGCCAATAGATATCCCGGAGAACCATGCCAGTAAAAACATGCCCAAAACCCCTACCGGATCGTATAAAACCACCGGAGTCCAGATCACATGGTAGAGGAGCAATACAAACAGTGCCGAGAGGAGCTGCATATATAGCGCGCCAAATGCCGCTGCCAGAATGGCCACGAAAGTTGACATCGGCGCGTGTAACATCATTGGCGAGGCCGGGCCTTCCGAGCCGATAATCGCCGACATGCTTTTGGTGTGGGTGATAAAAAGAAAGATGCCAGTCATGATATAGATCAAAAAATCACCGCGCACCGCCGCACCGCGCAGACCCAGCACAGTGAACATCACATAGAACACGGCCACCAGCAGTATGGTTTGCAGCATGTTGATGAACAATCCGATCACCGCATTGCTGTGGGTTTTGCGCACGCTGCGCACAGTGGCATGGTAGACCACTGCCGCGGTTGAAAATGCGGCCGATCGTTGTGATTTTGTGGTTTTCGCCTGAAACATGCCACTTCCTTAGCTGTCTGACAGTCTTTATACGCAGAGAAATCTTGCTGTTCCCTTATCGCGGGATCATAAAAGAGCTGGCCGGGTTTTTCAACCGTGCTGGAAGATGTGAAAAAGGCAGGAGCAGGTTCTTGGATTTTGATAAGTTGACGCGGGTTATGCGGCGCCTCGCGCTTGAGGCTGGAGATGTGATCATGGATATCTATGGTCAAGACGATTTCAACATCCGCGCCAAGGCTGATGACAGCCCGGTCACAGCGGCGGATGAAGCAGCCGATGCGGTGATCTCGGCAGGGCTGCGCCAGGCATTTCCTGAAACACTTCTGGTGACAGAGGAGCAGGCTGACAGCCACGGCAAGCAAGCCGATGCCTTTCTGATCGTTGATCCACTGGACGGCACCAAGGAATTTATCCACAGGCGCGGTGATTTCACCGTGAACATCGCCTATGTGGTGGCAGGCGTGCCCGTTCGCGGTGTGGTTTATGCCCCCGCCAAAGGCCGCATGTTTTATACTAGGCCAAATGGTGCTTCGGTTGAAGAGGAAGGCCCGTTTGACAAGGATCTACCGGGCCGCACAACTCTCATATCAGTGTCTAATCCTGACAATTCGGCCCTTATGGTTGTCGCCTCCAAGTCGCACCGGGATCAGGCAACGGATGACTACATTGGTAAATATGCGGTCAGAGACATGAAAAGTGCTGGTTCCAGTCTGAAGTTTTGCCTTGTGGCAACCGGTGAGGCTGATTTGTATCCGCGTGTTGGCCGCACCATGGAATGGGACACGGCGGCCGGGCATGCGGTACTGAAGGGGGCTGGCGGCGAAGTGGTGCGATTTGATAATCACACCCCCCTGACCTACGGCAAGCCAATCTACGAAAACCCGTTTTTCATTGCCCATGCGCCCGGCGTCAAGTTGAAGCCCGCCTGATGTCGACTCTGATCATCATTCCGGCGCGCTATGCTTCGCAGCGCTATCCCGGCAAGGCGCTGGCTGATTTGCGCGGCATTTCCGGGGTGGCAAAGCCACTGATCCGGCGCTCGTGGGAGGCCGCTCAGGCGGTGCGTGGCATTGCCCGGGTGGTGGTCGCCACTGATGACAAGCGCATTCGCAACAAGGCCGAAAGTTTTGGTGCCGAAGTTATCATGACCTCAAAGTCCTGCGAAAACGGCACCGAGCGCTGTGCCGAGGCCCTTGATGCGCTGGGCGGTGGCTTTGATATTGTGGTAAACTTGCAAGGTGATGCCCCCCTGACCCCACCTTGGTTTGTTGAAGAGCTGGTTGAGGCCCTGAAAGCCCACCCGACTGCTGAAGTGGCTACCCCGGTTTTGCGCTGTGATGGCCGGGCGCTGGCCGGGTTTCTGGAAGACCGCCGTGCTGGCCGGGTAGGAGCAACAACGGCGGTGTTCGGGGCCGAGGGCAAAGCGCTGTATTTTTCCAAGGAAGTTGTACCTTACACCACACATGATTACCCCGATCACGAGGTGACGCCGGTTTTCCACCATGTTGGCGTCTACGCTTATCGCCCGGCGGCTTTGGCAGCCTATCCGCTTTGGAAACCCGGCATTCTGGAGCAACTTGAAGGGCTTGAACAACTGCGCTTTCTGGAGCGCGAACGGCCGGTTTTGTGTGTTGAGGTTGAAGCGCGCGGGCGGCACTTCTGGGAGTTGAACAACCCGGAAGACGTGCCGCGCATTGAGGCGATGTTATCAGCAATGGCTGTGGAATGAATGCGCCGCCACCGGTCAGTGTCATCGTGGTCAGCCGTGGCCGCCCCGGCCTGTTGCCAAGGTGCTTGAGCGGAATTGGCCAGCTCTATTACCCGAACTTTGAAATCATAGTTGTAACCGACCCTGGCGGTGAAGCTGCATTGCGCGCCATGGGCTGGGAAGAGCGGGCCTTAAAGGCCCGTTTTCCGGCCATCATTGGCCCGCATAAGGAAGACATCTGTTACGCCACCACCAACCGCCAGG
>CAYNXK010000088.1:0-1914 GCA_964401125.1 uncultured Aliiroseovarius sp.
GGGCATGGGTATTGTACTGCTTACCCTGAGCCTGATCAATGTGGTCAAATACCGCTTTGACGGTCGCGCCAGTGAAGACCGGATTAACCGGATCGAAGATGCCCGCAACGAGAAACTTCTGGAGGAAATGATTGCTGATCCAAAAGACTAAAGCTGCCCGCGCTCACTTTGTGACCATGAGGCGCGAAACACTTTAAAGCGGCAAAATAAGCAAAGGCCCCGGCATTGTGTCCGGGGCCTTTTGCCGTGCTTGTCAGAGGTTTTCGTATAGCGGGAAGCGGGCGCAGAGACCGGCCACTTTGGCCTTCACGGCAGTTTCCACCGCGCCATTGCCGGCTTCTCCATGCGTCGCCAGCCCGTCCACCACCTCAACGATCATCTGGCCGATAGCCCGAAACTCGGCCTCGCCAAAGCCGCGCGTGGTGCCCGCCGGGGTGCCAAGGCGGATGCCTGAGGTAACAAAGGGCTTTTCCGGGTCAAACGGAATGGCGTTTTTGTTGGTTGTTATATTGGCCCGCCCCAACGCCTTTTCTGTAGCATTGCCCTTCACGCCTTTGGGGCGCAGATCAACCAGCATCACATGGGTATCGGTGCCGCCGGTGACAATATCCAAGCCCCCCTGCATTAGCTGGTCGGCCAGGGCTACCGCATTGGCCCGTACTGCTTGTTGGTAGGTTTTGAATTCGGGCCTGAGAGCCTCGCCAAAGGCCACCGCCTTGGCGGCAATTACATGCTCAAGCGGCCCGCCTTGCAGGCCGGGAAAGATCGCCGAGTTGATTTTCTTGGCCAGCGCTCCGTCATTGGTCAGAATCATGCCGCCACGTGGCCCGCGCAAGGTTTTGTGCGTCGTGGTGGTGACAACATGGGCATGGGGAAACGGCGAGGGATGCTCGCCCGCCGCTACCAGCCCGGCAAAATGCGCCATATCTACCATCAGAAATGCGCCAACGCTGTCGGCAATCTCGCGGAACTTTGCAAAGTCAATCTGGCGCGGGATGGCCGAGCCACCGGCGATGATCAGCTTGGGCTGATGCTCCTGCGCCAGCGCCGCCACCTCGTCATAATCAATCAAATTGTCCTCTTTGCGCACGCCATATTGCACGGCGTTGAACCACTTGCCCGATTGATTTGGCGCCGCCCCGTGGGTCAAATGCCCGCCGGAGGCAAGGTTCATGCCCAAAATGGTATCGCCCGGTGCAATCATCGCCATGAAGGTAGCCTGATTAGCCTGAGAGCCGGAATTGGGCTGCACATTGGCGTGTTCACAGCCAAAAAGTTGCTTGGCTCGCTCAATCGCCAGAGTCTCAGAGACATCAACCCATTCACAGCCGCCATAATAGCGCCGCCCCGGATAGCCTTCGGCGTATTTGTTGGTCAACACGCTGCCCTGTGCTTCCATCACCGCAACTGATACGATATTTTCCGAGGCGATCAGCTCAATCTCATCGCGCTGACGCTGAAGCTCGCCGGTCATGGCGCGCCAAATCTCCGGGTCGCGGCTGGAAAGTCTTTCAGTGAAAAACCCTGCGTCACGGACGGATGCTGTCATGGTGTATCTCCTCAAAGCCCTGAAACCTGCGCCTTGAATTTGCGCGGCCTGCGGCTCTTTAACCGAGTTGGGGCTTGTCGGGAACATAGAAAGTGACGGGGACGACCTTTTGCGCGCTTAAACCACGGTAAACTGCCCCATCATGCCGGCATCTTCATGCTCCAGAATGTGGCAGTGATACATATAAGGCAGGTCAGGGTCGGTATAATGATCAAAGCGCACAAGAATGCGGACGATCTCGCCAGCCTCGACCAAAACTGTATCTTTCAACCCGGCCTTATGGGGCGCGGGCGAGCTGCCATTCTGTTCGAGCACGCGAAACTGGGTATTATGTACGTGAAACGGATGCGCCATCTGGCTGGGGT
>CAYNXK010000088.1:1941-8662 GCA_964401125.1 uncultured Aliiroseovarius sp.
GCCCACTTTGACCACCTCATCTATGCGCGCCATGTCCATCTTGTTGCCGTTGATCATAAATTTCCCGCCCAACATCATGCGCATGCCCATTTCCGGCATTTCCAACACGAAGCGCCGGGTTTTTTTGGCGGTTTCTTCCTCAGGCGCGGCAAGGGTGGCGAGCTGGTCTGGAATGGCGGGGGAAGCTGTGAGGCTATCAGCCGGGCGAAATTCCAGAAGCTCAAAAACCGGGCTTTGGGCTGCAGTCATCATACCGCCCCCGCCCATGCCGCCCATGCCATCCATGCCGCGCATCATACCGTCGCCCGTGCCGCCACTCGTGCCCTCATCATGACCTTCACTGTGGCCTTCACTGTGGCTTTCGGCAACACTTTCCAGAAGTGCGGGTTGGCCCGGCTCAAAGCTGACTACGATTTCAGCGCGCTCACCGGGAGACAGCCTGAGCTTTGTCAGGCTGACCGGCGAGGCCAGCAAGCCGCCATCAGAGGCGATGACCTGAAAGCTTCGCTTATCGCGGAAGGCCAAATTGTAGATCGAGGCGTTTGAGCCATTCAGCAGACGCAGCCGAATTTTCTCGTGGCTCACCTCAAGATAGGGCGAAGTCGTGCCGTTCAATACTGGGTAATTACCAATCATGCCAACCATGCGATCATGCATTGAGGTGCGGTAAGGCATGCCGCCCCTGCGGCTGAAACGGCGGTCCTGAAGCACCAGCGGGATGTCGTCGATGCCGTATTGTGAGGGCAGGGCAAGCATGCTTGCGGCATCATCATCAATGATCACCATGCCCGCCAGACCGGCCCAGACCTGCGGGGCTGTCTTGCTCATCTGATGCGAATGATACCACATGGTCGAAGCCACTGCATGCACCTCAAATTCCGGTGACCATGTCTGGCCCGGTGTGACTACCTGATGTGGCCCACCATCGGCGCTGGCGGGCAGATTGAAGCCGTGCCAATGCAGAGTGCTGTCTTCATCAAGCCCGTTGGTCACGTTCAAGCGTACCACCTCGCCCTTGCGCATCCGCAGAACCGGGCCAAGATAATTGCCGTTAATGCCTTTGGTCGGGGTTTGGGTGCCGGCAAAGAACTCATGGCTACCATATTGTAATTGCAGGTTGAAAATACGCTTGCCATCTGAAACCTCTCCGAGGTCCAGGGGCGGAATGGCCAGCGGGTTCTTGTGGCTAATGCCCGAATGCGCGGCGGCAAAGCCAATGACGGGCAAGGCCAGCCCAGCAATGGCAACCCCGGAATATAAAAAATGGCGGCGGGTGAGGTGAGTATTTTTGGGCAAGGTATGGCTCCATTCGATGATTGTGTTTTGCATTGCTCCGATTTCAGGTAGAACACGGAGACCACAGCCTGAAGGATGGCCAAGAATGGCAAAACTGCAACCCCCAAAAATTCACTTTTCCGCCAGTGACACAAATATTGCTAAAGAGGCTCTTATGGCCCTGACACAGCGCTACGGTCAGGTTGCCGAGGGCCAGGCCGATGTTATTGTGACGCTGGGCGGTGATGGTTTCATGTTGCACAGCCTGCATGCGATGCAAGCACTTGACGTGCCAATTTATGGCATGAATTGCGGCACGGTCGGGTTTTTGATGAACGAATATGTGACCGATGGGCTGGTAGAACGGCTGGAGGTGGCCGAGGAAACTGTGATAAACCCACTGGTTATGCGCGTCGAATGCAGAGATGGCAGCCAGCATAAGGCCTTGGCCATAAACGAGGTTTCGCTTTTGCGTTCAGGCCCGCAGGCGGCAAAGCTGCAAATCAGCGTTGACGGACGCCTGCGTATGGATGAGCTGATTTGCGACGGGGCGCTGCTAGCAACCCCGGCCGGCTCCACTGCCTATAATTACTCGGCGCACGGGCCAATTCTGCCCATTGGCTCGGATGTGTTGGCGCTGACTGCTATGTCGGCCTTTCGCCCGCGTCGCTGGCGCGGGGCGCTGTTGCCAAAAGATGCGGTGGTGCGCATTGATGTGCTGGAGGCCGAGAAACGCCCGGTCATGGCTGAGGCCGACAGCCGCGCGGTGCGTGATGTGGTGTCAGTCGAGATCCGCACACAGGGTGATATCCACCACCGGCTATTGTTTGACCCCGGCCACGGGCTGGAAGAACGCTTGATTCGCGAGCAGTTTGTCTGAGTAGCTGGCTTAAAGCGCCCCGCTCAAATCCCGTGCCTCAGGTTTTGGGCGGGACGCTTTAGATTCCCGAAACAGCTATCCCTTGAAACTTGCGTCAGAGCCAATATCTGAATCCTATAGGCAGTGAAATTACCAGACATCAAGGGGAATAATATGCAGATCATCCTGAACAATGACAATGTCTTACACGGGTTCGAAAGCGCCCAGAGCTTTACCGAAGAGGTGTTGAAAAAGGCACTTAAGGGAAAGGCCAAGCATCTTAGCCGGGTGGAAATCTGGGTTGCAGATGAGAATGGCCCCAAGGGTGGGCCGGATGACAAGCGCTGCTCAATGGAGGCGCGGCCCAAGGGTAAGAAACCCATTGGTGTGCATCACAACGCGGCTGATATTTCGGCCGCGATCCGTGGGGCTGCTGACAAACTTGCCCGCAGACTGGAGCGCGAACTTTCCTGACCCATAAAAAAAACCCCGCAGCACTTTGGGTGCGCGGGGTTTCAATTTTTCAAGCATAGGCGAGCGCTAGCCCGTCAGGCTTTTAGTCAATCAGCTTCAGGTCGCCAGCGGACTGACGGCCATCGCGGCCATCTTCCAGAGAAAAGTCGACTTTTTGGTTGTCGGCAAGACCAGTGAGGCCAGCGCGCTCAACGGATGAGATGTGTACAAACACGTCTTTGCCGCCATCGTCAGGTGCAATGAAGCCGAAGCCTTTAGTGGGGTTAAACCATTTTACGGTGCCAGTGGCCATATCCGTATCTCCTTCAATCTGCCGCCCACGTCATGCAGCGGCCCGGTAGCGCAGTCTGGTCTCAAACCGGCTGCTTAGAAAAGGAGGCGGGTAGATAGATCTGTCGTACACGGCTCACATGGGGGCTTGGCAGGTGAATTGCAAGCTTTTTTGTGCCCAAAAGTGCTTTGCATTAACCTGAGGTGCAGATTGGATGCAAAGTGCCCACAGCATTGAAAGGCGTTAGCTTTTAGTCAATCAGCTTCAATTCTCCGGCTGATTGGCGCCCGTCACGGCTCTCGACCATCTCGAATTCGATCTTTTGGTCATCCGCGAGGCCTGTAAGCCCGGCTTGCTCAACCGCCGAGATATGCACGAATATATCATTGCCGCCGCCCTCGGGGGCAATAAAACCAAAACCTTTGGTGGAATTAAACCATTTCACAGTACCTACGGCCATGCCGTTCTCCTTTATCTCATGCCCGCCTGCGGAAATGCGGCGGATTGTGCAGCCGGTCTTTGTCGCGTTCGGCTGCCTCTTGAGTAGAGGCGGCAGTTGTCTGTAAAGGCCTTTGTCACGCAGGCAAACTGCTACGATATGCACAAAGAATCAAGCAAAACCTTGATTCACCCGGTGAACACACAGAAAGTTTTCCCCGCAAAACCTGCTTGGAAATCACCGCCTGCAGCCCTAATTGGGAAAAGAACAGGAGGAACAACATGCGCAACGCAGCATTGGTTTTAGGAATTATTGCCGGCATCTGGGGCATGCTGGTCGGGTTTTTCGGCTATGGTTACACCGAGTTCATCGCCTGGTTTGGTGAAGTGCCAAACCTTGCGGAACAGGTTGACCATCCAGGCCGGGTGCGCCTGCTTGGCCTGCTGGCGCCGGTGCTGGCCATAGCCGGAGGCGCCATGGCGCGGTCTCAGGCCCGCGCCGGTGGCATCATGCTTATCGTGTCAGCGGCGGGCATGCATTGGGCCTTTGGCTTTAACGTCTTCACCATGTTCCCCATTACCCTTGCGGGGCTGGGCGGAGTGCTGGCGCTGTTGGCCCTCAAGCCCGATTCTCACTAAACCCCTTCAGCAGCCGGTCAAGTGAAAGCGGCCCGGCACCTTTTACGATCAGGGTTACCAACAACATTACCCAGAACAACCTTTGGTCAAGGATGATCCCGTCTGAGAAACGGTCAAACCAGGCGCCAAGCGTGGCTGCATGTTCAATGCCGCCGTGGCCGTAAAGGTCGGTCAAGGATTGCACCGCGATAAAGCCGATCATGCCAAGCGAGGCCAGCCGGGTGAACAGCCCCACAACAATCAGCACCGGCAGGATGAACTCGGCCCAGGTGCCGGCCAGCACCACCAGCGTATGCCAGAGGCTAAGCGCTGTCACATCATAGCCCGCGGCCTCGATTGCTTTGGGGAAAATCTGGAAATATGCGCCGCTGGAGGGTATGAAAATACCCATGAAGCCTTCGCCAAGCTTGAGTTTGCCGGAATGTAGAAAATAGACCAGCAGCGTGGCGGCAAAGGTGAAGCGGGCAAAGGTTGTCAGTAGCCAGGGGGCCATGGCCTCGATCCGGCTGAAAACCGCGCTGTGCAGATTGATCAAAGTGTTCATGTCTCTATCCCTCTTTTATTTCAACAATGGCGCCACCTGAAATCAGCAGGCCCAATGTGGCTGTTAGATTGAAAGCCGCCTCAGCCGCCTTGGCAATCCCCAATGCCGCGCCAAAGCTTTTGCCGTGCAGGCAAGCCTCAACAAAATGCCCGCCACCCGCGAGTAAAACCTGTGGTTTTGGGTCAAACTCGACCCTTGTTATTAGCACATCCTCGGCCAGCATCTGCGGCTTTGGCGCATCATGGCGCGTGTTGGCCAGCCAGATAGCATGAACCGGCCAGCGCGAGCGCAGCAGGCGTGTGGCCGGGGCAAGGCGCAAACATGCCGCCATAAGCTGCTCGCTTGACAGGCTCTGCAAGGCGGCTGGGTCAATGGCAGGGGTGTCGGCGGCATGGTATGAGTGCCGTAGCGCCAGTTCCAGCTTGGCCATATCAGGTAGATAACCAAGGTGGTTGACCGGCTTGAACTTTTGCAGAAAACTCGGGAATGCCGCGCCATAATGCATCATCATTGGCGAGCTGGGCGGGTGCTGGCGCAGAAAAACCCCGGCCAGAGCTTTGAAAAATTCGTCACCTACCAACTTGTACACCACCGGAAACGCCACCTGCATTGCCTCGGTCAGGCTGGCGGCGACATTGTTGCGGTAAACATTGAAACGCTTGCCGGCTGGGCGGCCTTGCTCATCTACCAGCCCAGCGGGCACATGGCTATCCGCATCAAGAATGGCCCGGCGCATCTGGGTCTGGCTGACATTCATGCCGCTACCTGCGCCAGGGTTTTCACTGCCCGCGCCGCCTCGGCCTCCAGTTCCGGCCATTCGGGCACATCATTGTCCCATTCAATCAGGGTGGGGCGTGGTCCGGCGGCGGTAATGGTATAATCATAAAGCGCCCAAACCGCGCCGGTGACCGGCTTGCCGTGGCTGTCGATCAGCAGGGGCCGACCCTGATCATCTTCATCCGGGTCATGGCCGCCAAGGTGAATTTCTCCCACCAGATCAAGCGGGTAGGCATCAATATAGTCGCGCGGCTCGTATGACAGATTGGTGGCGGAAACAAAGACGTTGTTGACATCAAGCAACAGGCCGCAGCCGGTACGCCGGGCAATTTCGCGCATATATTCCGGCTCAGACCAGGTGCTTTCCTCAAAGGCCAGATAAGACGAGGGGTTCTCTAGCATCACCTGACGGCCAACCACCTCTTGCAGTTCATCAATATGGTCGGCGACGCGCGTCAGGGTTGCGTCCGTATAGGGCAGGGCCAACAAGTCATTGAGGTAAGCACCCTCATGGCTTGACCAGGCCAGATGTTCGCTGAAGGCCGCCGGGTTCAGCCAGCCCACCAGATGTTTCAGGCGGGTAAGGTGGTCGGCATCAAGCCGCCCCTCACCGCCGATTGACAGGCCGACACCGTGGCAGGATATGGGAAAGCGTTCTGAAAGATGGCGTAGCTGTGCCAGAGGGCGGCCGCCATCGCCCATGTAATTCTCCGCATGGATTTCCAGCCATGAAACCGCGCCGGGATCAGCCATAATGCTCTGAAAATGTTGTGGCTTGTAGCCAACACCGGCGCCATTTGGCAAAGGTAGGCGGGAAGGTGTGTTTTGGTCGAGCATGGCATATTCCATTATATGACCCCGGGCCAGAAGCCCGGGGCCTGGTTGGATTTTAGCTTAGCCAGCCATGTCACGGTCAACTTTTTCAAGGCCGCCCATACGCGCCGTGCCGTCGTCCATGGCAGGCAGCTCCATTGTTGTGCATGTGCCAGCCGGAACCACCGACCAGGCATTGCCTTGATAATCAACGGTTGAGGAGCCTGCACAGGTTGTGCCAGGACCGGCGGCACAGTCATTTTCTCCAGCAAGAGATACGCCGTAGCATTTTTCCGTGTGGCCGTCGGCAGCGGCAGGCAGTGCCTGAATGGCAACAACTGCAGCAACAGCCGCGGCAACGGCGATGGTTTTGGATTGGTATGACATTTGAATTCCTTTTTACATCCAGGGTTTCTTATCGCTTGGTGCGATGAACAAAGGGCTAACCGGGCCAAGTCTCAGAAGCCAATCACAGGACCGTGCAGCACAGCCCTGTGACATTTCGTAACAAACGAAATCGTGTCTTGACCGGCGGGAATCTGCTTTAATGAGAAATATCAAAATCCAATAGTTCAGCTTTCAGAGGTTTAAAGCGTCCCGCCCAAAACCTGAGGCACGGGTTTTGGGCGGG
>CAYNXK010000089.1:0-8627 GCA_964401125.1 uncultured Aliiroseovarius sp.
GGGTGTTGTTGTTGCCGGTGGTATGCTGGGTGCCACCCATGCACCAGATCAGGGTGCCGGGGCGGTTGTTGGCCATGGTGCGGGCAACCCGCTCCATTTGGCTGCCCGGCACGCCGGTTACCCGTTCAACTTCTTCGGGTGGCCATTTCTTCACCTCGGCGCGAATCTCATCCATGCCATAAACACGGGTGCGGATAAACTCTTTGTCTTCCCAGGAATTTTCAAAGATGTGCCACAGGAAGCCCCAGATCAGGGCCACGTCCGAGCCGGGCCGGATACGGACATATTCGTCAGCATGGGCGGCGGTCCGTGTAAACCGTGGGTCACACACGATCAAAGGCGCGTTGTTTTGCTCTTTTGCTTTCATGAGATGCAGCAGGGAAACCGGGTGCGCCTCGGCCGGATTGCCGCCGATCACCAGAATCGCCCTGGATTTGTGGATGTCGTTATAGGAGTTGGTCATGGCGCCGTAGCCCCATGTGTTTGCCACCCCGGCCACCGTGGTCGAGTGGCATATCCGCGCCTGATGGTCGACATTGTTGCTGCCCCAATAGGCGGCAAACTTGCGAAACAGGTAGCTTTGCTCGTTGTTAAACTTGGCTGATCCCAGCCAGTAGACGCTGTCCGGGCCGCTTTCCTCGCGAATAGCGCCCATCTGGTCGCCGATCTCATCAATCGCCTGTTCCCAGGAAATACGCTTCCATTCGCCGTTTTCTTTTTTCATCGGGTATTTCAGACGGCGCTCGCCATGGGCTGCGTCGCGGGCGGCTGCCCCTTTGGCACAATGGCCACCAAGGTTGAACGGGCTGTCAAAGCCAGGTTCCTGACCGACCCACACACCGTTGTCCACTTCGGCCAACACGGTACAGCCGACAGAACAGTTACAGCACACCGACTTGACGGTTTTGACCGCCGCATTGACCGCATCAGCGGTCTGGGCCTGTGCCACCGTGCCACCCAAGGCACTGATTGAAGCCAGGCCACCAATGGCCAGACCCGAACCGCGCAAAAAGCTGCGGCGGTTTACCGATGTCTCGGCAATATTTGACAAGAGGCTTGTCCGCTGGGGGCGTCTCGCAACCCCATTGGTTTTTTTCCTCAGCATAGTATTCTCCCTGAGTTTGGTTATAGGTCTTGAGCTACTGGCAGTCGGGCGTCTCGCAACCATTCGCCAGCTTTCAAAATCCCTTAAAACGTAAGGCTGTCGCGATAGGCACGCGTATGCGCTGTATCTTGTAATCCGCTGCCGGTTTCTTCCACCTCTGCCGCTTGTGCAACAGTGCCAGTGGCGGCTGCTACCGCGACGGCCGGGGCCGAAACAGCGGCTAGTTTGAGAAAGTTACGGCGGCCATTTGTGGCAGCTTCTTCCTTCTTACCCATCTGGTGTCCTTCCTGTTATGGCCAAATGGCCGTTATTGCGGGTTAACCCGCATCCATTCGAAACGCTTCGCGCTCGATTTCCATGAAAGCTTTGCCGGTTGTGCCTACAGGGGCATAGAACACCGACGATTTTGCCGCTTCCAAATCCGAAAAAAAGTGATCCGCCCAAGGGCCGATATGTTTGTTGAAGAATGTCGCTTGCGTTTCCAGCGACGCCACCTGGCCAAAGCGCCCGGTGATCATGCCGCCCATCATTTCCAAAAGACTGGCAATATTGTCTTCGGGTTCAAACACATTGGGCGCGCGACTGATCCGTAATCCGACCATATCTTTACGTAACTGCGCCAAGGGTTTTTCATTTAAAAACCCGGTCAGATAAAAACTGATATAGGGCAGTAATTCGCCCCGGCCCAACCCGATGAACAGGGCGGTAAACTCGCTTTCAATCGCGGCCGGGCGCATGGACTTTGCCACCCGCGCCATCGCATTGATCGCTTCCCCAAGGGTGCTGTCGTCACCGGTCAGAGCTTCGGTTTTTTGCAACGTGTCCTTGCTTGGCGGTCCGGCCAAAAGCAGGCCCAAAAAGTTGTACATATCGGCGCGCAGCCGGTCTTCTTCGTTGATATCAACATTTGCTACCATGGCGTTCATTGTGTTTGCATTCCCCTAGTCACTGACGATGAGCCGTCTGAAAAATTAAAGCGCATGCGCCGACGCGGTATTGGCGGCGGACTGGCAATTTCGACCGCAGCGGTTTCAGGAAGAACCGGGGCATGCGTCGCATCCGTATCTTCGTTGAGAGTTGCGCCTATCTCATCCGCGACGTCCTCGTCCTCGTCCTCAACGTCCGCGACCGGAACGCCCTGAATGTCCGCTTCCGGCTCAACGGCTTCCACGTCATCAGGTAACATGCCCTTGCCGACACGGTAGACGGTGTTGACCAGTTTGAAAGCGTCGTTTTTGCCGGTGAAATCCTCGCCGTAATCCACCAGCATATCAACATTGGCCAGAACCGGATTGCTGGTCCAAAGATTACGCAAGGCCCGATTGCGAAACGCTGCCGGTACGGTGGATTTCATGAAAGCGGAAAAATCATCCCCGGCCTGCATTTCATCGGGGTTTGGCAGATTGAGTTCCGCCAGGGCTTCTTCCTCGGTTTTTTCCGCAAGGGCTGCGTGTTGCTCGGCAATAACAGCGTCCTGTTCGGCACGCGCTTCGGCTTCAGCTTCGGCCTGAACGGCGGCCTTGCGTTTTACCCAGACGCTCAATGTAGCACCTCGCGTTTCGCGGATGGCGCACGATAAACATCGGCAATCTGGCGAATACGCGCATCGCCAATGCCGTCCTCAACCATATCTATGCGCCGCTTGTCCCGGCGCCGCTTGACAAACTTTTCTTCCTTGTGGTGCTTTTCAACCCAGTCATGAACCAATGCGACAAGCGCCGGCGGCATCGGCACCAGCTCTACGATGTCGTCGCCGTTGTCCGCATAATCCTGGCCGTCGAAAGGCGAAGCCGTGGCCAACACAACCTCCAGCCCGCTTTCGGAAGCGTCGTATTCGCGCATGACCACATAGATCGACGGGGTTTCGGTTGATAACTCGGTCAAGTAGGCATCGGTGTCGGTGCGGTACAGGTCCAGTGGCACGGTGGCGGCGTGGTATTCAACGGCGTCACCGTCCCGGCGCAGTTCGCGCCATTCGGCAGGCCCGGCACCGGGAAGCACCGCGACCGCCCGCCAAACCCACTTGGCCCAACGTGTCACACCCGGCGTTTTTCGGAGCACAATGCCAAGCGGTAAAGTTATTTTTCTTTCTGGCATCCCCGTCGATCCAATTCCCTGCGTATGTTTTTATACCTAGCACCCAGGATGGACAGTTCTGTTGGTTGCTCATAGCGTAATTTTGGGAATGCACAGAATTTGTCGGGAAAATGGACAATAAGACCGCAATAATCGACCCCGAATGTTGCATGGGACAATCTGTCCGGATTCAGGCAAATCCTAGTAGTTTTATCGGAATAATATTTTACACAATAAATCGAATCACCCGAACAAATTGCGGACAAAGGCATTGGGCCGAAAGGGCTTTACTCGCCGCATGTTTGCGGCTTAAATGTGAATGAAGCTCAAAAAAATTGACCATAATCCAAGAGGGAATACCTGCCAACATGTTGATTTTATGCGATTGTTCAGGATCTCAAAAACTAAATCGGAAATCTCTTGAGAATGCAACCGGGCTTAAGTGTTCGCGCGTTCACACTGCTCTTTGCACTCGAGAACTTGGTGATGCCGCAGTATTAATCAAAGATGGAAACGCCATTGTGGCTTGCCTTCAGGAATGGCAGATTTTTGAAGAACTGGCGGAGGAACTGGAGGTTGAAGCCCCCGGTTTTGTCGATTTACGTGACCGCGCCGGCTGGTCGGAAAATGGCGACCAATCCGCGCCTAAAATGGCCGCCCTTGTGGCGGATGCACGCCTGATCGCCCCCCCCATCAAGCTGTTTGATATTCAGTCTGACGGTCGCTGCCTGATCCTTGGCGCCCAAAATGTGGCATTGGCCGCCGCCGCGCGCCTTAGCGAGGTTTTGAATGTCACCGTGCTATTGGAACAGTTCGATGATCTGCCAATGCGGCGTGATTTTGATGTGGTGGTTGGCCGGGTTCGGGCTGTCTCTGGCAGCCTTGGGCGTTTTGAAGTCAAGATCGACGGATTGCAGATGGTCGAGCCAGGTGGGCGCGGAACGCCGCAGCTTTCGCCAGCACGTGCTGGCGGGCACACGGAATGTGACCTGATCCTGGACCTGCGCGGCGAAACAGCGCTGTTACACCACAAACGCGATGGCTATCTTCGGGCCGACCCGCGCCACAATGATGCGGTTGCCAAGGTTGTGCTCGAGGCCAGTCAGCTTGTTGGCAGTTTTGAAAAACCCTTCTATGTGACGCTGGACGCTCCAATTTGCGCCCATTCCCGTGCCGGGATAACCGGCTGTACAAAGTGTATCAACGCTTGCGAGGCCGGCGCTATCAGCCCGGACGGCGACAGCGTGGCGATTGACCCGCTGATCTGCGCGGGCTGTGGTGGCTGTGCGGCGGTCTGCCCCTCCGGCGCCATCACATTTGAGACGCCAAGCTTCGGATTTCTTTTGCAACGTTTGGAAACCATTGCAAGAACCTATGCCGATGCCGGTGGAAAATCGCCACGGCTTTTGGTGCATGACGCCGTGTATGGCGGCGAGATGATATCCCTTGCGGCGCGGTTTGGCCGCGGCTTGCCCGCCGATGTCATTCCGCTTGAGGTCGAAAGCCTGAGCAGTTTCGGCCATGCCGAAATGCTGGCAGCATTGGGCTGTGGCTTTACCAATGTGGACCTGCTGCTGGGGCCGAAAACCGAACGCACCGAACGCCCTGTGTTGGAAAGCGCGCTTGCTCTGGCCTTGGCGATCAGTGGCAATGCGGTCATTCGGCTGTTGGATCTGAATGATCCCGATGCGTTGAGTGATGCTCTTTTTGACCAAGAAGTGGCAAGGCCAGTCGCGCGGGTTTTGCCGATTGGTAACCGCAGGCAGGTTACACGCTTGGTGGCCAAAGCACTGCAACCGACAATGGGCACGCCAATCGAATTGCCGGAAGGGGCACCTTATGGGGCGGTGGAAGTGGACCGCGATGCCTGCACTCTGTGCTTGTCTTGCGTATCCCTGTGCCCTTCGGGGGCGCTGATGGACAACGAGGATGCGCCTCAATTGCTGTTCCAGGAAGATGCCTGCTTGCAATGTGGAATTTGCGCCCATGCCTGCCCGGAAAACGCCATTCGCCTTGTGCCGCAACTGGACGTTTCAGACGGAGCCCTGTCGCAATGGGTGCTGAATGAAGAAGAACCGTTTGCCTGCATTTCCTGCGGCTCGCTTTTTGGGGTTAAATCCACCGTCAACCGGATCATGGACAAGCTGGCGGGCAAGCATGCGATGTTTGCCACATCAGAGCAGGGAAAATTGATCCAGATGTGCGACAAATGCCGGGTTGAAGCGCAGTACCACAGCGAAACAAGCCCGTTTCAGGCCGCACCACGACCCCGCACCCGGACCACGGATGATTACCTGAAACGGCGGGATCATTGATGCTCGATCAGGAGCGCGCCCAGAGCCACCTGCTCAACACTGGCGGCGAAGGTCAGGATGTCCTCAAGCTCGCTTTCGGTCAGGACAAGCGGTTCAATCGGCCGAGGGTGCGCCGGATCAAAGGGCTCGGTGATGTCCTTTATCTGGGTCATTGCCGGGTGCGGTGCGCGCAGGTAAAATGTCATGAACCGTTCCTGCCAATCGGGCAAACTTCACAACAGGCCGAAAGACGGGGCAGAGCCGATGCCTTTCATCAGATTGCGTTCACCAATCACATGACAACGGGCGCATTTTGTAAAGGAAAGCGCCGCGCTCATTGATGCAAAGAGAAAGAAAAAACCGGTGGCTGGGAGTCGCATGGGATACAAGGTTGATTTCCTGATTGAGCATGCGAACAAAAGCTGTTGGAAAAAGGTGAAGCTGTCAACCCGTGGTACTGAAAGGACAAAATATGAGCGACGCATTCAACATGAGCATGCGGAAATTCCTGAAACAGGTGGGAGTGACCTCGCAACAGGCAATTGAAGCCGCCATGCGCCAGGCCGGCCCGGCTGACGGGCAAGAGTTCCAGGCCAAAATGGTGTTAACCATTGAGGGGCTTGCAGTGGAACATGTGGTGGAAGGCACTCTTCGCAGTGATGGAGGTGAAAACCAGTAGATGGCAACGCGCGATGCGGTGCTGGACGCACTGAAAAAAATCACCACGCCCGCGGGCAGCGATATTGTCAGTGCCGGAATGGTCAAGGCCCTGACGGTGGATGCAGGCGCGGTGCGCTTCGTGCTGGAAGTGCCGGGGGCGCAGGCCAGTGCGCTTGAGCCCGTACGCGCTGCGGCGCAGGCAGCTGCCGAGGCCGTGGGCGGCATAAAAAGCGTGTCGGCGGTTATGACCGCCCACAGCAAGCCAACAGCGCCACCCGACCTTAAATCCGGTCGCAAATCCGAGCCAAAGGGGCCACAAAAAATCCCCGGCGTTGAAAAGATTATTGCCATTGCCTCGGGCAAGGGTGGGGTCGGAAAATCAACCCTGTCGGTCAATCTGGCGGTGGCTTTGGCGGCTGAAGGCAAACGTGTGGGGCTGTTGGACGCCGATGTTTTCGGCCCGTCGCAGCCGCGAATGCTGGGAGTTTCCGGACGCCCTGCCTCACCCGATGGCAAAACCATTTTGCCACTTCGCAACCACGGCGTGACCATGATGTCGATCGGGCTGATGACCAATGAGAACGAAGCGGTCGTGTGGCGCGGACCGATGTTGATCGGGGCGTTGCAGCAAATGCTCAACCAGGTGCAATGGGGCGCATTGGATGTGCTGATTGTGGACCTGCCGCCGGGCACCGGGGACGTGCAGATGACTCTGGCGCAAAAGGCCGAAATCAGCGGCGCAATTATCGTTTCAACCCCGCAGGATATCGCCTTGATCGACGCTCGCAAGGCCATCGACATGTTCAATAAACTTGGTACCTCTATTCTGGGAATGGTTGAAAACATGGCCTACCAGATTTGCGAGGAATGTGGCCATAAAGGGCATCCGTTTGGTCAGGGAGGTGTGGCCAAAGAAGCCGCCAAACTGGGGGTGCCATTGTTGGCCGAATTACCGTTGCATCTGGATATTCGCATTGCCTCGGACAGTGGTGCGCCAATCGTGGTCAGCAAACCGGATACGCCACAGGCGCAGGTCTTTCGCAACCTTGCACAGCGGCTGATCAAGGATGGATGCGTATGATCGACGATATTTTTGAAGCACCCATGCCCGCCACCTTTCCGCCGCTCTTTACCGGTGACGCGGTCAGCGGCAGCACCGACCCGTTTGCCAAGGCCTGCACTCAGGCGGTGATCGGCTGCAACGCGGGGCTGTTGGTGTACAATACTACCCTCGACCAGATACGTGCCGCCATTGTGTTTGCTCCTGAAACCCCGCTGGAACAGGCGATGGTTGCTTTTATCGCCTGCGGTGTCGGGTTTCAAAATGCCATGGGCGCGCTGGCTCCACCCGAGGTCGGCGTGCAATTGGGCTGGATGGGGGATATCTATGTCAACGGTGGTCGTGCCGGTCAGTTGCGCATGGCCGCCTCGACCGATGATCCGACGAAAGAGCCGGATTGGCTGGTGGTCGGGCTGGAAATCGACCTGCGGCCCCAGGGGGACGGAGAAACCGGCGAGCATCCCAATGAGACCTGCCTGATGATGGAAGGCTGTGGGGATGTGTCCCCGGTCCGCCTGCTGGAGGCATGGTCGCGTTATACTTTGGTCTGGCTGAATGATATCGAAAACGACGCCCCCCGTGCCCTACATGAAATGTGGCGTGGGTTGGCCAAGGGCATTGGTGAGGATGTTGAACTGAACACCCCTGACGCCCTCAATGGCACCTTTGTCGGGATTGATGAACAATTTGGCATGCTTTTGAAAACCGGGGCCGAAACACGGCTAATCCCGCTTTCCCACGTCCTGAAAACCGGAAACCAGCCATGAACCTTGCCCGCGCCATCCACTTTGACGAAAGCGACACAAAGGTGTTTCACAATCCGGCCCGCACCGGCGAATGGGTTGTTTCCGGCGGGTTTGAATTTTCCAACTGGGGCAACAGCGATTTGACAGGCAAGGCCCGGCAAGCTTTTGCCAATGGATGGTTGGGGCTGGAAACCTTTGGCCGTGTGACATTCGTCGCCGTGACCAAGGTGGAAGAGGCGGAATTTGATGTCCTGATTGATCTTCTGGCCCAGCATTTTGTCGATATTTACGGGGCACCTTCGCTGGATGCCGCACGTCCCGTCGCCCGTGATGAACTGGGCCATATGGTCGAGTTGTGCGAAGGGCATGACCCCAATACGCTTTTGAGCGTGGCGCGCGAATTGTCCGAGGCAGGCGTTGCCGAAACCTTTCGCGCAATCGAAGCCCCCGAGGCCGGGTTGGACATTCTGGCTGTGCATGGAGAGCTGGAGTAACCCCCTGCAAGCCGATCCTGTCTAGGGCTTTGCGTTGAACGTGAACAGGTGTTCGCCGTTGATCGTGTAATTATTGATCAGGTCCGCAGCTTTGTCGCTGGTCAGCCAATCTTCCAATTGCAACGCCAGATCAGCGCGCACATGCGGCCAGCGTTCGGGGTTGACCGGAATATAGGCGTATTGGTTGAACAG
>CAYNXK010000090.1:0-8583 GCA_964401125.1 uncultured Aliiroseovarius sp.
AGCGTCAGGGTGAGGACCGGCTCTGAGGGGGTTGCCATGCCCAGCGCCTCGGGGTTGCTGATCTCAACCTTTTCTGGTTTTCGAAACTTGGCGCGCAGGCTGCGAAGCGGGGAAAAGAAGTATTCAACGATGGCTATAAGTGCCGCGCCCGCGCCAAGTTCTACCGCCCATTGGTGAAGAAACCCTAAAAACAATTCCCACATATACCCTCCACCCCAGTCCACCCCAACGCCGTTATTAACCCGGAATGCGTGTATTCTGGCAAGCGGTAAAGCGCTGGCGGCAATTTTTTACTTTTCCTTTACCTTGAATGGGCTAAAGTAAGAGCGTCTTTATGAACGGAGCCATCATGCCCAAGCTCATCAACCTCTATATTCGTCAGGTTTTATTTGGCTTTGGCCTGTCGGCGGTTTTCGTGGCGCTGCTGCTGTATACCAATGTTGGCAATCTCTGGCATCTGGTCTCCAGCTCGCCCATGGGCTGGATCGCGGTCTTGATGCTGTTCTTGTTTCACGGCGCTGTATTTGGCGGCGTACAATTTGCCATTTCCATCATGCGGATGGAAGAAAAAGATGATGAGCCCAAAGGCGGCAAAGCTCAGCCTGTGGCAACAGATATTCCCGCGCCGATTAAAGCGCTTGCACTAAAGCGCTGACACAAGCTGTGATGTTGGGTGAGTGGCGGAACCGCACCAGCCGCGAGGTTGGTTATTCCCGAGGACCTGTATGTACAGGTGGGCACCAGGTATCTGGACCACGGCCCAGACAGAGCCAGCTCCCTAGGATTGCTTAAGGCCACTGGAATTTGACCTCATTGCGAGAAGGGCAGAACCGCCACCTTATAGATAGGGGCAGAATGCGCCTACGACAAGGGGCAAGGCGAAATGGCGGCAGGCGCTGGCCTATTTTCCAAATCTCAGCGCTTTTTCTGATCCATCAGGCGGGCTTGCATTGCTGCCGCGGTAATTTCGGCGGCAATGTCATCGGCTTCATCCGGGTCAAAGTCCATTGGCAGGTCAATGCCGGAGCCTTCGACATACAACCGTACCATGCCAAGCGTTGTTGGCCCGATTTGCAGATTAGTCGCTTTGTCGTTTTCGCTGTTGATACCCATCACTGCCTCCTGATTGCCATTGCAGGCGACCTATAGGGCCTGCTCGTATTTTTCAAGTCCGGGCCTTGCAAAGGCCGGGGTTCGGCGCTAAATCGGGCTTGTGCCGCCTTAGCTCAGTTGGTTAGAGCGCTTGATTGTGGATCAAGAGGCCCCTGGTTCAATCCCAGGAGGTGGTACCATTCTTTCAGTTTCATTCAGGCGCTTCGATGTTGATCTCCTGTCGGATTGTCCGCCCGTCCGGGGCGTAGATCAGAATGCGCCCGTCATCGGTGACAATGGCCAGCCAGTCAGGGCCTCGGGTGAAGGCGGTGGCGGTTGTTCCGGCGGGTAAAACCACATTATCCGGCAGGATCATGACCGGATCAGGGGATAAACGCATGACAACCAGCCAGATCAGCACTATGAGACCCACAATCATGGTCACTGCCAGAGTGGTGACCAGAATTTTCAGGTAGCGCAACAGGCCGCTGTCAACCTGCGACTCGGGAGTTATATCCATGTCTAAGCCTTTGCTGTCTGTGCAAATCATCATTGCGCCAAATCCACCCAAACGCCTTGATAAGGCGCTTTCGCGGGATGTGCCAGAGGGGCTGGGTCTTAGCCGCTCGCGCTTGGTGGCCTTGATTCGGGCCGGGGCTGTCAGCCGGGCCGGGCAGGTGGTGCATGAGTTGCGCGCGGTGGTGGCCGAGGGCGAAACCTATGACATTATCCTGCCGGAGGTGGTGGAAAGCCACATCCTGCCGGAAGATATTGCCCTTGATGTGGTCTATGAGGACAGTGACCTCATTGTTGTGAACAAACCTGCCGGGATGGTGGTGCATCCGGCCCCCGGCACGCCTTCAGGCACGCTGGTCAACGCGCTTTTGGCACATTTTGACGGTGAATTATCCGGTATTGGCGGCGTTGGGCGGCCCGGTATTGTGCACCGCATCGACAAGGATACGTCCGGCCTGCTGGTGGTGGCCAAAAATGACATTACCCATCAGGGTCTGGCCGCGCAATTTGCCGCCCATAGCGTGCACCGGGAATATCTGGCGCTGGTGCATGGCCGCCCGGATCAGGGTGATCCGCGCCTACGTGGCATCAAGGGTATCGGCTTTGAGCCAGGCAATATTCTGCGTCTGACCACCCAGTTGGCACGCCACAAGACCGACCGGCAAAAGCAGGCGGTGCTGTTTCACGGTGGACGGCACGCCATTACGCGGGCGCGCATGGTCGAGAGTTACGGCAGCCCGGCGCAGGCGTCTTTGCTGACCTGTTGGCTGGAGACCGGGCGCACACATCAGATCAGGGTGCATATGGCCCATGCCGGGCACGGGATGTTGGGCGACAAAACCTATGGCGGACGCCGCAAATTAAGTGCCAAAGCCATTGGTGAGGGGGCCGTTGAGGCCGCGCGCGCCTTTCCGCGTCAGGCGCTGCACGCGGCGACATTGGGCTTTGATCACCCGGTCACTGGCGAGGCCCATTCATTCACGGCGGCAATGCCCGCTGACATGCTTGAGCTTATTGACAGCTTGCGCAATTCTGCGTGAAAGTAGCGCCACGGCCCTTCACCTGAGCCGGAAACAGGTTCATACTTCGTTAAACTTTGTAAGCTAGACGCCTTGATCGGGCGCCAATGCTTCTTATATAATGTTAAGACCTGTTACATTTAGGGCCCGTTACATTTAGGGCAAGACAACTACAAGAAATTGAGAAAAACATGAGCAATTATAAAAATCTGCCAGCGCCAACCCCTGAAGGTGGCATGAACCGCTACCTGCAGGAAATCCGCCGCTTTCCCATGCTGGAGCCGGAACAGGAATATATGCTGGCCAAGCGCTGGGTTGATCATCAAGACAGTGATGCGGCCCATAAAATGGTCACCAGCCACCTGCGCCTGGCGGCCAAAATTGCCATGGGCTATCGCGGCTATGGCCTGCCGCAAGCCGAGGTTATATCGGAGGCCAATGTCGGCCTGATGCAGGCTGTCAAACGCTTTGACCCGGAAAAGGGGTTCCGGCTCGCCACCTATGCCATGTGGTGGATCAGGGCTTCGATTCAGGAATATATCCTGCGCTCGTGGTCGCTGGTGAAGCTTGGCACCACTTCAGCGCAGAAAAAACTGTTTTTCAACCTGCGCAAGGCCAAGGCCCGTATTGGCGCACTGGAAGAGGGCGATATGCGGCCTGAAAATGTGGCCCGCATCGCCAATGATTTGAACGTGACCGAGGCCGAGGTGATCTCGATGAACCGGCGCATGTCTGGCGGCGATGCTTCGCTGAATGCTACGGTCAGCGCCGATGGCGAAGGAACCATGCAATGGCAGGATTGGCTGGAGGATGAAACCGCCGATCAGGCTGGGGATTATGCCAAAAAAGACGAACTGAGCGTGCGCCGCGAACTATTGGTTTCGGCCATGGAGGTGCTAAACGAGCGGGAGAAAGATATTTTGACCCAGCGCCGTCTGTTGGACAAACCAAAGACCCTGGAAAACCTTTCAGGCGTCTATGATGTCAGCCGCGAACGGATCAGGCAGATTGAAGTGCGGGCTTTTGAGAAATTGCAGGAACGCATGCGCGACTTGGCGGCTGAAAAGGGCTTGCTGGAATCCGCTTGATGCAAGCTAGGACTGTGCAATCCCGGCCTCTGAAAGTATCCGCGCCGCCTCTTCGGCGGGCGGGGTCAGCCCGACCCGGTCTTCGCCAGGGAAAAACCGCGCCCGCATGGCCGTGGCCAGAGGTCGGGGGCTGGCGACAATGACGCGCGGGCCAAGGCGCGTGGTTTCGGCCTGCCAGCTTTGCGCCAACGCCACCTGAGCCGCCTTGGTGGCCCCGTAGCCGGAAAAAAACTTCTCGCCCGCATGGTCATCGGCAAAAAACAGCGCTGTGCCTGCTGTGCCCAGCAGGGGGGCGACCATGGTGATAAGCTTCTGGGGGGCGTCTACATTGGTGGCCAGCGCCTTTTCCCAAGTTTTGGCTTCAAGGTCAGGGGCCGGGGTCAGGTGTGTTGCCTCGATGGCTGTATGCGCCCACAAATCAAGCCCGCCCCAGCGGTCATAAATCGCTCGGCAAAGCTGCGCCATGGCATTGGCATTGGCAATGTTCATGGGGGCCAGCGTGGCCTGACCGCCCAGCACCTTGATCCGGTCATCCAGCTCTTCCAACGCGCCGGTGGTGCGGGCCACAGCGATGATATGGTGGCTCGGGGCCAAGGCCAGGGCCAGGGCAGCACCAAGGCCGCGCGAGGCGCCGGTGATCAGGGCGGTTTTTTCTGTCATGCGGGTTATGTGGGCCAGATAGCGGCGCAGGTCAACCGGGTTAGGCGCCGCTGTGCGGCTACTCGGCGGCCTGCAACTGAAACCCCTTGTCTATCATATCTGATGGCGCAACCGGGTATTCGCCGGAAAAGCAGGCATCGCAATATTGCGGGCTTTGGGCATTGCGCCCGGAGGCTTGGCCAACGGCGCGGTACAGACCGTCAAGCGAGATAAAACGCAGGCTATCAACCGACAGGTGTTCGCACATTTCATCTTCGGTCATATTTGCTGCCAGAAGCTTGCTTCGTTCCGGGGTATCAACGCCGTAAAAGCAAGGCCATTGCGTGGGCGGGGAGGCGATGCGAAAATGCACTTCGGCGGCGCCGGCATCAAGTACCATTTCTTTGATTTTACGCGATGTCGTGCCGCGCACCACGCTATCATCCACCAGCAACACACGTTTGCCCTTGATCAGCGCCCGGTTGACATTCAGCTTTAGGCGCACGCCCATATTGCGGATACTTTCGGTTGGCTCAATAAAAGTGCGGCCCATATATTGGTTGCGCACGATGCCCATGGCGAAGGGAATGCCGCTTTGCTGGCTGAAACCAATCGCCGCCGGGGTGCCGCTATCGGGCACCGGGCAGACCAGATCAGCCTCAACCGGGGCCTCAATGGCCAGCTCAACGCCAATCTGACGCCGGGTTTCATAAACCGATCGGTCGCCGATAATGCTATCGGGCCGCGAGAAATAGACATGCTCAAAGATGCAAAACCGCGGCGGGCGCGGCCGGAAGGGAAAGTGGCTCTCAATGCCGGCGGCGGTGATTACCACCATTTCACCGGGCTTGACCTCGCGGATATATTGAGCACCGATTATGTCAAGGGCGCAGGTCTCTGATGACAGTACCCAGCCATCTCCCAACTGGCCAATCACCAGCGGGCGCACGCCCAGAGGGTCACGCACCCCGATCAGCTTGGTGCTGGTCATGGCGACGATGGAAAAGGCCCCCTCGACCCGGCGCAGGGCATCTTCCATGCGCTCGGGGATGGTCATTTGCAAGCTGCGTGCCATCAAATGGATGATACATTCGCTATCAGAGCCGGACTGGAAAATTGCGCCCCGGTCGATCAGCTCGCGTCTGAGAGAATCGGCATTGGTGATGTTGCCATTATGGGCAATCGCCGCGCCGCCCATGGAAAACTCGCCAAAAAACGGCTGCACATCGCGGATCACCGCACCCTTTTTGCCGGAGGTGGAATAACGTACATGGCCAATGGACAGCGGGCCGGGCAGGGTGTCCATCAGGCTTTGCTTGGTGAAATTATCGCGCACATAGCCAAAACGGCGGGCCGAGTTGAAGCCGTCATCAGCATCATAGGAGACAATACCGCCGGCTTCCTGGCCGCGATGTTGCAGCGCGTGCAGGCCGAGGGCAACGAAATTGGCGGCATCTTTTGGGCCAATAACGCCGTAAACACCGCATTCTTCCCGTAACTTATCATCGTCAAAGGGATGCGCAGGTGGCATGTCGGACATATGGCAGCAGCTCCGAATCCGTTGGGTAAGGTGTGGCTCTTCTTAGCGAACCCGGAGTATTATGTCACCAAGCTATCTGGTGGATGATGAGTGGGGCAATCACGGGGAAATCATTCGGTGCAGACCGACACCAGAGATTCATAGCGCTCTACAATCCAGCCCGGCGCATCTGTCGGGATCTGGTCATTGATGTTTTGTTGCGAGCGGGCAAAGATTTTGGCGGTGCGGCTGTCGTCGATCATGGCGATGCTCTCGGTTGTGACCAGCCGGTCGTAGACCACCAGCGCAATGGCCACCAGCAAAAGGCCGCGCAGCACGCCAAAGACAAACCCCAGCGCCTGATCCAACCCACCAAGGGCCGAGCGTTGAACTGCCGAGGAAAACAGGGGCGTGAACAGCGAGACCACCACCAGCGAGATGGCAAACACCCCGGCAAAAGAGGCGATGATTGAAAGCTCGCAGCTCTCGCCAAGGAAATCTCGCAGGATCGGAATCTCCTTGACCAGAGGCATGGCTTTCGGGGCCAGATAATAGGCGGCAATTGCGGCCAGTATCCAGCCGGCAATGGCCATGCCCTCGCGCACAAATCCGCGCGAATAAGCCAGAATGGCCGAAACCAGTATGATGATCGCCACCACACCATCAACAATCGTAAACGCGTCCATGCCTTCTCCTGCCATCTTTTAACCTTGTCGCGCAATTTATCTGAAAACCGGTCCCCACGTTTCAGATCGCGCTTGTGCGGCCCTTTTAGCCCGCGCCGAATATTTCGCCAACAAAACCTGACAAATCGGGCAATTTTTGGACCGCGAGGCCCGGTTTGTCACCAGATTTACTGCCGGATGGTAAAATTGCCGCAGTAAAGCCAAGTTTCCGCGCTTCTTTCAAGCGATTTTGGGTTTGCGTGACCGGGCGCAGCGCCCCTGATAGGCTGATTTCGCCGAAAACCACGCTGCCTTTTGGCAAGGCCGTGTCCTCGCGGGCTGAAAGCAGGGCGGCGGCAACTGCCAAATCAGCAGCGGGTTCTGAAATTTTCATGCCACCCGCTACATTAAGATAAACGTCCAGCCCGGTGAAGGGAATGCCGCAACGGGCTTCCAAAACCGCCAAAATCATCGCCAGCCGCCCGCTATCCCAGCCCAGAACCGAGCGGCGCGCCTGTGAATGTGGGCTGGGGGCCACCAGCGCTTGCAACTCCACCAGCATGGGCCGGCTGCCCTCGATGCCAGCAAAGACCACGCTGCCGGGGGCCGCTTCCTCGCGGTCGGACAAAAACAGCGCCGAGGGGTTCTTGACCTCGGCCAGTCCGGCCCCGGTCATCTCAAATACGCCGATTTCGTCAGCCGGGCCAAAACGGTTTTTCACGGCCCTGAGGATGCGGAACTGGTGGCCGCGCTCGCCCTCAAAGTACAGCACGGTGTCAACCATGTGCTCCACCACCCGGGGCCCGGCGATTTGGCCGTCTTTGGTGACATGACCCACCAGAACCACCGACAGGCCACGGCGCTTGGCGAATGTGGTCAGCTCATGGGCGGCGGCGCGCACCTGAGAAACCGAGCCGGGCGCGCTTTCCACATTATCGGCCCACATGGTTTGGATCGAATCTATGATGACGAGGTCCGGTTTTTCTGCCTCCATCATGGTCAGGATATTGCGCAAATTGGTCTCGGCGGCCAGCTTGACCGGTGCTTGAGTGACCTCCAGCCGGTCGCCGCGCATACGGATTTGCGCTGCCGCCTCCTCACCGGAAACATAGATGGTCTTCAGCCCCTTGTTGGCGAAAGCGGCGGCGGCCTGTAACAGCAGGGTAGATTTGCCAATGCCCGGATCTCCGCCCACCAAAATGGCCGAGGCAGGCACCAACCCGCCGCCCAGCACCCGGTCAAACTCGTCGATCCCCGAGCGGGTGCGGGCAGGGGGTGGCTCGCGTGTGGAAAGATCAGTCAGGGCAACATTTGCACCGCGTTTGGCCCCAAGAGATTTGGAGGCCGGGCCGGATGACAGCGGCGCTTCTTCGTTGATGGAATTCCAGGCGCCGCAAGCATCACAGCGGCCAGACCACTTGCGGAAGGTCGCGGCGCATTCGTTGCAGATGAAGTTGGATTGTTTAGCCATGCTGCGTTGTGCCTGAAGCCCGCCGCGCCGTCAAATGCGAGATGGCCATGGAGGCCAGAATGCAGGCTGTAAACAAATAAAGCCCCCAAGCGGTTTCAATCCGCCCATAGCCAATGCCCTTGGCCACGACGATATAAAGCGCTATCAGAAAGACATCGGCCATAGCCAGTTTTCCCAAAATATTCAGCACTGGCAGTACCTTACGCCTGAGCATGCCAAAATGGATTAGCGCCAGGCCAATGGTTTTCAGCAGCGGTGCAAAAATGGCAAAGAACGTTACCAGCAGGGCCAGAATCGGGTCTACATTCCAAAGGCTTTGCAGCCCGGATATGATGCTGATCTCACTCAATTTAAAGAGCGGCAACAGCCCGGCATGCAAAATCGGAGCGAACCACGAGATTGGAAAAGCCACAAAGAGCGCAAGATTGGCAAGGCGTAAAGCATTCATATGCATCGTTTAGCTGAGATCGTTGCAGTCGACAATCCGTTGGTACTGGCCGTGGTACTGGCCGTGGTACTGGCCGTGGTACTGGCCGTTTTAATGTATTTCCGACTTTAACTGCTTTTTTGTTGC
>CAYNXK010000091.1:0-8480 GCA_964401125.1 uncultured Aliiroseovarius sp.
GTGATGGCCGACCTTATCACCCAGCAATACAAGCGCTCTGACGCAGCTTTTGTGCGTGGCACATTCCGGGTGCGCGGCGACAGCCTTGAGATTTGGCCCAGCCATATGGAAGACCGTGGCTGGCGGCTCAGCTTCTTTGGCGAGGATCTGGAAAGCATCACCGAATTTGACACCCTCACCGGGGCCAAAACCGACACATTTGAAAAGGTCCGGGTCTATGCCAACTCGCATTACGTGACCCCGAAGCCAACCCTTGTGCAGGCCATTAAAGGTATCAAAATTGAGCTGGCCGAGCGCTTGAAGCTGCTGACAAGTGAGGGCAAGCTGCTGGAAGCTCAACGCCTTGACCAGCGCTGCACTTTTGATCTGGAAATGCTGGAAGCTGCGGGATATTGTAACGGTATTGAGAATTATTCACGCTACCTGACCGGGCGTAAACCCGGCGAGCCACCGCCAACTCTGTTTGAGTACATACCCGATAACGCCATTGTTTTTGCTGATGAAAGCCATGTTTCCGTGCCCCAAATCAGGGGCATGTACAAGGGCGACTTTCACCGCAAATCCACCCTTACTGAACACGGCTTTCGCCTGCCCAGCTGCATGGATAACCGACCGCTCAAGTTTGAGGAATGGGATGCCATGCGGCCTCAGTCCGTGTTCGTTTCGGCCACTCCGAGCAATTGGGAACTGGAGCGCACGGGTGGCGCTTTTGTCGAACAGGTGATCCGCCCCACCGGCCTGCTGGACCCGCCGGTGGAAATCCGCCCGGTGGAAATGCAGGTTGATGATCTGCTGGATGAAATACGCCATGTGGCGGCCAAAGGCATGCGTATTCTGGTTACCACCCTGACCAAGCGCATGGCCGAAGATCTGACCGAATATCTGTTCGAGCAGGGTATTCGCGTGCGCTACATGCATTCGGATATCGACACGCTGGAGCGCATTGAAATCCTGCGTGATCTGCGCCTTGGGGCATTTGATGTGCTGGTGGGTATCAACCTGTTGCGTGAGGGCCTGGACATCCCGGAATGCGGCCTCGTGGCCATTTTGGATGCTGACAAGGAAGGGTTTTTACGCTCGGAAACCTCCCTGATCCAGACCATCGGCCGGGCCGCGCGCAATGTTGAGGGCCGCGTTATCATGTATGCTGACCGGGTGACTGGCTCAATGGAGCGGGCCTTGGATGAGACCAATCGCCGGCGAACACGCCAGCATGCCTATAATGTGAAACATGGCATTACACCCGAGACTGTGGAAAAGAATGTTCAAGATGTATTATCCGGGCTGTATCAGGGCGATACGGACATGAGCCGGGTGACCGCGAAAGTCGAAAAACCGCTGCACGGCGCCAATCTGGCGGCGCATCTGGAAGGGCTGCGCACTGATATGCGCAAAGCCGCCGAAAACCTGGAATTCGAGGAAGCCGCCCGCCTACGCGACGAAGTAAAGCGGCTGGAAGCGGTAGAGCTGGCCATCGCTGATAATCCGCTGGCAAGGCAGGCAGCGGTGGCGGCGGCAAGCGCACCAAAGGGGCGCTCAAAGGCCGGTAAGCCGGGAGAGCGGGTTGGGCGGGGACGAAAGCAGTAAGCCCGCAAAAAACCTCCTTGTTATGGCATATCAAACACTACTTTCGTTATCCTGCGCTATCTTGCCACTCAACACACTGATTTCGGAGCCGATATGCAAAAGTTCATTATCCTGGCCGCCCTTCTTGGCCTTGCCGCCTGCGCCACGCCGCAGCAGCAATGCATCTCAAACGCCAGCGCGGCACAAAATTCTATTGTAGCGCAAGTTCAGGTTGCCGAGGGCAACATTGCCCGTGGTTTCGCCATTCATCGCCAGAATGTGCCCTACACCTATATTGGAATTTGCCACGATGGGGCCGGTAAAACCTATACTTGCGAGATGAGCGATTTCCATGTCAAGGAAACCCCGGTGGCCATTAACGTGGCCGAGGAGCGGCACAAGTTGGCCGGCTTGCAGCGCCAATTTACAGCCCTGAGCGCCCGCACCAATGCCGCCATCTCCCAATGCCGGATGATGCATTCAAGATAGCCGTGCCGCCTTGCCGTTGGTTTTCGGCGCTACTGAGCTATTGAGCCAGCCCCAGATTTTCCAGATGCGCCACGCTTTCGCGGACACGGGAGAAATCATTGATCTCAACAATCAGGTGCGGCTTGGATTTGATCCCGGCCAGAGCGCCAAAAATAGCCGCCCAGTTAGCCTCTCCCTGACCTATTGGCCAATGTCGGTCAGCATAGCCATCGGCATCCTGCAAATGCACGTGGTGCAGATTTTCACCCGCCGCTGAGATGAAGCGGTCAACCGGTGGTGCCCCGCATGAGCTGTGCGCCCATAAAGCGTGGCCAGTATCTACAGACAGCTTCAAAGCCGGGCTGTCAGCGGCCTCAACCAGAGTGGCACGCACATATGGGTCAAGATCTTTGATATTTTCAAGAACCATGACAACACCTTGATCTTGCGCTCTTTTCAGGGCCGGACCCAAAGTTTCCAACACCGCTGCCACCCGGCTGGCGCGGTCACCGGAATTGTTGTCAAGGTTGTGGTGGTCCCAGTTGTCATAGGGCGAGTGGATAACCATCTGCACCGCCCCCAAAGCCTCGCAAACCGCCAGCGCCTGGTCCAGCCGCTTCTGAACAATAGCGCGGATATCCCTATCGGTCACATCCAGCAAAAAGCCGGTAAACGGCCCATGAATACCCAGCCGCCCCTGCCAGCCCGCCAGCTTTTCACGGGCCATGGAGATAAAGACGTCGGGATCACGCAGAATATCGGCCATGCAGAACTCAACCAGCTCAAGATCACGCGATTTTTCGCACAACCAATCCCGGTGCGCATTCAGATCAAGCACCGTAAGCTGTGCGCCAACAATTGGAAGATCAGTCATTTTTGTTTATCCCGCCGTCATCACAACATCATACATTACCGGTGAAAAATCTTTGCAAAGCGTGGCAAACACCCGGTTGTAAGCCTGCATCTCAGAGCTGCGCTGCAAGGCCTGAAAATGCTCTCGGCTTTGCCATTGTACATAATTTGCGATGCGCGTCCGGGCATCATTGACATGTATCGCCGCGCCAATAAAGCCCTGTTGTTTTGAGACGAAGTCATCACATGCCGTTTGCAGCTCTGCCAGCAGATCCTGGCATGTGGCCGGCGTGACCTCAAACGTGGTGATCACCGTTTGTAGATCGGCATCCTTGCGAATGACGGGCATGACTTCCTCCCTTTTAGAGTAAGTCTAAAGGGTTTCACCCCCTAGAGACAAGGCCGCACCCGCGCCCGAACTTTCCCGAACTTTAGCGGGCCTTACCGGCTCACATGCACCGCACAAGGCGCATGGCGCACAACACGGGCCGCAGTTGAGCCGAGAAAATAATCCTGAATGCCGGGCTTATGCGAGGCAATAACGATGCAATCCACATCATGGTCACCGGCATATTCAAGAATAGAATGACCGGGATGGCCAAAAATGACTACCGGCTTGATGTCTTTGACCCCGCCCAGATCTGCCGCCAGTTTGGCTTTAAGCTCGGCCCGGCTTTCTTCGCGCCTCCCCTTTGGCAAATATTGCGCCACATATGCCGGAATATCCTCCATCACATGCAGGGCAGTAATGCGCGCCCCTTCTCCCGCCAATGCCCGGGCAACTTTCATCGCTTCACCGGGATTGCGATCATGGTCAAAAGCTACGGGAACAAGAAGATGAGAATACATGATGAGCTCCTTTTGTGAGTGTTTCACAAAGACCTTAGCGCAGGCAGCAGACGCGCGCCATGAGGCAGATCAAACTATAAATAAATGGTGCCCCGTATAATGCCCTGTATAACACCCTAAGGGGCTTTTCCCGACTGAGAGGGTCGCATCCCGCTCCGCGGATGCTGCGACCGGGCCTCGCTATGCTCGGAGATTTCAAGCCTCCGGCGGGAGTATTTGGGCCAAGATGAATGGCCGGTCAGGCCGGGGCGGCACCAATTGCGCCGGCGCCTGTGCAGGCCTCCTCATGCCCCTCCATGTCCAGCGTCACATGAGTGATGCCAAAAACCTCCAGCAGCCGGGATTTGACCGCCAGTTTGACTGGGTGGCAGGCGGGCCAATGTACTGCGCTGACCACCACATGGGCCTCTAGCGACACCACATTCTCGCTGATCTGCCACAGATGCAGGTGGTGTATATTTTCAACGCCATCGACCTCAGCTACCACCTTGAGAACATCTTGCGGATCAATCCAGGCCGGGCTGCCCAGCATCAGGATGTGGATCACCCCCCTGATCTCGGCAAAGCCCATCCACAGGATGTAGGCTGCAATGCCGAGGGTGGCGATCGGGTCAGCCAGATACCAGTCAAAGGCAACAATCAGGGTGCCGACGATGATGACAGCAACCGAGCCAAGCGCGTCAGCGATATTATGCAGGAAGGCGGCGCGGATATTGACGCTTTCCTTGGCCATGCGCCAGGTCAGCAGCGCCGTCACTGCATCGACCAGCAACGCCACACTGGCCACGATAATCACCAGCCACCCCGCCACTTCAGGTGGATCAAAAAAGCGCATCATGCCTTCATAGATCAGGTAAAAACCGATCACGATCAATGTGGTGTAGTTGATCAGCGCCGCCACCAGATCGGCACGTTTGTAGCCAAAAGTCATAGCCGCATCGGTTGGTCGGCGGGCAATTTTGCGCGCCAACAGGGCGATGCCAAGGGCAGCGGCGTCTGACAAATTGTGCAGCGCGTCCGCAATCAGCGCCACCGACCCGGACAGAACCCCGCCGATGATCTGCGCCACTGTCAGGGCAATATTGGCCCCGACCGCCATTGCTATGCGTGCATCACCTGCATTGGAGTCGATATGGTGGTGGTGGCCATGGTGGCCATGGTGGCCATGGTGGCTGTGATCATGTGGCATTTACTACCCTTTCATAAGACTTGCGAGACCTGCCAAACCTTCTTAATGTCTACAGCAACTATAGGTTCAAGAGGTTTTTCATGTACTCCATCGGCCATCTGTCAAAGCGCACCGGAGTCAAGGTCACCACCATCCGTTATTATGAACAGCAGGGGCTGCTGGAGCATGCCGGGCGCAGTGCCGGCAATCAGCGGCGCTATTCTCAGGACGGGCTGGACCGGCTGGGGTTTATCCGCCACGCCCGCGACCTTGGCCTGAGCCTTGCGGCGATCAGGGCGCTGGTGGCGCTGGAGGGCAAAGGGGCTGAAGCCTGCGCCGACAGCCACCACATTGCCGAGGCGCATCTGGCGGATGTGCGCGGCCGCATCACCCGGCTGCAAGCGCTGGAGGCCGAGTTGCAGCGGATCAGTGCTTCTTGTGATGAGGTTGGCGATGGTGCCTGTTCAATCCTGACCGCTTTTGCGGATCATAGCCTGTGTGATGGCGGGCATTAAATTAGGCGGGGAGTTAACCGGGGAGTTCCCGCGCCAAAAACCGCTCGAAATCGTCCAGATTGACCGGCTCGAACTGGCCAAAGCCCTGCATCCAGACCGAGGCGGCGCGCATTGCGTCCGGCTCGAGCTTGCACCACTTGACGCGGCCGCGTTTTTCTTGCGAAATCAGCCCGGCACGGCTGAGCAGGCCGAGATGTTTGGAAATCGCCGCCAGTGACATCTCAAACGGCTCGGCCACATCTGTTACTGCCATATCATCCTCCAGCAACATCGCCAGAATGGCGCGCCGGGTTGGGTCGGACAGGGCCGCAAATGTCATATCCAGCGGTGAACTCATGGCCCTTCCTACAATTTCAGAGAGGAAACCGTCAACCAATCGGTTGAATATGGTAAATTGCCAAAATCCGACCAAAACCAACCTTACAGCAGCATAATTTTCTATCAACTATGCAAATTATCGCTTTATAACAATAGATTACCCTATCAAAAAATCCCTCTTCCGGCGGTTGACTCAAGTTGCGCATCAGCTTAGCAAATGCCTAACGGACCCTGAGGCGCTTTTATGACGAACGAACCCGAAAAAGAGCGACTCTTGGCATTGGAAGAGCGTATTTCCAAGGTCAGACAGGCTCAGGAAAAGCCTGGAAGACTTGCCGGGGCAAAGGGAGAATATGTCTCGCAGGCACAGCAGGCGTGGCGCATGATGATTGAGCTGATCGTAGGGATCGGCATGGGCGTTGGTATCGGATATGGGCTGGATGTGCTGTTTGGCACGACGCCTTGGCTTTTGATGCTGTTTACATTGCTGGGGTTTGCGACCGGGGTGAATTTGATGCTCAAAACGGTTAAGGAACTACAAAAAGACAACGCGGCACCGAAAGCCGCATCCAATGAGGCTGAAGGGGACCATCTGTGACGACAGAAGCACAATCTGAGGGCCTAGTATTCAGGCCAATGGACCAGTTCAAACTGGAGCCGCTATTTGGTGATGTTATCCATTGGTATACGCCAACAAATGCAACCTTGTGGATGGGCGTGGCAGCTCTGGCCGTTGTTCTGCTTTTTGTGCTGGGCACACGTGGCCGGGCAATCATTCCCAACCGCACACAATCCATTGCCGAGATGCTTTACGGGCTTGTCTACTCGATGGTCGAAGATGTGACGGGAAAGGACGGGCTGAAATACTTCCCTTATGTCATGACGATTTTCATCTTTGTCCTGTTCTCAAACTTGCTGGGCCTGATCCCCATGAGTTTTTCCACAACCTCGCAGATTGCAGTTACAGGTGTGCTGGCAGTGCTGGTGTTCATCTCGATTACACTACTGGGATTTTATAGGAACGGTTTTAAGTTTCTTTCTTTGTTCTGGGTGTCTTCCGCGCCACTTCCGCTGCGCCCGGCCCTGGCGGCAATTGAACTTCTCTCTTACTTTGCCCGCCCCCTCAGCCACTCAATTCGTCTGGCCGGCGTTCTCTTGGCTGGTCACACCGTGGTGAAGGTCTTCGCTACATTTGTTGGCATTGTATACATCGCGCCGCTGGCTCTGCTGGGTGTTGTTGCCATGTTTGCCCTTGAGCTTCTCGTGGTCTCCATTCAGGCATATGTTTTCACTATTCTGACTTGTGTTTACTTAAAGGATGCGATGCATCCGGCACATTGATCAAACCCGAACGATACAAATTCAGCCAACCCCAACGTAAGGAAAACACTATGGAAAACGAACTCGCAACATTAGGTAAATTTATCGCCGTGGGCATGTCCACATTCGGTATTGGCGCCGCGGCAATCGCGGTGGGCATGATTGCCAGCAGCTACCTGACAGCTGCTTTCCGCAACCCGTCAGCCGCCCCGGCGCAGGTCCCCATGCTTTTTGTTGGCATCGCCTTTGCCGAAGCCCTCGGTATCTTCTCATTCCTCGTTGCCCTGCTCTTGTTGTTTGCGGTTTAAGACCTGAGAGCCAATCCTTACGGCCGGTGCGCTTTTTATGGGCGCGCCGGTTTATTGAGGTTTCTGGGAGGACAACATGTCAACAGAAGCAAGTCAGCCTGCTGAGGTGTCTGGTGGGATGCCACAGCTGGATATCAGCACATTTCCAAACCAGATATTCTGGTTACTGATTACGCTTGCCGTAATCTATATAATCCTGTCTCGCGTGGCTTTGCCCCGAGTAGCGGCGGTTTTATCCGACCGGCAGGGAACCATAACCAAAGACCTCTCTACTGCCGAGGATCTGAAACAGGCGGCCCTTGATGCCGAGGAGGCCTATAACAAGGCCCTCGCCGAAGCCCGTGCCAAAGCTCAGGCCATCATCGCCAGTGCCAAATCTGAAATGCAGGCTGATCTGGATACGGCCATTGCCAGGGCCGATGCCGAGATTGCTGCGAAAGCCGCCGAAAGCGTGAAGGCCATCACTGCCATCCGCGATAGTGCCCGGGAATCAATCAAGGGCGTAGCCACTGAAACTGCTGGTAATGTTATTCTGGCATTCGGCGGCAAGGCGGATGCAAAGGTCATCACGGCAGCTATCGCGGCCCGGATGAAAGGATAAATGATGAAATATCTGATAGCTCTTTTCACCTTGGCTGCTAGCCCGGCCATTGCTCAGGCTGAGGTGCCTTTCTTCAATCTCAGGAATTTGGACTTTGCTACCATCCTTGGGTTTGCTATTTTTATCAGCCTGCTGCTCTACCTGAAGGTTCCCGGCAAGATCGCCGGTTTACTGGACAAACGCGCTGATGATATCCGAAATGACCTAAATGAAGCCCGTGCTTTGCGCGAAGAAGCCCAGACCATACTGGCATCTTATGAACGCAAACAAAAAGAAGTGCAGGAACAGGCCGACCGTATTGTTGCCCATGCCAAGGAAGAGGCCAGCATTGCTGCAAAGCAAGCCAATCTGGACCTGGAAGCTTCCATTGAACGCCGCCTGACAGCCGCCAAAGACCAGATTTCTTCGGCCGAAGCTGCGGCACTGCGCGAAGTGCGCGACAGCGCCATTCAGGTGGCGATTGCAGCCGCCAGTGATGTTATCGCTAGGAATATGAGTGTGGCAAATGGCAACAA
>CAYNXK010000092.1:0-1213 GCA_964401125.1 uncultured Aliiroseovarius sp.
CGCCGTCATCGTAGTCGCCGTCATCGTAGTCGCCGTCATCGTAGTCGCCGTCATCAGTGCCTGTCTCTGATGAGCTGTTGTCGGCATTCCCCATAATCTCTACCGATTCTTCAGTTGAGTGTGTATCTAGATAGTCACGCAAAATTGCACCGGTAGTGGGGTTGAGCACAATCTCGCGGCTATACATTTGGTTGGTTGCAACAATCCGGAGCCGACCCAGAAAAGTGCGCGAAACTGTGATTTCACTGAACCCCTGCTCAGAAAGTTGGTTAATTATAGCATCCTTGAAGTCCCCAGCAAAAACCATGCCTGTATTCAATGCTACAGCCAAAATACTTGCTAAAAAGTAACGTTTTTTGGTATTCATTTTGGCCCCTTTCTACATTGCAATGCTCTGACCAGGTTATTACCCGATCAGAGCTATGGTTTATGATTAACAATTTCGTATAAGGCCGAATTTAGCTTTTGTCATCATCGTCATCGTCATCATCATCATCCTCATCATCATCCTCATCATCGTCATCGCCATCGTCATCATCGTCATCATCTTCATAATAATCCTCATATTCGTCGTCATAGTCTTCTTCATAGTCGTCATCATCGTCATCGTCATCGTCATCGTCATCGTCATCATCCTGGTCGAATTCTTCTGAGATCAGATTGCCGTTTGCATCAAAAATCCGGTCTATCCAGCCGCCCTCGGCTTCAACTTCTTCTTCACGGAGAATTCCAAGCAGGGAGTAAACCCGCTCAATACTGCCATTGGCACCATAGGCTTCCACCTCAATTTCACTGCCAGTTTTGGTGATTTCGATATGTGTAAAGCCCATCCCGGCAAGGTTAGAGACAATCCCATCAACGACAGAGCCAGCGGCCATCAGAGAAGTTGTTGACATGAGGGCCGCTGTGACCGAAGCGGCAAGTAGGTTGCGGATTTTCATTTTAGATTTCCCTTTGTTAAGGCCAGATGCGTCTGGCTGACAAATGAAACCTAGGCCAAAAAATCACCGCGGCCCATTGAACCAAGGTTTATTCCGCCATTTCTAAACCTTATTCAGATGCCAATAAACCAAAGTTTACGGCAATTTAACAATGGCTTAACTTATGAACTCTGCATCATGTCAAAACCCAAATGTTTGGCAACGGTGAATATATCTTTATCGCCGCGGCCGCACATATTCATGCAAATCAGGTGGTCAGCGGGCAGATCAGG
>CAYNXK010000092.1:1230-8291 GCA_964401125.1 uncultured Aliiroseovarius sp.
GCGCCAGTGCATGTGACGGCTCCAGAGCCGGAATAATGCCTTCGGTCGAACAGGAAAGCTGAAATGCCTCCAGCGCTTCTTTATCCGTTATGGCCACATATTCAGCGCGGCCGATTTCGTGCAGCCAGGAATGTTCAGGGCCGATACCGGGGTAGTCCAGCCCGGCCGAAATTGAATGGCCCTCAAGAATTTGCCCATCATCATCCTGCAAAAGATACGTGCGGTTGCCGTGCAGCACACCAGGCCGGCCACCTGTCAGGCTGGCGCAATGTTCCATCTTCATGTCCACGCCCTTGCCCCCGGCCTCAACCCCGATAAGGCGTACATTTTTATCGTCAAGAAATGGGTAAAACAAGCCCATGGCGTTTGAGCCACCACCGATCGCCGCAATCAAGATGTCTGGCAGGCGGCCCTCGGCCTTCTGCATCTGCACCTTGGTCTCCTTACCGATAATGGACTGAAAATCACGCACCATTGCCGGATAGGGGTGCGGGCCGGCCACTGTGCCGATACAATAAAACGTATCCGCAACATTGGTAACCCAATCACGCAGGGCGTCATTCATGGCATCCTTAAGTGTGCCACGCCCTGAGGTGACAGGAATCACCTCAGCCCCCAGCAGGCGCATGCGGAATACGTTCGGGGCCTGACGTTCTACATCATGCGCCCCCATATAGACGATACATTTCAGGCCAAACTTGGCGCAAACCGTGGCGGTTGCCACCCCATGCTGGCCAGCGCCGGTTTCAGCAATAATGCGGGTTTTCCCCATACGGCGGGCCAGCAGAATCTGGCCCAGAACATTGTTGATTTTGTGCGCGCCCGTGTGGTTCAGTTCGTCACGTTTGAGGTATATTTTGGCACCTCCAAGGTGGCGCGTCAGCCCCTCGGCAAAGTATAAAGGCGATGGGCGCCCCACGTAATGTTCCCAAAGATCATCCATCTGCGCCCAAAAACCTGTATCGGTCTTGGCGCGCTCATATTCTGCCTCAAGCGACAGAATCAGTGGCATCAGGGTTTCTGAAACAAAGCGCCCGCCAAAAATGCCAAAGCGGCCTTTTTCATCGGGGCCGTTCATGAAGGAGTTGAAAAGATCATCGGTCATATGGGCCTCACAGGTTTTGTGACCCGTTTAGCCGCTTGCGCCGGGCTGGACAAGGCAGGAGCGAAGGGCCAATTGCACACCTCTGGTGTGACGCGCTCCCCGGAGTGTTTTCATCAAGATGAAGGAGCACCGAATTGGGCGGCCTTAATGAAGGCCCGGATGAGGTTTGCATCTTTCGTCCCCGGCGCAGCTTCAACGCCACTGGACACATCAACCTGCCGTGCCCCGGTCAAGCGGATGGCCTCGACGACATTCTCAGGGGTCAGGCCACCGGCCAGCATCCATGGTATTGGCCACTCGCGCCCGGCAATCAGCGGCCAGTCGAAAGCAAGGCCATTACCACCAGGCATGTCGGCGTTTTTTACAGGTTTTGCATCAATCAAAAGCTGGTCAGAAACCTTACTGTAGGCCTCTAACCCCGACAGGTCACTTGCGTCGGCAATACCAACGGCCTTCATCACCGGCACCCCGTACCGTGCCCTGATTGCGGCCACGCGGGTGGGTGATTCATCTCCGTGGAGTTGCAGAAAATCAAGCGGAACCTCTGCACAGAGCGCATCAAGCATGGCATTATCAGCATTCACCACCAGCGCCACCTTGGCCACAGCAGGGGGCACCATCTGCACCAGAGAGGCGGCAGCTTTGACGGTAATATTGCGCGGTGACTTTGCGAAGAAAACAAAGCCCAGATAGCGCGCGCCGGCCTCAACCGCAGCGGCCACATGCTCTGCCTCTGTCAGCCCGCAAATCTTGACATTAATCCGGGATGTCATGGCTGCCGCTTATTCCAGCAACGCCAGAACGTCATCACTTTTTTTGCTGGTCGGACCTTTCAGCCGGTCCACTTCACGTGCCAGCCGGTCACGCTCGCGCACAGCTTTTGCCGCCTCGACACGCTGGCGGTGCTCGCGCAGCCATTCCCAGACAAAGCCGATCAGAATACCCGCAATGATACCGCCAAAAATAACAATGAACAGCGGCAGAGTTACCTGCCAGGAATAGCCAAGAAACCCGGACAGGCCTTCAGGCAGCAAGTGCAGGGTAACCGCCCCCCGATTGGCCAAAGCCACACTTATGAGAACGACGGCAATGGCGGCAAGGAAGGCGTAGCGGATATAATGCATGAATGCCCCTTACCTGCCGTTCAGCCGGTCCCTGAGTGCTTTGCCAGTCTTGAAAAACGGCACGTGCTTTTCCGCGACCTGCACTGATTCTCCGGTTCGCGGGTTGCGGCCAATTCTGGCATCGCGTTTCTTCACGGAAAATGCGCCAAAACCGCGCAGCTCGACCCTATCACCACGCGCCATTGCTTCGGTGATTTGCTCAAACACGGTACTGACGATGCGTTCAACGTCGCGTTGATAGAGATGCGGATTTTCATCCGCGATTATCTGGACCAGTTCTGACCGGATCATTTCAGTCCCCCCAAAAAATAATTGAATGCGCATTTTAGCGACGCATTTCTTAGCGACTATAGGGGCAATTCAGCGCGTGAGAAATAAGGCACAGGCAGAAAGTTCATCAAAAACCCGTCTAAGTCAGTGTTTTTTTTCAAAAACTTGCATGCTGAGGGCTGCGAGACGGGAAGTTGGCGTATTGGCGTTGCATTTGCAACAACCGCCTATGATTCGAAAAGTCAAAAAAAACGGCCCCGCCTGATGTGGCGGGGCCGTGAAAAAGCTGAATTCAGCTATAGGATCAGTCGCCGCTTTTCAGTGCCGCACCCAGAATGTCACCCAGTGAGGCCCCGCTATCGGACGAGCCGTATTGCGCTACGGCTTCCTTCTCTTCGGCAATTTCGCGGGCTTTGATCGACAGACCAAGGCGGCGCGATTTAGCGTCAACATTGGTCACACGCACGTCAACCTTGTCACCAACCTGGAAACGCTCGGGGCGTTGCTCGGCCCGATCACGGCTAAGGTCAGAGCGGCGAATGAAGGCTTTCATACCTTCATATTCGACCTCAACGCCACCATCTTCGATCGAGGTGACCGCAACAGTGATGATCGAGCCACGCTTCACGCCGCCCACTGCTTCAGAAAACTTATCGCCTCCCAAGGCTTTGATCGAAAGCGAGATACGTTCTTTCTCGACATCCACATCTGAGACAACAGCCTGTACCACATCACCTTTGTGGAAATCCTGAATGGCTTCTTCGCCACGCTGGTCCCAGCTGATGTCCGAGAGGTGAACCATGCCGTCGATATCGCCCTCGAGACCAATGAACAGGCCGAATTCGGTGATGTTCTTGACCTCGCCCTCGACTTCGGTGCCTTCCGGGTGGCTTTCGGCGAAAACTTCCCACGGATTGCCCATGGTCTGCTTCAGGCCCAATGAAACGCGGCGTTTGGCACCGTCGATTTCCAGCACCATGACCTCGACTTCCTGGCTGGTCGAGACGATCTTGCCGGGATGTACGTTTTTCTTGGTCCAGGACATTTCAGAGACGTGAACGAGGCCTTCAACACCCGGCTCAAGTTCTACAAACGCACCGTAATCGGTTATATTGGTAACACGGCCCTTATGCACGGATTCGAGTACATATTTGCCGGCAACCAGATCCCACGGGTCATCCTGAAGCTGTTTCAGGCCAAGGCTGATACGGTGGGTTTCCTTGTTGATCTTGATGACCTGCACGTTGATGGTTTCACCGATCGACAATATTTCCGACGGGTGATTGACCCGGCGCCAAGCCATGTCGGTAACGTGCAGCAGGCCGTCAACGCCGCCAAGATCCACAAAAGCACCGTATTCGGTGATGTTTTTCACCACACCTTCGATGGTCTGGCCTTCGGTCAGGTTGGCAATAACCTCGGCACGCTGCTCGGCACGGCTTTCTTCCAGAATAGCGCGGCGCGAAACCACGATATTACCACGACGGCGATCCATTTTCAGAATTTGGAACGGCTGCTTCAGACCCATCAACGGGCCGGCATCGCGCACCGGGCGCACGTCAACCTGTGAGCCGGGCAAGAAGGCCACGGCGCCGCCAAGATCAACGGTAAAGCCGCCTTTGACACGGCCGAATATGGCTCCTTCAACGCGGCCTTCATCGGCATAGGCTTTTTCCAGCCGGTCCCAGGCTTCTTCACGCCGGGCCATTTCGCGGCTGATAACAGCCTCGCCACGGGAGTTTTCAACCTGGCGCAGAAAGACCTCGACCTCATCACCCACTTCAACTTTGGGGGCTTCGCCTGGCTCTGCAAATTCTTTGAGTTCAACGCGGCCTTCCATTTTATAGCCGACGTCGATGATGGCTTGTCCGGCCTCGATGGCGATGACTTTGCCTTTGACAACCGAGCCTTCAGCCGGCGTGTCCATTTCGAAGCTTTCGTTCAGGAGGGCTTCGAATTCCTCCATTGATGTGGTAGCGCTCATAAGCGGTTTCATTCCTTTTTCAGTTTATGCGGGCCACGCGGTTGTCTCCACGGGTCTTTCAGGTTTCATTTGGCCGACAGGCGCCAGCAAAACACAAAGAGGGCCGGATTTTCCCGACCCTGCTCGCTCGTTCATGTTTTCAGACGTTGACCGCCTTGTCGACAGGGGCGCGTATAGCCAGCCTGCAGCCCAGAGGCAAGAGGGAATGAAAATATGGGGGCGCATTCCGGCCTGGCTACTTACCGCAGCGCTGCCTCCACGATGCTGATAGCAGCCTGAACGGCAGCCTCGATACTCATGTTTGACGTGTCAATAAACACTGCATCCCCGGCCGGCTTCAGCGGCGCTTCGGCGCGTTCCTGGTCGCGCTTGTCGCGCGCCATCACATCGGCCAGCACATCTTCGCGGCTGACACCAAACCCCTTTGCTTCCAGCTCCAGAAACCGCCTTTCGGCCCGCAGTTCGGCGCTGGCGGTAATAAAAAGTTTCACCTCTGCGCCGGGGCAGATCACCGTGCCAATATCACGCCCATCCAACACCGCACCGCCTTTACGGGCAGCAAAATCGCGCTGAAAGCCCACAAGAGCCGCGCGCACATCCGGGTTTACCGCAACACGGCTAGCCGCCTGCGCCACTTCAGGGCTGCGCAGGTTTCCGGTCAGGTCATCCGCTGTCAGGTTGCGCGCCGCCTCAGCAGCATCGGCCCCGGCCAGCACCCTGGCCCCAACTGCGCGGTACAACAGCCCGGTATCCAGATGGGCAAAGCCAAAATGTGCCGCCACGGCCTTTGAGACCGTGCCCTTGCCCGCCGCCGCCGGGCCGTCAATGGCTATGGTAAATTTCATCGGTTCGGACGCAAAATCTGTGCCCCAAGTGCGGCCATCAACGGCTCGAATGTAGGAAACGAGGTCGCCACCGGGGCACCATCATCTATCCGCACCGGCTTGCCTGCCGCCATGCCCAGAACCAGAAAGCTCATGGCAATGCGGTGGTCCAACCGGGCCTCGCATAAGCCACCGCCCAGAACACTGCCCGGCCCCTTGCCGTGGATGATCCACCAATCCTCGCCCTCTTCCACCTCTACCCCGTTGGCAGCAAGCCCGCGCGCCATGGCATCAATCCGGTCGCTTTCCTTCAGGCGCAACTCGCGCACCCCGCGCATGATTGTAGCCCCCTGAGCATTGGCGGCCACCACCGCAAGAATGGGATATTCGTCAATCATGCTGGCCGCCCGCTCCGGTGGCACTTCGACCCCTTGCATATCCGGCGAAAAACGCGCCCGCAAATCTGCCACCGGCTCGCCACCCGCCTTGCGCACGTTTTCAAATGTCAGGTCAGCGCCCATCTCGGACAAAGTGGTGAACAGCCCGGCCCGGGTCGGGTTCAGGCTGATATTTGGCACCAGAACATCCGAGCCTTCAACACTCAAAGCCGCACAGACCGGAAAAGCCGCCGAGCTTGGGTCTCGCGGCACGATAATGGCTTGCGGGCGCAACTCGGGCTGGCCCGTCAGGGTAATCACCCGGCCCTCGTCGGTTTCCTCAACGCTGATCTCAGCGCCAAACCCCGCCAGCATGCGCTCCGTATGGTCGCGGGTGGCCTCGGCCTCGATTACTATTGTCTGGCCCGGCGCGTTCAAGCCCGCCAGTAGCACCGCAGATTTTACCTGTGCAGAGGGCATTGGCAAAGTATACCGCACCGGCAGCGGGTCTGCGGCACCTACCAATGTCAGCGGCAAACGCCCGCCTCCGCGCCCGTAAGACCGCGTGCCAAACAGCCCAAGCGGCTGCGTCACCCGCGCCATCGGGCGGCTGCGCAGGCTGGCGTCCCCGGTGAATGTCGCCGTAATCCCGGTGGTGGCCATCGCTCCCATGATCAGACGCACCCCGGTGCCGGCATTACCGCAATCAATCACACCTTCAGGCTCGGCAAACCCACCAACGCCAACTCCGTGAACCCGCCACTCACCCGGCCCCAAATGCACCACTTCGGCCCCAAAGGCGCGCATGGCAGCGGCCGTCGCCAGAACATCCTCACCCTCAAGCAAGCCGGTTATCCGCGTCTCACCCACGCTCAGCGCACCCAAGATCAAAGCCCGGTGCGAAATCGACTTGTCCCCCGGCACCTCAGCCACACCTTTCAGCGGGCCACTCTGGCGCGAGGTCATGGGAATGGGGGCAGCATGGCCAGACATGGGCGTACTCCTTTATCTACAAAGCGCTGATAACCCAAGCCCCCGCCCGGGTCCATTACTTGACTTCATCTTGGTGAAAATACTCCCGCCGGAGGCCTGAAATCTCTGGGGCGCACCCAAAAATGTTTACGCACCGTCACTTCTTGAAATTCACGGTTTATTTACCATATGGCAGAGTACAGGAAGGCATTTGTCCTGGCTGCAATAATACGAGCTGCCGTTCACTCGACCCACCCAAAAATTTAGCAAGTTAAGAGGGTGAATATGTATTCATTGACAGGAAAAGTACGGCTGGCCGCAGTTTCAGGGCTATCTGCAGGGGCATTGGCACTTTCCATGGGAAGTGCCGTTCTGGCATCAGGCGAAGCAACGGCAGGCGCTGAA
>CAYNXK010000093.1:0-8267 GCA_964401125.1 uncultured Aliiroseovarius sp.
TACTCGCTAGGTTATTTTGGCTCGGAAGCGCTGGTGTTTTTCAAAGACCTGCTCGTGGCATTTTTAACCGGCGGGTTTGCCGGAGCTGGGGAAATGCTGGGCCATCTTGAACGCAGCCCAACAGCGTGGCGGCCGTTTCTCTGGCCAATAAAAACCGTGATGATCTTCGGGTTCTTCCTGATGTTGCTGCAAGCCATTTCTGAGCTGTTCAAGGACATCTCGAAAATCAAGGGGTTTGACCTCTGATGTCCCAGGAAATGATCGCCATTCTCATGTTTTCGCTGATGATGCTGCTGATGATGACCGGCCAGCGGGTGTTTGGTGCCATTGGTGCGGTTGCGGCCATCGCAGCCATGACACTTTGGGGGACAGGCGGCTCGGACATTCCGTTCACCTCAGCCATGAAGCTGATGAAGTGGTTCCCCTTGCTGACGCTACCGATGTTCATTTTCATGGGCTATATCCTGTCGGAAAGCAAAATTGCCGATGATCTTTACAAAATGTTTCATGTCTGGATGGGGCCGCTAAACGGCGGGCTTGCCATTGGCACAATCGGGCTGATGGTATTGGTTTCGGCCATGAACGGGCTTTCCGTGGCCGGCATGGCAATTGGTGCCACCATCGCGTTGCCAGAGCTGCTGCGCCGTGGCTATGATAAACGCATGGTTACCGGGGTGATACAGGCCGGGTCATCTCTGGGCATATTGGTGCCGCCCTCGGTGGTGCTGGTGCTTTATGCGATGATTGCCCGCCAGCCGGTTGGCCAACTTTGGCTGGCAGGGGTTGTGCCGGGCCTGATGATGGCGGCCATGTTCATCATTTATATTGTGATCCGCTGCCGTATTAACCCGGAACTCGGCCCGGCGATGAAAAAAGAGGATCTTCTGGAATACAACAATACGTCCGAGCATCCCCTGCGCCTGAATTTCTTTGTGCTTGCGGCGTTGATCGGGCTGCCGGGGCTGTGGCTGGGCGAGATAATCAGCACGAACAATGCGGCAATTGCCGGTATAGGCTTGGGCGCGCTGGCCTTTCTGTTCAGAAAACAACCTCTGTTTTTCCACGACGTGTTCCTGAAAGAGAAAAACCGCCTGCTGTTTTCCGGCCTGCTGCCCCTCGTCATTTTTGCCACCATGATGGTGCCGTTTGTCAATGGCTGGACCTCGCTGGTTGAAAGCTCGGCAGTGGGGGCAATGACAGCCTTTGCCGCCGCAGTTCTCAAGGGCCGCATGACGCGCAAGGTTCTTGAAACCTCGGTGCGGATGACACTGGCTATTTCCTGCATGTTCATGTGGATCATTCTGGCCGCCCTTGGTTTTGGCGCGGTGTTTGACGGGCTGGGGGCGGTCAGTGCCATCGACAATCTGTTTACCCAGCAGTTGGGCCTTTCGCCCTGGACTATCCTGATCCTGATGCAATTGTCATTTCTGGTCATGGGCACGTTTTTGGATGACACTGCGATGCTGGTAATCGTGGCACCGCTTTATGTGCCGCTGGTGGCGGCACTTGGCTTTGATCTGATCTGGTATGGCATCCTTTACACCATAACGACCCAGATCGCCTATATGACGCCGCCCTTTGGCTATAACCTGTTTTTAATGCGCGCCATGGCACCGCCTGAAATCACGTTGAAAGATATTTACGGGTCAATATTGCCCTTTATTTTGGTGATGGTGCTGGCCTTGGTCTTGATCATGGTTTTTCCGGGCATAGCCCTTTGGTTGCCCCACTATGTCTATGGATTATAACGAGAACTCCGAAACAGGAGCGTGAAGGAGGTGCGTAGCACAACGGCCGAAAAGCCAACTAAGGAGAAAGTCATGACCACAAGACGTAAGTTCATCAAAGGGGCGGCAATCGCGCCCGTCGCAGCATTGGCCACACCGGCGCTTGCTCAATCGACAATTCGCTGGCGCATGCAAACCTATGCGGGGCCAGCTCTGGCGGCACATGTGATTACCCCGGCTATTGAAATGTTCAACAAAATTGCCGGAGACCGGATGCAGATCGAGCTGTTCTTTGCCGACCAGCTTGTGCCTACGGGCGAGCTGTTTCGTGCCATGCAGAAGGGTACAATTGACGCGGTGCAGTCAGATGATGATAGTATGGCCTCGCCCACCGAAGTCACGGTTTTTGGCGGCTACTTCCCGTTCGCCTCGCGCTTCAGCCTCGATGTGCCGGTGTTGTTCAACCAATATGGTCTGAACGAAATATGGGATGAGGAATATTCCAAGGTTGGCGTCAAGCATATCAGCGCCGGGGCCTGGGATCCCTGCCACTTTGCCACCAAGGACCCGATCCGCAGCCTTGAAGACCTCAAGGGCAAGCGGGTTTTCACCTTCCCCACCGCGGGCCGCTTTCTGAGCCAGTTTGGTGTGGTGCCGGTAACCCTGCCCTGGGAAGACATTGAAGTTGCCATGCAAACCGGCGAGCTGGATGGTATTGCCTGGTCGGGCATAACCGAGGTTTATACGGTTGGCTGGGCAGATGTGACCAACTACTTCCTGACCAACAATATTTCAGGTGCTTGGGCCGGCAGCTTCTTTGCCAATATGGACCGCTGGAACGAATTGCCGGAAGATTTGCAAACCCTGTTCCGGCTCTGCTGTGACCAGTCACATTACTACCGTCAGTGGTGGTATTGGGGTGGCGAGGCTGACTTGAGGGTCAATGGCCCGAAAATGGAGCTGACAACCATTCCCGATGACGAATGGCAGGCTGTTGAAGCCGCCGCCATGGAGTTCTGGGAAGAAGTTGCTGCGGAATCAGAGACCAAACGCAGAGTGGTTGATATTTTCAAGCGCTACAATGAAACCATGGTCAAAGCCGGGCCACCTTACCGGTTCGGTTGAAATCAGGCGCGGGGCCGCTTGTGCCGCCCCGCGCCGTGCAGCGCGAATGGCGACGGCTAACCCCGGTTAACCTGACACCACCAGTTTGCGACTTTAGCTATAGCCTGATGACTTAATTTTGATTCTGATGTCAGGCTATAAGGTATTGAACGCGCGCGCATGCTTCATGAATTTTGCAATCAAAATTCACTCCCGTGCGCTATACCAAAAAGCCAGAGGCGAATCTGCTAATAAAAGCGCTGTGATCTGTCTGTAGCTCTTGTCTGAGATGCAATATTACACACATAATAATTTGTGTTTGTATTTCTCGGCTATATTCGTACTAATGCGTTCGGAACGTGGCTGACTGCTTGGTCACAATCTAAAGACAATGTGCAACCTAAACTCACTAATCTAAATCTGGAGGAGATGATTTTGATGGAACGACGCAAGTTTTTAACGGGTGCCGCCCTTGGTGCTACTGGTGCCGCGCTGGCAAGCCCGGCCATTGCTGCAAACAACCCCAAGACAATGACCATCGTGTCAAGCTGGCCGCGGGATTTTCCGGGCCTCGGTATTTCGGCTCAACGTCAGGCTGCGCGGATTGAACAGCTTTCGGACGGGGCCATCAAAGTTGAATATTTCGCGGCTGGCGAACGGGTCGGCGGTTTTGACGTGTTTGATGAAGTGGCATCGGGCAATTCTCAGGCCTATAGCTCTGCTGATTATTACTGGATCGGCAAGCATCCGGGCTATGCCTATTTTACTGCCGTGCCGTTTGGCATGACGACACCGCAATGGAACGCCTGGATCAAGTTTGGCGAAGGTCAGAAATTGTGGGATGAGCTGGCAGGCAGCTTTGGCCTGAAGGCTTTGGCCGTTGGCTCAACCGGCACTCAGGCCGGTGGCTGGTTCAACAAGGAAATCGAATCACCCGAGGATTTCAAGGGCTTGAAAATGCGCATTCCCGGCCTTGGTGGCCAGGTTTTGTCCAAGCTGGGTGCCTCGACCGTGTCGGTCCCCGGTAGCCAGATATTTGAAAACCTTGTATCGGGCGCGATTGATGCAACTGAGTGGGTTGGTCCTTATAATGACTACTTCATGAAGTTCTATGAAGCTGCCAAGTATTATTATACCGGCGGTATGCATGAGCCAGGTGGCGGCTTGTCCTTTGGCATGAACCTTGAGTTCTATAATGGCCTCACGGATTTTGAAAGAGCTGTGATCGAAGCTGCCTGTAACGAAGAACACGCAGCGTCCCACGAAGAAAACATCGCCAGAAATGGCGAGTTTCTGAACAAGCTAATTGTTGACCACGGCGTTCAGGTACGCTCATTCAATGATGATGTATGGGATGCGTTTGGCGTCGCTTCAGCAGAAGTGTTTGAAGAGACAAGGGCACATTCCGATCTGGCCGCCAGGATTGATGATTCGTTTCAAACAAGCTTGCGTGAAACCGGCTCCATGATGGCGCAGTTTGAAGGCACTTTCGTGAATCAGCGCAACCGGGTTTTGGGTATCGGTTGAAGTTGACTTTAAGATGAAACCAGGCGGGGCTTTCGCGAGCCCCGCTTTTTTGCCTGCTTTTTACCACGCCAACTGAAAGCGCATGGAGAAGGTTTCAGAGGCGATAAACGGGGGAGTAAGATGACCCAAGAGATACAGATGGATGAATTGATTGCGCAGGGTAAGCCTGCACTCCTAGTTCGGTCATTTAGCTGGAGCATGCTGGCCTTCCTGGCCGCATTTCTGATTAATAACGTATTGATCGTGGGTTTTGATTTTCCCAATGCCAGCACAGTGTTTTCAGGCGGCGGCACCAAGGCTGGTGTGACCTTTGGTATCTATGTCATAGCTATTACTCTAGCCATTTCGCTTGTCTTGCGCTCTCCGGCCACCGCGCTGCGGCGCGATGCCATGCGCATTCACAATTTCAACGTTTATATCATCCGGGCCTGCTTTTGGGTCGTGTTTCTGGTGGGCATAACTGATGCCACCATCGCCATTATGCGGGTCGAAAATGTTTTTTCCCTGTTCATGGGTGAAGAAATGGTAAGGTCCATGAACCTGTCCGCATTTGTTGGCACCCGCATTCATTTGCCGCTGATTGCCGCTGGCTTCGTGATTGCCGCCTTTACCCGCACGCTGGGCTTTTTGTGGCTGGCGCTGATGATCATCGCAGCTGAGCTGTTGATTGTGATCTCGCGCTTTGTGTTTTCTTATGAACAAGCATTGATGAGCGACCTTGTGCGTTACTGGTATGCAGCTCTTTTTCTGTTCGCCAGTGCCTATACATTATTTTCTGACGGGCATGTGCGGGTTGATGTTTTATATGCCGGCTTCAAGAGCCGTACCCGCGGATTTGTGAATGCCGCCGGCACGATTTTCTTTGGGGTCACAACCGTATGGGTTATTTTATGGATCGGTTTTGACGGCAAACAATCCATCATCAACGCGCCGGTGCTGAACTTTGAGATCACCCAGACCGGCAGTGCCGGGATGTTTGTCAAATATCAAATGGCGGCGTTCATAGGTATCTATGCGGCAACCATGCTGGTTCAGTTCATGGCCTTTTTTCTTGAAGCCGTTGCTGATTTCCGGGGTGAACCTGGCAAGCGAGAATCCGTATCAGTTGCACATTAGAGCAGGATCAAAGACATGGAATTTTATTTTCTCGCATTACTCGTTTTGCTCATGGCCATCGCGCTTGGCTCTGGCTACCCGGTGGCTTTCGCCCTGCCCGGGGCCTCTATTATAACCATCGGTCTTGCCGCTGGTTTGGGCTATATGTTCACTGGCTCAACCGATACCTTTTTCCATTCAGGGGGTCCGGATCAATGGCTGAGTGCCGGGGTGACCAACCTGAGGGGCATCTATTGGGAGGTCGAGCGAGATACGCTCATAGCCATTCCGCTGTTCATTTTCATGGGCATCATGCTGCAACGCTCAAAAATAGCCGAAGATCTGTTGGTGACCATGGCGCAATTGTTCGGCCCGGTGCCCGGTGGTCTGGGTATCTCCGTGGTCTTTGTTGGCGCGCTTTTGGCGGCAACAACCGGTATTGTCGGCGCAACGGTGGTGGCCATGGGGCTGATCAGCCTGCCGGCCATGCTACGCAATAATTATTCGCCCTCACTGGCTTCAGGCACGATTGCCGCATCCGGTACGCTGGGGCAGATCATTCCGCCCTCAATTGTGCTGATTATTCTGGCTGACCAGTTATCTAGCGCCACTAACCAAGCCAGCACCGCGCGCAAAGCCCTGTATACTGAGGCTACCGGCGAGCTGTCCATGCCATCGGCCTTTGATGTAGCCTCAACCTCGGCTGGCGAGATGTTCATGGGGGCCTTTGTGCCCGGCATGGTGCTGGTTGGTCTCTATATGCTCTACATCTTGATTTACGCTTGGTTCAAGCCCAGTGCAGCTCCGGCTGTTGGCGACAGTAACAACTTTAATGCAAAGTTCTGGCGTCAGGTGGCTTTAACACTGGTGCCGCCACTCGGACTGATTTTCATGGTGCTTGGCTCGATTCTTTTCGGTGTTGCCACGGTCAACCAAGCCGGGGCCATTGGCGCCGCCGGGGCATTGATCATGGCCGGGTATCGCCTGCCAAAAAAGGGGAAAACCACCTATTACCCGGCGATTCTGGCCGCCCTCGCTCTGGCCGTGCTGGTATTTGCCTTGGCAAATTATGAGATGAACTTGAAAGCCACCAACACGCCGCATGATGTCATGGGTATTCGCATTGGTCTGGTTGGTGCGGCCATGTTGTTGGTCGCATTGGTCTGGAGTGGCTGGCGGGTATTCAGAATTGAGGAAACCCTGAACGGCGTAATGCTGGGCACGGCAAAAACCACGGCGTTGGTTTTTATTATCCTGCTTGGCGCCGCGATGCTGACAGCCGCCTTCCGCGCCTTTGGCGGTGAAGATCTTGTGCGCGATTTTCTGGGCTCCCTGCCGGGCGGGTTCTGGACCCAGTTCATCATGGTTATGCTGGTGATCTTCATCCTCGGTTTCTTCCTTGATTTCATCGAAATCGCCGTGGTCGTGGTGCCAATCGTTGCCCCGATTCTGCTGGCTGACCCCAGTGCAAACATCACGGCTGTCTGGCTTGGGGTGATGATCGGGCTGAATATCCAAACCAGCTTCCTGACGCCACCATTTGGCTTTGCATTGTTCTATCTGCGCGGGGTTGCACCTGCGGTGGTGAAAACCATGCAGATATACAAAGGCGTGATCCCGTTCATTGGGCTGCAATTGCTGGCATTGGGCATTGTCGGGTTTTACCCGCCACTGGTAAATTACCTGCCCAGCCGGGCCAGCTTTTTATCAGAAACCTCGCCACCGCCACGCAACCCGAGGCTACAGCATTGTGTTGAAAAATATGTAGTTGGTCAGCTGGCAAGCAGCACGGCAACGCAAGATGCCATAACGGCGGCAAGTGCTCTGGACCTGTCGGTATTGCCCGCTGATCTGGCCGGTAACATACAGACAAGCTTTGCAAACGCCTCTGCTGCCATATCCGGGCTGGACGACATATTTACCGCCAAGGCTGCAATTGCTGCATCGGCAGATGAATACCGCCCACAACTACAGGTGGTTCGCCGTATTGAAAAAGATATCCGGGATGCCGAGGCGCTGCTTAGAGAGATGTCAACTCGGATAAGCCGTATGCGTGACCCCGCAGCAACAGAAGCGCGCGCGGCATTGGAGCATGAAGCCGCCGTACTTGAGGCTGAAATCAACCGCCTCAGGGATACAATTCCGGGAAGCTGGGAGGGGGTTTATAGCAACTTCTCGCAGCTGGTCGCTACAGAAGATCAGGCCCAAAAGTCTTACCGCCGTAATGCTGATACAGCTTATACTGGCCCGGCGGAGGTGCTTGCGGTGCTGAATGATAACGGTTCATTTGAAGCACTTGGAGCGCCGCTTGGCGAATTGCGCACCAGCATTGAAACCCTTCCTGAAGGTGAGGCATTCCTGTTGGTCGAAACCCTGGAAAAAGAGTTCCGTGATGTTGAGGGCGCTGATGATGTGACCAAAGCACTAAGCAAAGCGCGCCGGGCGCTTAGGGGTAATACACCAGACCGCGAAGAGGCACTTGAAGAATACGCCCGAGCCGTAGCTGCCTATGAGGAGCAAGCTGCGTGGCGCAACCCTGCAGCAGCAGCGCTAAGTGCGGGGCTCACGGCCTACCTTGATGCAATTCGCGGCACTCTCGGACTTCGGGTGCAGGATGAATTTACCCGCGAACAAGGTCTTTTCATGGCGCGGTGCAGCGCCACTCACAGGGATATTTCTCTGCACTTCTAAGTCTGGGGCGGCCATTGTCCGGGGTGGGCATTGAGACCACCCCTTTCAGGGCGTATGGATATTCAAGAACCCAGAGAGGTTTCAGAGCAGTTTATCACTTTTAAAGCCCTGTTTTATGGGTGT
>CAYNXK010000094.1:0-8216 GCA_964401125.1 uncultured Aliiroseovarius sp.
CCGTTGAGGCTACCTCACGGCACAAATCCAGCAGCCGCTCCAGCCCAAATACTTCCTCATGGGCAGCGATCTGCACTACGCTGTCGGCCGAGGTGTAGACGATCGGTTGGCCCGTGCGCATATGCTCGCCGCCCAGCTCATCAAGGATCTCCGTGCCTGAAGCATGTTTGTTGCCCAGCACCGCCGAAACACCGGCAGCCTGACAAATGGCCTCGCTCAGCACAGCAGGAAAAGCCGGTTCTGTCTGTGGAAAGTAGGTCCAGTCAAACGGCACCGGCACCCCGGCTATTTCCCAATGGCCCGACTGGGTATCCTTGCCATTGGAAACCTCATTTGCCACGCCCCAGGCGCCAGTTGGCCGCGCCCCGCCCTTCCCTGCTCCACTGGCCAGATGCAAAGCAGCCGACAGGCCCAGCGCATCAAGGTTGGGAAGCGCAAGCGGGCCTTTTCGTCCTATGTCAGCCCCCCCCGCAGCGCAGGTATCAAAGATGTGTCCCAGCGTATTGGCATCTTTATCAGACAGGTTTCCGTTAAAAAACCTGTCCGCATCAATGGCCCCGCCGATCCCCACGGAATCCATCACAATCAGAAAGGCTCGCGCCATTATTTCGTCTCCATATGCGCCTTGGCAAAGGCCAGCGGCAGCAGGGAGCCAATGGTTGTAACCACTTCAGCCCCGTCCATGTTGCACAGAGTAACCTGCACTTCGGGCGGCGCGAACTCGGCCAATTTTTGGCGACAACCGCCGCAGGGCGAAACCGGCGTTGGCGCGTCACCCACCACCAGCACTTCAGAAATCACGCTCTCGCCCGCCGCCACCATCGCTGCAATCGCGCCGGCCTCGGCGCAGGTGCCCTGTGGGTACGCGGCATTTTCCACGTTACATCCCGTGTAGATTTGACCCGATGCCGCCCGTATCGCCGCCCCGACCTTGAAACCTGAATAGGGCACATAGGCATTTTCACGGACATTTTTGGCTGCTTGCAATAGTGACATGACTTCCCCCATATGTTGCCCCCAAAGTCGCAAGTAAGTCCGCAATTTGCAAGCCTTGTTGGCAGGCTTCTGAGATTACGGTATGATGCGGTCAAATAAAGTAGTTTAATATTAAACTATATTGGAGAATCTCATGAGAACCCCTGGAGAACCTCACCGACCTGCGTTGGATTACCACGAATATCCGCAGCCTGGAAAACTGGAAATACGCGCCACTAAACCAATGGTGAATGGCCGCGATCTAGCGCTGGCCTACTCCCCCGGAGTGGCTGAGGCCAGCCTTGAAATAAAGGCAAATCCGCAAGCTGTCAGCCGTTATACCATTCGCGGAAATCTGGTTGGCGTTGTCACCAATGGCACGGCGGTTCTGGGGCTTGGAAATATCGGTGCGCTGGCGGCCAAGCCAGTCATGGAAGGCAAGGCGGTTCTGTTCAAGAAATTTGCCAACATTGATTGCTTTGACATTGAACTGAACGAATCCGACCCTGAAAAACTGGCTGAAATCATCTGCGCGATGGAGCCGAGCTTTGGCGCCATCAACCTTGAGGACATCAAGGCACCGGATTGTTTTATCGTTGAACAAATTTGCCGCGCCCGCATGAATATCCCGGTTTTTCACGATGATCAGCACGGCACGGCCATCGTTGTGGGGGCGGCTGCCAGCAATGCGCTGGAAATTACCGGCCGGAAATTTGCTGATATCAAGGTTGTCTCGACCGGCGGTGGTGCTGCGGGCATTGCCTGCCTCAACATGCTTCTGAAGCTTGGTGTGCAACGTAAAAATGTCTGGCTATGTGATATTGACGGGCTGGTTTATGAAGGGCGTGAGGCCGAAACCACACCGCAGAAAGCGGCTTATGCTCAAAAAACCGAGCTGCGGTGCCTTGGCGAGGTCATTGAAGGCGCGGACCTGTTTCTCGGCCTGTCCGGCCCCGGTGTTCTGACCCCGGAAATGGTGGCACAAATGGCAGCAAAGCCGATTGTTTTTGCGCTGGCGAACCCAATGCCGGAAATCCTGCCAGATGCGGTACGCAAGATTGCGCCCGATGCTATCATCGCCACTGGGAGGTCTGATTTTCCCAATCAAGTCAACAATGTACTGTGTTTCCCTTTCATCTTTCGCGGCGCGCTCGATGTTGAAGCCACCGAGATAAATGACGAAATGCAGCTTGCTTGTATTGACGGAATTGCCCGCTTGGCCCGCGCCACCACATCGGCCGAGGCCGCCGCCGCCTATAAGGGCGAAAGCCTGACTTACGGGGTGGATTACCTGATCCCAAAACCGTTTGATCCACGCCTGATGGGGGTTGTTGCCAGCGCGGTGGCCAAGGCCGCGATGAAAACCAAGGTCGCAAAAAAACCGATCCCGGATCTTAAGGCCTACAAAGCCAAACTTGACAGCTCGGTCTTCAAGTCTGCCCTGATCATGCGGCCGGTTTTTGAGGCTGCCGACACAACCAGCCGCCGTATTGTGCTAAGCGAGGGCGAGGATGAGCGGGTTTTGCGCGCCGCCAACGCCATGCTTGAAGAAACCACCGATATGCCAATCCTGATTGGCCGACCCGATGTTATTGCCATGCGCTGTGAGCGTGCCGGGCTGCCCCTGAAGCCGGGTCGGGATTTTGAGCTGGTAGACCCGCAGAATGACCCGCGCTACCGGACTTATTGGCAGGCCTACCACCAAATCATGGCCCGCAAGGGCGTGACACCTGACATTGCCAAGGCGATTTTGCGCACTAATACCACGGCGATTGGCGCTGTCATGGTGCATCTTGGAGAGGCCGACAGCCTGATTTGCGGCACGTTCGGGCAGTATCTCTGGCATCTCGATTATGTGACCCAGGTGCTTGGCAGCGATAAGCTGCACCCCATTGGCGCGCTTTCCCTGATGCTCTTGCAAGATGGCCCGCTATTCATTGCTGATACCCACGTCCACCCGGAGCCAAGCCCTGAGCAAATTGCCGAAACGGTTTGTGCCGCTGCGCGCCATGTGCGCCGCTTCGGGGTTGAGCCGAAAGTTGCCATTTGTTCCTATTCGCAATTTGGCAATCTGGCCTGCGATACCGGCCGCCGCGCCCGCGCCGCCCTTGCCATTCTTGACAATAAGCCACGTGATTTCTCCTATGAGGGCGAAATGCATGTGGATGCCGCCCTTGACCCGGAAATGCGGGCCCGCCTGCTGCCAGATTCACGGCTTGAGGGGGCGGCAAACGTGCTGGTTTTTCCCAATACAGATGCGGCCTCCGGCGTGCGTAACATATTGAAAATGAAGGCAGGAGGGCTAGAAGTTGGGCCAATTCTCATGGGTATGGGCAACCGCGCGCATGTGGTCACCCCATCCATCACCGCGCGCGGTCTGCTCAATATGTCTGCCATTGCCGGAACCCCGGTGGCGCATTACGGCTAGGGTGCAAACCCGCGCCTTGCTCGGCAGGTATCAAGCCCTTACAAGGGCGTAACCGGGGGAGAGTGTACCATGTCATACAAGCATACTTATTCCGCTTGGCAGGATGATCCCGAGGCTTTCTGGATGCAGGCTGCCGAGGCGATTAGCTGGGATCGGAAGCCCTCCAAGGCGTTGTTTGACGAAGCCGCGCCGCTTTATGAGTGGTTCTCGGATGGGATTCTGAACGCCTGCTACAATGCGGTTGACCGCCATGTGGAAAATGGCCGGGGCGACCAGGTGGCACTCATCCATGACAGCCCGGCTACCAACTCTCAGACAAAGATCACCTACCGCGAATTGCAGGCCCGTGTAGCCGCACTTGCCGGGGCGCTCAAAGCCAAAGGTGTCACGAAGGGCGACCGCGTTATCATCTACATGCCCATGGTGCCCGAAGCCCTTGAGGCCATGCTGGCGGTGGTGCGCCTTGGGGCTGTGCATTCAGTGGTGTTTGGCGGTTTTGCGGCGACCGAGTTAGCAATGCGCATTGATGACGCCAAACCAAAAGCCATCATAGCTGCCTCCTGCGGTATAGAGCCGGGGAGCGTGGTGCATTACAAGCCGCTGCTTGATCAGGCTATTGAGCTGGCGGCACACAAGCCTGATTTTTGCGTTATTTTTCAGCGTGAACAAGAGGTTGCAAGCCTTGTAGAAGGGCGTGACTTTGACTGGCACGGCTTTCAGGTCGGGGTTGACCCTGCCGCATGTGTACCCGTTGCGGGCAACCATCCGATCTATATTCTCTATACTTCTGGCACGACGGGCGCGCCCAAGGGTGTGGTGCGCCATACGGGCGGCCACCTTGTGGCACTCTACTGGACCATGAAAAATATCTATAATGTTGACCCCGGCGATGTCTTTTGGGCCGCCTCTGATGTGGGTTGGGTGGTTGGGCACAGCTATATTTGCTACGCGCCGCTCATTCATGGCAACACCAGCGTTGTGTTTGAGGGCAAGCCTGTGGGCACCCCCGATGCCGGTACTTTCTGGCGGGTGATCAGCGAGCATGATGTCACAAGCTTTTTCACCGCCCCCACCGCCTTCCGCGCCGTCAAACGCGAAGACCCGAGCGGTGAATTTGTCAAGAAATACGACCTATCCTGCCTCAAGCAGGTCTATCTGGCGGGGGAGCGCGCTGATCCGGATACTATCCTCTGGGCTGAAACCAAATTGAGGGTGCCGGTGATCGACCATTGGTGGCAAACCGAAACCGGCCATGCCATTGCTGCCAACCCGCTGGGGCTGGGGCGCTTGCCGGTCAAGCTTGGCTCTCCGGCAGTGCCGATGCCGGGCTTTGACGTGCGCATTCTTGATGAGGCCGGCCATGAGCTGCCGCCGGGTGAGCTTGGAGCCATTGCTATCAAACTACCGCTACCACCGGGTTGCCTGCCGACATTGTGGCAGGGCGAAGACCGCTTTCGCAGCGCCTATCTGGCCACATTCCCCGGCTTTTACGAGACCGGCGATGCGGGCTACAGGGACGAAGACGGCTACCTATACATCATGGCCCGCACTGATGACGTGATCAACGTGGCCGGCCACCGCCTTTCCACCGGGGCCATGGAAGAGGTGCTGGCCAGCCACCCTGACGTTGCCGAATGTGCGGTGATCGGCGTAGCAGACGCTCTCAAGGGCCAGTTGCCGCTAGGGTTTTTGTGCCTGAATGCCGGGGCCGGGCGGGACCATGCGGATGTGGTGGCCGAATGCGTGACGCTGGTGCGCGAGAAAATCGGCCCGGTGGCAACCTTTCGCACGGCCTGCGTGGTTGAGCGCTTGCCCAAAACCCGCTCTGGCAAAATCCTGCGGGCTACCATGGCGGCCATTGCTGACGGGATGGATTATAAAGTGCCCGCCACAATCGACGACCCGGCAATCCTGAATGAAATCGAAACCGCCCTGAAGGCGCTGGGGTTGCCCAGCGCATAACCGGAAGAAAAGTCGGCGCCTGACTTTTTAGAAAATTTAATTAAAATTTAAACTATCGGTAGAACTCCGAGGCTACGCAAGGCATTATAGGTGAAATGGTGCTGGTGGTGCAGACCTGAAGTGTTTCGCATCTTAATGGGGCACAAATTGTAGGCGAAGCACCTTAAACGAGTGATTGTTTGGTTTGGTACGGTGGAGCGAAAATACAGGCGGGCACGAGCCTGATTGGGAAAGTGCCAAAGGCGCAGGCCCGGTGATAAGCGTACTTCTATTGGCCTCGGATTGGGCCTTGCCACTTGAGAAAAGTGCCCTTGCTTCACATCTCAATATCCGCATAACCGAAGTGCCCGACCTTGGTCAGGCCCGGATGTTGTGGCTTAAGATGAAGCCGGAAATCCTGTTGCTTCCAGTAATGACCGAGAGCAGTTCAACATTGCCGTTCATACAGAAATGCCTGGCAGAAGCCCCGGGCCTTCAGGTTATTGCCATTGCCAGCCGAGAGCAGATGAACGAAGCCGCCGAGGCAATGCGGATAGGTGTGCAAGATTTCCTGTTTCGGCCATTCACCGCAGAGCGGCTGACAAAAACACTTGCCGCAGCAATCTTGCGGTGGGGCAATACTACTCCGAAAATCAGCCATAAAGGGCGAGAACGCAAGGTATCTCCTGCTTTTTCACCATCAGCGCCTTTGGCTAGTCCCACGCACAAAACCACGCAGAAACCCCCGGCCACAGCCATGCCAGATGAAGGCTCCATAGCCGGCGCACACCCGCTTGGAAAAACATTGCATGAAGCCGTTATAGCCGTCGCTAACAGCCAGGCTCCGGTGTTTTTGACTGGCGAAGTCGGAAGTGGAAAGTCATACATCGCCCGCGCAATTCACCGCATCTCAGCACGCCCCGGGGCGTTGTTTCATAATATTGACTGCGCCGCCCTGACACCCAAAACCCTGCCTGAAACCCTGCTTTCCATCACTGGCACAGCAACCTTTTTTCTGGATGAAATCTGCGACCTGTCAACTATGGCCCAAGCCCACCTGACCCGGCTGATTGGTGATGAAACATTACCCCGGGTTCGCCTGATCAGCGCCACAAGTTTTGAGCCTGAACAGGCCATTGGTAAAGGAATTTTGCGCCGTGATCTTTATTACCGGCTTTGTGTTACACATATTACAGTGCCGCCATTGCGGGACCGTGGTGAAGACCTGATTGAGATTGCTCGCCAAAAACTGGTTGAATTCAGCCAAGAAACCGGCGGCGGTCTTTCCGATTTTTCACCAGAAGCGCTCCGCCTGCTTTTGGCATATGACTGGCCCGGAAACCTGCGTCAATTGATAAATGTTGTCCGAAACATAGTGGTTTTGCATAGCAGAACGGCAAAATCATCGCAGGTTGAGACGCTCATGCTGCCCAACGAAATCTTGTTAGGGGGCACCTCCAAGGCAGCACACTTTGCCGGTGATGAGCATGCTATGCTGGCAAATATTTTTAAAGGCCAAAGCCTTGCAGAAATAGAGCGTCAGGTGATTGAAGTGATTATCACAGCCCACGGCAACAGCGTTACCCGCGCCGCCAAGGTGCTGAATGTGGCCCCTTCAACGCTCTATCGCAAGCTCCAGAGCTGGAAAAACAATAAGGATTAAGCCGCCCGTATAAGGATTAAGTCGCCCGTATTGTGCCCGTATTGTGAAGGGGCTGAATGGGCGTTCGGGATGTGATAGGGCTGTGATAGGTAAGGGCAGTCTGATCTATGAAACCACGCCATCTAGGAGACCTGCATGACACATCTCTGGGTCCGCGCCGAACAGCGCCAGAACGAAGACCGGGTCGGGCTGACCCCTGAGGGTGCGCGCGCCCTACTTGCGGCAGGTTTCACCGTGACCGTTGAGCAAAGCACCAGCCGCGCCATTGCTATCAAAGGTTATGCCGAGGCAGGCTGTACCATTGCCCCGGAAAGTTCCTGGCCTGAAGCACCCCGTGAGGCAATTATCTTCGGCCTGAAGGAGTTGCCTGATGAGACAACTCCCCTACCGCACCGCCACATCATGTTTGGCCACGCCTTCAAGGGGCAACATTCTGGCCGTGCCCTGCTTGCGCGTTTCAAGGCCGGCGGGGGCAGGCTTTATGATCTGGAATATCTGGTGGACAAGTCTGGCCGCCGGGTGGCGGCGTTTGGCTATTGGGCAGGCTATGCCGGTGCCGCCGTGACCCTGAAGGCCTGGGCGGCACAACAAAGCGGCGGCATCTGTGCACCGGTTGGCACCTATCCCGGCAAAGATGCGCTGCTGGCTGACCTTGCCTGCGATCTTGGCAAAATCAGCCCCACAACCCTGCCCCGCGTCATTGTCATCGGTGCCCTTGGCCGGGTTGGCACCGGTGCCGCCGACCTGTGCGAGGCCATGGGGGTTACAGTCACCAAATGGGACATGGACGAGACCGCCTCGGGCGGGCCGTTCCCGGAAATTCTTGCCCATGAAATTTTTCTCAACTGCATCTTTGCCCGCCCCGACACCCCGGTTTTCGTGCCGCGCGAAGCCCTTGTGGCTTCACGAAAGCTCACCGCCATTGGCGACGTGGCTTGTGACCCGGACAGCGATTACAACCCGATTCCTGTCTACACAAAGGCCACCACATGGGCAAAACCAGTATTTCGCGCCCATGATGCCCCGCCTCTTGATATTATGGCTATCGATAACCTGCCCGCCATGCTGCCCTATGAAAGTAGTGAGGATTTTGCGGCCCAACTACTCCCCTCGCTGCTCAAGCTAAACACACTGGAAAGCGGCCTCTGGGGCCGGGCAAACGCGATTTTTGAGCAGCATCAGGAAAACCTCTGAAACCTTCAATGGCTG
>CAYNXK010000095.1:0-8189 GCA_964401125.1 uncultured Aliiroseovarius sp.
ACCCTGATCCATCTTAAACTGGCTGCTTACTGGTCTAAATAGTAGGACCACCTCTTAAGTGCAGTAAATGTGGCCACCGTCTGTACTATATTACGGCTCACGGCGAATGCGCTTAGGCTCGGCTGCGGCTAATTTGGGTAATGTCCATTACTTCCAGCACCTTCGCTTCGATGTGGGCGGCACAAAGCCCAGCGGTTTTGTACATGTCGGCGGGGCTGGCCTGATCAATAAAGGTGTCTGGTAAGGTCATTGAGCGAAACTTCAGGCCATTGTCAAACACGCCCTCATCAGCCAGCAATTGCGCCACATGGCTGCCAAAGCCGCCTACCGCGCCTTCCTCAATGGTGATCAGAGCCTCATGATCGCGGGCCAGTTCGAGAATCATTTCACGGTCCAGAGGTTTAGCAAAGCGGGCGTCGGCAATGGTCAGGGTAATGCCACGTGCAGCCAAATTATCTGCCGCCGCCTCAACCTCGTTCAGGCGCGTACCAAGGCTGAGAAGCGCCACTCTTTGGCCTTTGCGAATAATCCGGCCCTTGCCAATTTCCAGGACCTCGCCTGCCTCGGGCAGATCGACGCCAACCCCCTCGCCGCGCGGAAACCGAAAAGCCGACGGGCGGTCATCAATGCTGGCAGCGGTGGCAACCATGTGCATCAGCTCGGCTTCATCCGCCGGGGCCATGACTACAAAGCCCGGCAGGTTGCATAAATAAGTCAGATCAAACGCCCCAGCATGGGTGGCGCCATCGGCCCCCACCAGCCCAGCCCGATCTATGGCAAAACGCACGGGCAAGCGTTGAATGGCCACATCATGCACCACCTGATCATAGCCACGTTGCAAAAACGTCGAATACATAGCGCAAAATGGCCGCATGCCACCCGCCGCCAGAGCCGCCGCAAAAGTAACACCATGCTGTTCGGCAATGCCAACGTCAAAGCAGCGCGAGGGGTAGCGTTCGGCCATCAAATTGAGGCCGGTGCCGTCTGGCATAGCGGCGGTCACGGCGCAGATGCGGCTGTCAGCGGCGGCAAGGTCAACCAAAGCACGGCCAAAAACCGAGGTATAGCTGGGCGCATTAGAGGGGGTCTTTTTTTGTTTCCCGCTGACCATATCAAAGGGGGCTGTAGCATGGCCACGGTCATTGGCACTTTCAGCCGGGTGATAGCCTTTACCCTTTTTGGTGATCACATGGATCAACATCGGCCCGGTGGCGCGCGCCCGTACCGTGCGCAGAACCGCCAGAAGTTGCTCCATGTCGTGGCCATCTATCGGCCCGATATAGGAAAGGCCAAGCTCTTCAAACAGGGTGCCGCCCACGGTCATTGATTTGACCATCTCCTTGGCGCGCCGCGCGCCCTCCTGAAGTGGGCCGGGCAGTAGGCTAACAGCACCTTTGGCCGCCGCCTTCAGCTCCTGAAATGGCTCCTCCGCATAGAGACGGCTGAGATAGGAGGAAAGCGCGCCTACCGGTGGTGCGATCGACATGTCATTATCATTCAGCACCACAAACATCCGGCGACGCAGATGACCGGCGTTGTTCATGGCCTCAAAGGCCATGCCGGCAGACATAGCCCCGTCACCAATCACCGCGATTGTGTCGCCGATGCCATGCTCGGGCGCACCGCCAAGGTCACGTGCCACCGCCAGACCAAGGGCTACACTGATCGAGGTCGAGCTGTGGCCGGCACCAAACGGGTCATAAGGGCTTTCGCTGCGCTTGGTGAAGCCCGCCAGCCCGCCTTTCTGGCGCAGCGTGCGGATACGGTCGCGCCGCCCGGTGAGAATTTTGTGGGGATAGCACTGGTGGCCAACATCCCAGATCAGCTTGTCATGGGGCGTGTCAAAGACTGCGTGCAGCGCCACGGTCAGCTCAACCACCCCCAGCCCGGCACCAAGGTGGCCACCGGTTTCAGAAACCGCACTGATGGTCTCGGCGCGCAACTCACCTGCCAGTTGCACAAGCTCGGCATTGCTCAGGCCTTTCATGTCGGCCGGAGATTTCACACGGTCAAGCAGCGGGGTCAGGGGGGTATTCAGAGGTGTGCTGGGTTTATCAGACATTGCATACAGCCTTATTACATCTTACGTGAAATAACAAAATGTGCCGCCTGCCGCAAGGTATCAGCGCCCTCGCCATAGGGAGAAAGGGCGTCACAGGCCTGCCCAACAAGCGACTCGGCTCGCTTTTTGGCGGCATCCAGCCCCATCAGTGAAACGAAGGTGGCCTTGCCCGCAGGGGCATCCTTGCCCACATGTTTGCCGGTGCTGGCGGCATCGCCCTCTACGTCCAGCACATCATCGGTAATCTGAAAAGCCAGGCCCAGAGCGCGGGCATAGGCGCCAAGCGCTGCCGTATCTGCCCCGGCGATGCGCGCGCCGGCCTCGGCAGACCAGCGGATGAGGGCGCCGGTTTTACCCGCCTGAAGAATAGTGATCTGCTCCAGTGTCAGCGGGGTTGCGGCACTTTCGGCGGCAATGTCCTGCATTTGCCCACCGACCATGCCCCCCCCTTCTTTCCCGGCCCCGGCAGCCTGTGCCAGAGCGCCTATCAGCCCGACACGCGCAGCGCTCAGCTTTTCATCTGTCAGAAGTTCAAACGCCAGTGCCTGCAAGGCATCGCCTGCCAGAATGGCCGTGGCCTCATCCCATTTTATATGCAGCGTTGGCTGGCCCCGGCGCAGATTATCATCATCCATGGCCGGCAGGTCATCATGCACAAGGCTATAGGCGTGAATAGCCTCTATCGCTGCGGCGGCGGGCAGGGCGCGCACAACATCCACCCCATGCAGCCGCGCGCTTTCCAACACCAGAAATCCGCGCAGGCCCTTTCCACCACTGACCGCATAGCGCATGGCCTCGGCCAGAGTATCAGTGCCGTCAATCCTCTCATGCAGGGACGCGCGGACAAGGTGGGCATCTTCAGCCAGTCGTGTCAGAAACATTCACAGGCCTTCAACAGCTGTGGTGCCCTTGGCCGCACCACTTTCATCCAGCGTAATGACTGCAACCTTTTCCTCGGCTTCTTTCAGTTTTTCCTCGCAGCGCGCTTTCAATGCCGCCCCACGCTCATACAGGCTGATCGAGGCATCCAGCGCCACGTCGCCGCGCTCAAGCTGGCCAACAACCTGCTCCAGCTCGGCCATGGCCTCCTCAAAACTCATCTCACCTACAGGCTTCTCACTCATGCGCCCCGCTCCATTAAAACCCTGACATGCGCCGCCGTACTGCTCGCCAGCGCCGTCAGATCATAACCGCCTTCCAGCGAGGAAACCAGCCGCCCCTGGCAAACTTTATCTGCCAGGTCGCAAATCTTGTGGCTCAGCCAGGTGAAATCTTCCGTGGTCCAGTTCAGCCCCGCCAGCGGGTCGCGCTCATGAGCGTCAAACCCGGCAGAGACCAGCACCAGCTCTGGCTCAAATGCCTCTATTGCGGGCAATATCTGGCCCTCCCACGCGGCGCGCATCTCATGGCTACCGCTGCCATCACTCAGCGGCACGTTGATGATGTTGTCATGTGCGCCGCACTCACTTGCAGCCCCCGTACCGGGATAATGCGGCATCTGGTGCGACGAGGCAAAGCGCACCCGCGCCTCATTCCACAACACATCTTGGCTGCCATTACCGTGATGCACGTCAAAATCCAAAACTGCAACGCGGGCCAATCCCCGGTTTTCCAGCGCGTGCAGGGCGGCGATGGCTACGTTTGAGAACAGGCAAAACCCCATGGCACGCGTTTTTTCGGCGTGGTGCCCAGGGGGCCGGCAGGCGATGAAGGCATTAGCCGCATCGCCTGCCAGCACCGCATCAACCCCCGCCACACAAGCGCCCAGCGCCCGATAGGCGGCCTCAAGAGAACCCGGTGACATAGAGGTATCGGCATCAATTTGCGCCCAGCCGGTCTTGGGTGAAGTCGCTTTGATCGCTGCCACATATTCAGGCGAATGCGCCAGCAAGGGCACATCAGGGCCACAAAGAGGAGCCTCGCGCCGGTCAAGCCCGTCAAGCCCTGCCAGAGCCGCCTCTATATGTTCCAGGCGCGCCACCTGCTCTGGGTGACCGGGTTGATTGACATGGGCGAGGCAGGCGGGATGGCTGAAATATGCTGTTGTCATGCGGTGAGCTTATGCCAAGACTTACAGACAGGCAATATTTGTGGCCGGTAACGCGCGCCCGGTAACTAACCTGCTTTATGGCTTAATGATTGCGGGCTTTACCGCTGCCTCAGTTCCTCAAGCAAACGCAATGGCGTGGTTTTTCCTGATAACCGGGCGCGGTAGATCGCCAAGCTTTCAGTGACACGCATGACGTAATTGCGGGTTTCGCGGAACGGGATATGCTCGATCCAGTCGATTACATCAACATTGCTGGCACCCGGGTGGCCCATGCGCTCGCTCCATCGACGTGCCCGTGTTGGTCCGGCATTGTAGGCAACAGAGATCAGTACCGGATTTTTCCCGAACTGATCGTAAAGAAAGGCCAGATATTCCTTGCCAAGGCGGATGTTATAGGCCGGGTCGCTCAGCAGCCGGGCTTTGGAAAACTCCAGACCCAGCTCATCGGTCATATCGCGCGCTGTGTCCGGCATCAATTGCATCAGGCCAAGCGCGCCAACGCCCGATTGCACGATCGGGTTGAACTCGCTTTCGCGCCTTGTGATGGCCAGCGCCATTTCCGGTGACACCCCGGCGCGGGGCGGGCCAAGGTCAGACAGGGCAAAATAAGGTCCGACCAACAATATACCACGGTGCAGCACGTATTTTCCCAATTTCACCTGCAAATAGGCAGCGTCCACACTTTCTGCCCAAGCGGTCATCTGGCCGATTTCACCACGCGACAGGCTCTCGCTCAGATGTTGGCTGAAGCGTAGGGCAAGATAAAGCTCGTCCGCCGCCTGCAACAGCCTTGTCGCTTCCATGTTGCTGTTCTGCCAGAAAGCCGCTTGCTGCCAACCGCTGAAAACCTCATTGCCGGTCAGGGCAGGGTCCATGGCAATCCCGGCCTTTTCAGCGGCAAGTTGGCCGTAGAAAGATGTCTGATGCAAAGCGCCGGCCGCATAGGCCGCCTGTGCCTGTGCGCTTTGGCCCAGTGCTTCATAGGTGCGGCCCAGCCAATAGCCGGCACGGCCCTGGCTGATGGGTTTGTCAACAGCAGCGCTGAAGGTCTGAAAATGCCTCAGGGCCGTGGCCGGGTCATTCAGCTGCCTGAGGGCAATATAGCCCGCGAGCCATTCCAGATCATTGCGGTCGCTGCCCGCCTTAATATGGTGGTTGGCGGCCAGCCGGTAGGCCTGCTGCGCCTGGCCCTCGCGCATTGACCAGCGTGTCAGCACCCGGCGCCAATGGCCCCAACGGGCAGGCTCGCCCAAGGTTTTGGCACTGGTGCTTTGGCTCAGAATCAGGTCGATGGCGCTTTGATTGCGGCCCTTGCCGGCACGCCAGAGGAAACGCTCATAGGCCAGACCCGGATCATTTTGCAAAGCTTGCGGCACGGCATCTATCAGCGCATTCACCCCGTCAGCCCCGGCGCGCAGAGCAATCCGGGCCAGAGCCAACTTCTGATGAGCCTGATCAACACGCGGCAACATACGGCGCGCGCCATTGCTGTCGCCACGCCACAGCAACATGTCCAGCCGGGGCCAGTGGTAAGGGGTGAGGTGAGAGCCATAAACCGCTAGCAGGGCATCTTCCTCATCAGCACTCATGCGCATGGTAAACCAAGCCAGCACTGCCTGCGCTCTGGCCTGATCGCCTGCACCTTGAGAGGCCAGAGCCTCGGCCAGCCGCAATGCCCCATGGCCGGTTTGCGGCTGTTCAACAGTAAAGAAGGCGCGAATATCGGCCGGGTTCACACCCGCCGGAATAGCAGCCTCGGAGCGTCTGCGCAGCAGTTTCAGTCCCGGCCAATAATCACGCCGCGCCAGAAAATCCACGGTTTCGGCAAAGGTGCCGTGAGAGGCGCGCAGGCGGTGCCACTCAATAATATCACGGGGCATCGAGCGTGCCGGGCCAGCCGCCGCAAGGGCCGCCTGCCAGTCGCCCGCCCGCATTTTCTCAAGGGCTGCCGAAATGGCCGCCACCTCGTCAGCGCTTTGGGCGCTCAGGGGCGCGGTTGAGGTTAAAGCCAGAGTGAGGACCAGAGGAAGGGCGCGAAAGGCGCTATGAAAAAACATCCGCATAAGGGGACAATAGGATGCAGAGGCGCAGAGGCAAGACACATTTTGGGCATTCTTCCACCTTGCGGCTGGTTTCCGCCACGTTTATGGTTTTGGGCCTACGCGGTATCACGAAAATAACTACAGGAGTGTGTCATGTTCAGAGGTTCAATGCCAGCCTTGGTCACGCCGTTCAAAAACGGTGCAGTGGATTTTGATGCGCTCAAACATCTGGTGGAGTGGCAAATATCCGAAGGCTCAAGCGGCCTGGTGCCGGTGGGCACATCCGGCGAAAGCCCGACGCTCAGCCATGTTGAGCACGAGTCTGTGGTTGAAGCTGTGGTCAAGGCGGCAGCAGGCCGGGTGCCCGTGGTTGCCGGTGCCGGCTCAAACAACACATCTGAAGCGCTGCGCTTTGTGGCTCACGCCAAAGCCGTGGGGGCAGATGCCGCCCTTGTGGTTACGCCCTATTACAACAAACCAACCCAGCGCGGGTTGGCTGTGCATTTCACAGCTTTGAACGAGGCTGGCCTGCCGGTCATTATCTACAATATCCCCGGCCGCTCGGCGGTGGATATGACCCCCGAGACCATGGGTGCGCTGGCCCGTCTAGAAAACATCGTGGGCGTCAAGGATGCCACCGGCGATATCACCCGGGTCTCACAGCAGCGGGCCACCTGCGGGGCGGAGTTTATCCAGCTTTCCGGCGAGGATGCCAGCGCGCTGGGCTTCAACGCCCATGGCGGGGTTGGCTGCATTTCGGTTACTGCCAATGTCGCCCCGCGCTTGTGTGCCGAATTTCAGGAGGCCACGCTGAACGGTGATTATGCGTCGGCACTGGCGTTGCAAGACAGGCTGATGCCGCTGCACGAGGCCATATTCATCGAGCCGGGGCTTGTAGCAGCAAAATATGCCCTGTCAAAGCTGGGCCATTGCACGGATGAGGTGCGCGCGCCCCTAACCGGGTTGCTGGACGAAACCAAAGCAGCGGTTGATGCCGCAATGCAAAAGCTGGGACTTGTGTAAAATGAGTTTTGAGAAACGTGAAGGCGAGGTGGCGTTGCCCTTTGATCCTGCCAAAACGGCCAGCGGCCCAAAGCTGGCCTTCATTGGCCGCATTCGCTCGCCGTGGACAAAGGGCACGGCCCCGCGCAATATCAGCGGTGCACGCAAGGCAGGCGAGGGTGCGCGCCTTGAGCTTGAGGCAGCCTACGCCCCTGGCCTGACCGGGCTTGCTGTGGGCCAGAATATCATCCTGCTTTACTGGATGGATCAGGGCCGGCGTGACCTTATCGTGCAAAGCCCCCGCCACGCCGATGGGCCGCGCGGCACTTTTGCGCTGCGCTCGCCGGTGCGGCCTAACCCGGTTGCCATGTCGACAGTGTGCATTACTTCGCTGGACATTGAGGCGGGGATTATTGGCATCGACGCCATTGATTGTTTTGACGGCACACCTCTGGTCGATATCAAGCCGTGGCTTGAAAGCATCGACATGCCGCCTCTGTCCGGCTAGAGCAAAGCCATGACCAAAGAAAAGAAAAACCCCAATTACAAAGTGATCGCCGAAAACCGGCGGGCGCGGCGTGATTATGCGATTGAGGATGACCTTGAATGTGGCATCATGCTGATGGGTTCCGAGGTGAAATCTCTCAGGCAGAATCAGGCCAATATTGCTGAATGCTATGCCGCCGTTGAGGGCGGCGAGCTGTGGCTGGTCAATTCCTATATCGGCCCCTACGCACAGGCCAAAACTTGGGGTCATGAAGAACGGCGCAAGCGCAAGCTGCTGGTGTCGAAGCGCGAAATGTCAAAGCTGTGGCAGGCCACTGCGCGCAAGGGCATGACGTTGGTGCCGTTGGTGCTGTATTTCAACCATAAAGGCTTGGTGAAGCTGAAAATTGGCATCGCCAAAGGCAAAAAGAACCACGACAAACGCGCCGATGATGCCAAGCACGACTGGGGCCGCCAGAAAGCCCGGCTGATGCGAGAACGCGGCTAGGCTGGGCTATGGCCCCTAATCAGTGCGAATAAGTTAAGG
>CAYNXK010000096.1:0-8012 GCA_964401125.1 uncultured Aliiroseovarius sp.
GGCCGACGGCCCGCTGCCCTTTGTCATCTTTGGCGATTCTGACATCATGCGTGTGGGTGATTGGGTGCTGGCGGTGGGCAATCCGCTGGGGCAGGGCTTTTCGGTATCCGCCGGCATCATCTCGGCCCGCAACCGCGAACTTGCCGGCACTTATGATGACTACCTGCAAACTGATGCCGCCATTAACCGTGGCAATTCCGGCGGCCCGCTGTTCAACATGGATGGTCAGGTGATTGGCGTCAATACAGCCATCCTCAGCCCCACCGGCGGCTCCATTGGCATTGGCTTTTCCATGTCTTCAAACGTGGTTTCCCGGGTTGTTGACCAACTGAAGGAATACGGGGAAACCCGCCGTGGCTGGCTTGGGGTGCGCATTCAGAACGTGACCGAGGATGTGGCCGAGGCCATGGGCTTGGAAAGCACCAAGGGGGCATTGGTGACCGATGTGCCCGAAGGCCCGGCCCGCGAGGCCGGCTTACTGGCTAGCGATTTGATCTTGTCATTTGATGGCCATGAGGTTGCAGATTCCGGTGATCTGGTGCGCCAGGTTGGCAATGCCCAGGTTGGTAAGGTTGTGCGCCTGACGGTGCTGCGTGAAGGCCAGACCCAAACCCTCAAAGTAACGCTGGGGCGGCGCGAAGATGCCTTGGCGCAAACCAGCCAAGAGATGCCGGGCGAAAATGGCCCGATGGAGAAAACCATCCTGGACATGCATCTGAGCGAGATGAATGATGAGTTGCGCAATGCTATGGGCCTCAACCCTGATGCCTCCGGGCTGGTTGTGGTCAATGTTGATGAAGGCACTGAACCCTTCGACAAAGGCTTGCGGGCGGAGGATGTGATTGCCGAGGCCGGGCAGCTCAAAGTCACTACGATCAAGGAGTTTGAAGCACAAATTGCAGCGGCCCGTGATGGGGGTCGCCGTTCTATATTATTGCTGGTGCGCCGGGCCGGTGAGCCACGTTTCGTAGCGTTGTCGCTGGAATAAATAAAAGCCCCCGCTTGTGGGCGGGGGCTTGAAATTGCGGGCTGCCCTGAAACCGGGGCGGCCTTTCCTCTGCTTAGCGGATATCGGCAATATCACCGCGTGTCAGGCCAATGTCTTCCAGCATATGGTCCGAGAGTGCGCTCAGCGCTTTGCGTGTCAGGCGGGCTTCATTCCAATTTGAAACGGCGGCCATAGCACGGTAGGATGCGCCTGAAATCGCGTCTGCGAAACCATGGCTGAAAGCCGGAGTAAAAGTATAATTATGTGTAGCCATTGTTTCGTCCTTTTGTTCTCGTAGTGAGATACGAAATTGTATCTGAGCCGCATGTAGGCTCGAAACACCCCCCGGACAATCCCTGAAATATCATAACTCCTATGCGTTTCTTGCATGCGGCGGATTCCCGCTAAGGTATCGTTAATAAATAAGAAATTCATGTGTTGAAGGTGTCGCTTTCAGGCGAAAACTGGCCGAAAAGCGTCGGTTTCAGGCGGCTAAGGCCTTCGGTGTCAAAATGTACTTAATTCTAGCGAATGTTCGCCTTTCGTGCTAATTGTGCCTGAAAAGCAACAAGAGCAGGGGCGATAATGACCATAATGCGTGTTTTGGGAATTGATCCGGGGTTGAGAAACCTTGGCTGGGGTGTGATCGAGGTTGAAGGCATGCATCTGCGCCATGTGGCGAATGGCATTTGCCACTCGGGCAGCGGCGATCTGGCGGTGCGGCTGCTGGTGCTTTTTGACCAGCTCAGCGAGGTTCTGGCGCGTTATGCCCCGGATACTGCCGCTGTAGAGCAAACTTTTGTCAACAAAGACGGGGCAGGCACCCTGAAGCTGGGGCAGGCGCGCGGCATTGCCTTGCTGGTGCCGGCACGGGCCGGGTTGGAGGTGGGTGAATATGCCCCCAATAAAGTCAAGAAAACCGTGGTTGGGGTTGGGCATGCCGACAAGGGGCAGGTCGAGCATATGGTGCGCCTGCAATTGCCGGGGGTTGAGATAGCGGGCACGGATGCCGCCGATGCTCTGGCGGTGGCGCTGTGCCATGCCCATCACGTGCGGGCGGCGGGCCGGCTTCAGGCCGCAATACGCAGAGGGGCGGCATGATTGGGCGCATTGCCGGGCGGCTTGATTACCGCGCCGAGGATCATGTGCTGATAGATGTGGGCGGGGTCGGCTACCTTGTCTATGTCTCGGTGCGCACCATGGCGGCTTTGCCGGGGCCGGGTGAGGCGGTGGCGCTGTATACTGACCTTCTGGTACGCGAGGATAATTTGCAATTGTTCGGCTTCACCTCGCTGGTTGAGAAAGAATGGCACCGGCTGCTGATGGGTGTGCAGGGCATTGGTGCCAAGGCCTCAATGGCTATTTTGGGCACGCTGGGCGCTGATGGTGTCAGCCGGGCGATTGCGCTGGGTGATATGAACGCCGTGAAGGTCGCCAAGGGCGTTGGCCCGAAAACCGCACAGAGAATTGTGCTGGAGTTGAAGGACAAAGCACCGGCAGTTATGGCTATGGCCGCGCCTGCCGGGGCTATTGTGCCTGCCTCCACTGCCTCCACTGCCCCTGATGCTGATGGCGCGGTTGTCGAACCTGCTGTTGCAGCTGCACCTGCCCGCAATCAGGCCGCCCAAAGCGAAGCCTTGTCGGCCCTGACCAATCTGGGCTACAGCCCGCCTGAGGCGGCTGCTGCCGTGGGCGAAGCTATGGATGTTGAGCCAGAGGCCGCCACCCCAGCGTTGATTCGCGCAGCCCTGAAACTTTTGGCACCAAAGGGATGAAGGTATGAGCGAACCTGTTTCTTCACCCGACCCAAACCTGCGCCCGGAACCGCGCCCTGGCGATGCTGACCGGGCATTGCGGCCGCAAACTCTGGATGATTTCATCGGTCAGGCTGAGGCCCGGGCTAATCTGGCCATATTCATTGAGAGCGCGCGCATGCGCAATGAGGCCATGGACCACGCGCTGTTTTACGGCCCACCCGGCCTTGGCAAGACCACGCTGGCGCAAATCATCGCCCGCGAGCTTGGCGTCAACTTTCACATGACCAGTGGCCCGGTGCTGGCACGGGCCGGTGATCTGGCGGCGATCCTGACCAACCTTGAACGCAATGACGTGTTGTTCATTGATGAAATCCACCGCCTCAACCCGGTGGTCGAGGAGGTGCTTTACCCGGCGCTGGAGGATTTTGAACTTGATCTGGTGATAGGTGAAGGCCCGGCGGCGCGCACTGTGCGTATCGAGCTGCAACCCTTTACGCTGGTTGGGGCCACCACAAGGCTGGGCCTGCTGACCACGCCGCTGCGCGACCGCTTTGGCATTCCCACAAGGCTGCAATTCTACTCAGAGGACGAGCTGCATGAGATTGTTACCCGCAACGCAGTGAAGCTGGGCGTGCCTGCTGATAGTGACGGGGCGCGCGAAATTGCCAAACGCGCCCGTGGCACGCCGCGCATTGCCGGGCGGCTGCTGCGCCGGGTGCTGGATTTTGCCGTGGTCGAGGGCGATGGGCACATTACCCGCGCCATTGCCGATAATGCCCTGACACGGCTGGGGGTGGACCACCTTGGCCTTGACGGGGCCGACCGGCGCTACCTCAAGCTGATAGCCGAGCATTACGCTGGCGGGCCGGTGGGTGTTGAAACCTTGTCGGCGGCCCTTAGCGAGGCGCGCGACGGGCTGGAGGAGGTGGTTGAGCCATACCTGCTGCAACAGGGGCTGATCCAGCGCACCTCGCGCGGGCGTATGCTGGCGCAGCGGGCCTGGACGCATCTGGGCCTGACGCCACCGCAAAAGCCGGGGCAGGAGGATTTATTTGAGAGCTGAGCGCGTTTAGACCACTTCTGGCTGGGGAAAACCCTTGCTGGCGGGCTATCTGGCCCAGCCCGAGGCGGTACTTTATCTGGCTGCAGATCATGGCCGGTTGGGCCTTGCCATTGCTGGCGGTTGCTGGTTTCTCTGGTTTGATAAGATCGGACAACACATGACACACAAATTTCTCCTGCGGGTATATTATGAAGATACCGATATGGCGGGTATTGTTTATTACGCCAACTATCTGCGCTATATTGAGCGGGCGCGCTCGGAATGGGTGCGCGAGCTTGGGCTGGACCAGAACGAGATGCGCGCTGGTGGCGTGGTTTTTGTGGTGCGCCGGCTGGAGGCAGATTATATTGCGCCGGCGCGCTTTGGCGATGATTTGCTGGTGGAGAGCCTGATTGAGAAGAAAAGCGGCGTGCGGCTGCTGTTTCACCAAAAAGTGCTGCGCGCGGATAAGCTGTTGTTTGATGCCGTGGTTACGGCAGTTTGCATGAACGCCGCGGGCAAGGTGGTGCGGCTGCCGCCGGGAATTTAAGCGCCTGAAGCCCGGATTGTGGCGGGTTTTCGCCCTTTTCTGTCACAAAGGCGGCATTTACTTGCCTCTGGTGTGCTTTTAGTGGCTTTCCTCGTATGTTTCCCAGTGTAATTGCGTTAGGTACAGGTCAACAAGGCTGCCCAAAGAGGCAGCGAAACAGAGGCAGATATATGGAAACCGAAACTCTCGCTTTGGCGCATGGCATTGATTTTTCCCTGTGGGGCCTTTTTCTGCGCTCGACAGTCGTTGTTCAATTGGTGATGGTCATGCTGGTTATTGCCTCGTTTTGGTCTTGGGCCATCATTATTTCTAAGATGGTTCAGTATCGTAAGACCCGCGCTGAGGCGGGGGTGTTTGATGCGGCGTTTTGGTCGGGCGAGCCGCTTGACGGATTGTATGAGCAAATTGGCGCAGCCCCGGACGGCTCGGCAGAAAAGGTGTTTGCTGCCGGTATGTTGGAATGGCGACGCTCGCATCGCGAAGATGGCGCGCTGATTGCCGGTGCCGGGTCGCGCATTGACCGCTCGATGGATGTGGCCATTGCCAAGGAAGCCACCGGGCTTAACAAGGGGCTGGGCTTTCTGGCAACCGTGGCCGCCACGGCGCCGTTTGTTGGCCTGTTTGGCACGGTCTGGGGCATCATGAATGCTTTCATTGAGATTGCACACCAGCAAAATACCAGCCTTGCGGTGGTAGCCCCGGGTATTGCCGAGGCGCTTCTGGCTACGGGACTTGGCCTGTTGGCCGCTATCCCGGCGCTGATTTTCTATAACAAATTATCCTCTGACAGTGACGATATAGCCGCCGGCTGGGAGGCATTTGCCGACGAATTTGCCACCATCTTCAGCCGCCAGTTGGATAGCTGAGATGGGCGGTGCAACACAGGGCGCAACGGTGCGCCGGGCGCGGCGCGGGCGCAGGCGGGGCAAACATCGCCGGATGATGGCCGAGATCAACGTCACTCCGTTTGTTGATGTGATGATGGTGCTTTTGATTATTTTCATGGTAGCCGCCCCGATGATGACGGTGGGGGTGCCTGTTGATTTGCCAGAAACTGCCGCCGGAGCTTTGCCCACTGTTGATGAGGAGCCGCTGAGCATTACGCTGACCGCCGATGGGCGTGTGGTCTTGCAAAAAACCGAGATTGCGCGGGCCGACCTTATCAGCCGCCTGCGGGCCATTGCCGCCGAGCGGACCGATGACAGGGTTTTTCTGCGGGCTGACGGGGCGGTGCCCTATGAGCAATTCGCCCAAATTCTGGGCGCGCTTAGCGCTGCCGGATTTAGCAATATCGGCCTGGTGACTGAGAGTGGTGGCCCGGCGTTTGATGGCACAACTTCGGGCACAACTTCTGGCACGGACGAGTAGCGGGGCATAGGCAGCGGGCATGAAAACCGGGCTGTATATTTCAGGCATTGCGCATGCGGCGCTGATCCTGTGGGTGATGGTTGGCAGTTTGTTCATGCCAGATTCGGAGGATGATCTGTTGCAGGTAACGGAAGTGTCGATCATGTCAGGTGCGCAATTTGCCGCCCTGCATGTGCCCGTACCTGAAACGGTGCCGACCCCGCAGCCCCCGCCAGCCCGGCCAGAACCCCCAGCGCCAGAACCAGAACTTGCGCCAGAACCTGAGCCTGCGCCAGAACCAGAACCAGAACCAGAGCCTGCACCAGAGCCTGCGCCAGAACCAGAGCCAGCCGCACCGGCTGATATTGATAGGGTAGCCCCGGAAGCCGCGCCGGAGCCGGCACCAGAGACTGAAATCGCACCCGTGGTAAGCGAGGAGGTTGCGCCGTCCGAGACTGGCGATGACACCCGGCCAGCCGCTCCAGCAACCGCCCCTGAGGCGGCCACCACCGAGATTGTCACCGAGGCAACAGAGACCACCGAGCTGGCCCCGGCCACTTCAGCCCGTCCGCCCGTGCGGCCCAACCGGCCTGCGCCGACACCTGTAACAGAAGCTGAAACCGAGCCCACCCCTGCGCCGGACCTTGCAGTCGATGCGGTGGCCGAGGCTATTGCCAGCGCTGCTGCCGCCACTCCTGCGCCAGCTGGCCCAACTGGCCCGGCTGGCCCGCCACTCAGCCGGGGTGTGATGGATGGCTTGCGGATCTCGGTGGGCAATTGCTGGAATATTGGTTCCTTGTCATCAGAAGCATTACAGACCACAGTGGTTCTGGCCGTTTCGATGAACAAGGATGCCACGCCGGACATAGGTTCAATTCGCATGGTGTCGTTCTCGGGCGGTAGCGAGGCGGCGGCGAAGCGCGCCTTTGAGACCGCGCGCCGGGCGATCATTCGTTGTGGCGCGACCGGCTATAATCTGCCGGGTGACAAGTATGAACAGTGGAAGGAGATTGAAATGACCTTCAACCCGGAGCATATGAGGATCAGATGAGCTTGCACCTATATAAAATTTTCGTGCCGTTTATGGCCATGCTTGCCTTCATCGGGCTGGCAAGTAGCGCTTTGGCGCAATCCGGCCCCCTTAGGATTGAGATTACCGAGGGGGTGATCGAGCCGCTGCCCTTTGCTGTGCCGGATTTTCAGGCCGAAAACGCGGCTGCCGGTGAAATGGCACGCCAGATAACCAGGGTTGTCGCCGCCAATCTGGCAGGCACCGGGCTGTTTCGGGAAATCCCACAAAATGCCTTCATTTCCACTGTCACCAATTTTGCCAGCCCGGTGCAATATGCCGACTGGAAGGCGATCAACGCGCAAGCGCTGATTACCGGTGCCGTGTCGGTGGGCAGTAACGGCAAGCTAAGTGTCAAGTTCCGGGTTTTTGACATCTTCAATCAGGGCCAGCTAGGTGAGGGGCTGCAATTTTCCGGCTCAACCGATAGCTGGCGGCGCATGGCCCATAAGGTGGCAGATGCGGTTTACAGTCGTATTACCGGCGAAAGCGGCTATTTTGACAGCCGGGTGGTGTTTGTCAGCGAATCCGGCCCAAAAGATGCCCGCCTGAAACGGCTGGCTATCATGGATTATGACGGGGCTAACCTGCAATATCTCACCGACAGCGCCGCACTGGTGTTGGCACCGCGCTTTTCGCCCAGCGGCGACCGGGTGCTTTATACGTCCTGGGAGACCGGCTTTCCGCAGGTCTTCATGCTGAACATCGCTTCGGTGGGGCGGGCGGCTTTGCCAACCCCGCCGGGCAATATGAGCTTTGCACCACGGTTTTCACCAGATGGCAATTCGGTGGTGTTTTCGCTGGAAGAGGGCGGCAATACCGATATTCACCGCATGGATATTTCCGGCAGCAATGCCCGGGCGCTAACCTCTGCGCCCTCGATCGAGACCAGCCCAAGCTTTTCACCCGATGGCAAGCAGATCGTCTTTACCTCAGACCGCTCCGGCTCGCCGCAGCTTTATGTCATGTCCGCTAATGGCGGCGAAGCCCGGCGCATCAGTTTTGGCCCCGGTCGTTACAACACACCGGTCTGGTCGCCGCGCGGTGTTTTGATTGCCTTTACCAAGCAGAATGCCGGGCGCTTTCATATTGGCGTCATGCGTGTTGATGGTTCTGAAGAGCGCCTGCTGACGGCTTCGTTTCTGGATGAAGGGCCAACATGGTCGCCAAATGGCCGTGTCATCATGTTTACCCGCGAAAGCCAAGGCCCTGCCGGTGCCGCAGCACTCTATATGGTTGATATAACCGGGCGTAATCTG
>CAYNXK010000097.1:0-6821 GCA_964401125.1 uncultured Aliiroseovarius sp.
TAAAATGATGGCCCTCGAATTAGCTCGATGCGACTGGCCTCTCGGCGATGCAAGCATCGCCTGTCTCACTTACCAGACAGGGGATCGTTTGCAATCCCTGAGAGGGGGTCAAGGGGCGAGAGCTACTTTGATGGGAAGGTCTACGCCAAGATTATCCCGGACGCATCGGGTGCAACATTGGTGCCAATTATCAAGCGCAAAGTGATGCCCGGTTCAATTGTCTACTCTGATTGTTGGCCGGGCTATAACCGCTGGATGTGCCTGATTTTCATCACTTCAGGATCAACCATTCAAAGCTGTTTGCAGACCGCCATAATCACATCAACGGCATTGAGAATTTCTGGAACCTGTTACCGAGAGGGGGGCAGCAGGATATTCCTAAAGCTCAATTTGGCCTGTATTTGAAGGAATGTGAGTGGAGGCTTAACAACAGTGACCCAGCACCTCAGTTGTTGCAGCTAAGACAATGAGTTAGACATCATCTAAGGTAGTTATTTGGGTCAGCCCCTTCAACTTTACCCCAGACTCACGCTGGCCGCGCTTTCCGGCAGCTCTTCATCAAAGCAGCGCTGGTAGAATTCTGCCACGGTCTGGCGCTCAAGCTCATCGCATTTGTTAAGGAACGTCAGGCGGAAGGCATAGCCGACATCGCGGAATATTTCGGCGTTTTGGGCCCAGGTGATCACTGTGCGTGGGCTCATGACGGTTGAAAGATCACCGTTCATGAAAGCGGTGCGGGTGAGGTCGGCCACGGTGACCATCTGGCTGATGATCTTGCGGCCGCTTTCAGAATTGGAATGTGGGTTCTTGCTCAGCACGATGGCACTTTCGGAATCATGGCTAAGGTAATTCAGTGTGGCAACAAGGCTCCAGCGGTCCATCTGGCCCTGGTTGATCTGCTGGGTGCCGTGGTAAAGCCCGGTCGTGTCACCAAGGCCAACAGTGTTCGCGGTGGCGAACAGGCGAAAATATTTATGCGGCGTAATCACCTCGTTCTGATCAAGCAGCGTCAACTTGCCGTCCACCTCCAGCACCCGCTGGATCACGAACATCACATCGGCGCGCCCGGCATCATATTCGTCAAACACAATCGCGGTGGGGTTTCGCAAGGCCCAGGGGAGAATACCTTCTTGAAATTCAGTGACTTGAACGCCATCCTTCAACTTGATCGCGTCTTTGCCAATCAGGTCAATGCGGCTGATATGGCTGTCAAGGTTGACCCGCACGCAGGGCCAGTTCAGCCGCGCAGCAACCTGTTCGATATGGGTTGATTTGCCCGTGCCGTGATAGCCTTGGATCATTACCCGGCGGTTATGGCTGAATCCTGCAAGGATGGCCCGTGTCGTGTCCGGGTCAAATTTATAGGTTGGATCAATGTCGGGTACCCGCTCAGTGCGGCTTTCAAATCCCTTTACTGGCATCAGGGAGTCGAAACCAAAAACATCCCGGACAGAGATGTCCTCGGTGGGTTTTTCGTGGGTGTTCATATTACTGTCCGCCATGTTTTTTTGCCTTTGGTTCAGCCGGAAAGGTGCCGGTTTCAATCTGATTGTCGTGCCTGATTTATGAGGAGGACGCAAGGGGCGAGCCGTGCAAACGAGCCTCAAAAAGCTTTTACCCTAATTTCTAAAACCCTTGTGCCCCACGAGCCGCCACCGCGCTTCACTTTTTGAAATTCCGGCTGGCCTTGATCTGTTCCCAGGCCCAGACAACCTCTTGCAATTGTTCCTCATGGCCACGGTCGCCGCCGTTCATATCAGGGTGCAGCCCTTTGATCAGAGATTTGTATGCTTTGCGCAGTTCAGACTTAGCCCAGTGATCTTTGGCTTCGAGAATATCAATGGCCCGGCGCTCGGTTGGTGGTAGTTTGCGGGTGCCGGTGATGGATTTTCCGGGGTTTTGTGTGGCATTCATACCTAGCACCTGATGCGGGTCATCAACCCCGAGGCGCGACCAAGCGCGGGTTTCTTCCTCGTTGTTGCCAAAGGGCTTGGCCTCACGCTCCCAAGTCCGGTCTTTGTCTTGTTGGGCGCTGATCTCGGCTTCGCTGGCGGTGTTGAAGAAATTCCACTTCAGATTATACTCGCGCACATGGATTTTGCAAAACCAGAGAAACTCTTCAAGATGGTCAGGCGAGCGCGGCGCGCGGTATTGTCCCGGCTCATCGCAGCCCGGATGCTCGCACCCGCGGGTTGAGGTTTCAAACGCCCCCGACATCCCCCTTTTACCACGGGTTTTCTTCTTCTTGGCGGTTGAAACAGACATATCAAACCCAAATGGGTCACCTTTTGGCATTGCGCACCTCTTTTCATCACGAGCAGGAGAGTTTAGATGTTTTTCAGCTTGAGTGAAGAGGAGAATTGAAAAAATGAACAGAACCGAGGAAATTCGTGCGGCACTTGAGGGTAGGTTTTCGCCTGACAGGCTTGTTGTGACCGATGAGAGCGAGAGCCACCGGGGCCATGCCGGCTATCAGGAGGGTGGCGAGAGCCATTTTCATGTGGCAATCAGCGCGCCGGAATTTGCCGGTATGTCACGTCTTCAACGCCACCGCGCAGTACACGATGCCGTGGGCAAAGACCTGATGGGGCGTATTCACGCCCTGGCGCTGGATATTTCCTGAAACAGTACATCGCTGCGGCACCCGATACTTTTAGCTGCCGGGCCAAACAACGCCGCGTATGAAAAGCAAGCGACAGGGCCACCTGATCTATTCAGCGGCCATATTACGCGGCGTTTGGCTGGTTTCCAAGTTTGGCATGTTTTCAGGAAGTTTTGGCACCACTTCTGCGGTGGGGAGGGCTTGGCCATGTGCCTCCAACATGGTCATGACCTTGGCAGGGGCCTTAACTTCCGGCACCTTGCTTTCAAGTTCACGGCGAAATACCAGCATATTTTGAAAGATTGTGGTTTTCCCGGTCAGGCCTGAGCGGACTTCGCTTGGCAGCGTATCGGTGCGCAGATATTCCCAACCTTCAGCACCAAACTGGTTCATCACGTTCATCAACGCATTGGCAAACTGGCTTTCTGCACCCTTTACGCCTTTGGCACGTGTGCCCTTTTTCGGCGCAGGTACAACCTTGTACTCAAATCTCATTACCCATGTCCCCCCAATGTGACAGGCAGAACATAACCGATTCGAGCCTCAAGAGTCCAAGCTTCAGATTTACAGCTTCAGAACCTGTGTCTGCAAAGGCACGGCAGGTGGGTCAATAAGTGCGGATAAGGCCAACAAGTTTGCCCTGAACTTTCACCTGACCCACGCGCAACAGGCGGGTCTCAAAAGCCGGGTTGGCGGCCTCCAGCGCGATCATGTCGCCTTGCCTGCGGAAGCGCTTCAGAGTTGCCTCGTAGCCATCGACCTGCGCCACTACAATATCGCCATTCTCGGCAATACTGGTTTCACGTATCACGACCACATCACCATCATTTATACCGGCGTCAATCATGCTGTCGCCCTTCACTTCAAGCGCGTAATGACGCCCCTGTCCGGCCAACATCTGCTCCGGAACCGTCACATTTTGGCTGCCATCGGTAATTGCTTCAATCGGCTGACCCGCAGCGATACGGCCCAGCAGTGGCAACTCTATTGCTCCGGCGCTTTCAAGCGCCATGGCCGCAGCTGGCTGTTCTGCCCGGTCGCCCTTAATAACCCGTGGCTCAAACCCGGCATGCCCGTTGTTTTGCATCATTTCAGGCAACTTGAGTATCTCAATGGCCCGCGCCCGGTGGGCCAGACGACGAATGAATCCCCGTTCCTCCAAAGCGGTAATAAGCCGGTGAATACCGGATTTGGAGCGCAGGGAAAGCGCCTCTTTCATTTCGTCAAACGAAGGTGGCACCCCGTCACGCTGAATGCGTTTGTGGATAAAGTTCAGCAATTCTATTTGCTTACGGGTCAACATAGCAACCTACCTCCGCCTGGCGCTTCGCCCACATGCAGGGGCGTTCAGCATATGTTCTATTGACGTTCCCGTTTTGTGTCAACACATTTTGACAGGTTTTTCCTACATCTCATATTGGCAGAAACTCGACCTCATCACCAATCTGACGCGCCTCGTCTCCTGCCGGGCGCCGCAAAAGTGCGTTGGCGCGCGACAGTACTGAAAGCAATGCAGAATCCTGCCGCGAAAGGGGCGCTATACCCTCAGGCCCGACGATGGCGCGCATATAATGTTCGCGCGGGCCATTTGCTGCCAGAGGTGCTGTCAGGCGGGCACTCAGGCGCGGGGTTTCTGTAGCTTCAAGGCCGAGCATGGCGCGCAGGGCCGGGATCAAAAAGACATGACCGCAGACCATGGCCGAGACCGGATTACCGGGCAGGCCGATCATCACCGCGCCCCCCGCCGCGCCCGTTCCCCCCGCGCCCCCTGTGTTGCTACCCACTTTTTGGGCCATACGTCCAGCCATCAGCGGCTTGCCGGGGCGCATGGCGACCTTGTAAAAACTCTGCTCCATGCCAAGCGAGGCCGCGACTTTGCCCACTATATCATGGTCTCCTACGGACGCGCCACCGATGGTCACGATCATGTCAGCGCCCTCGGCCAGCGCAAATGCCTGCTTTAGCGAGGCTTCATTGTCGCGGGCAATCGGCAGCATTTTTGCCTTGCCTCCCGCCGCTTCAACCAAGGCCTTCAGACCGAAGGAATTGGAGGAAATTATCTGATCCGGGCCGGGGTCTTCACCAGGCATCACAAGCTCGTCGCCAGTAGCCAGCAGGGCCACGAGCGGGCGGCGGCTAACGCTGACGCGCGCAATATTCATCGCCGCCAGCAGGGCCAGATCAGCCGGGGCAAGCAGGCGCGGGGCATCCACCTTGTCACCGGCCTTGAAATCGGTCCCGAGCGGGCGAATATGTGGCCCGGCATCCAATGTACGGGCCAGAGTTATCAGGTCAGCCTTGCGCGTCACATCCTCTTGAATGATCACCCTGTCAGCGCCTTCTGGCACCGGGGCACCAGTGAAGATACGCACGCATTCCCCGGCCCGGATGCTGCCCTCAAAGCCATGCCCGGCGGCCGAGGTGCCGATGACGCGAAACATCGCCTCCGGGTCGGCCTCAACGCCTTTTAGGGCGTAGCCGTCCATGGCAGATGAGGCAAAGGGTGGCTGATCGCGACGGGCCTTTACCGAGGCGGCAAGCACCCGCCCGGAAGCCTCGGCCAGGGGGATGGTCTCAGTGTCGAGCGGCGAGACAAGGGCAAAAATATGCTCAAGGGCTGCGCTGACGGTGATCATGAGGCAGAATCCTTATGAGAGAGTTGGGCAACTTCCCACTCGGCGTAAGTGGTGCTGGTACCCTTGAGTTTCCATTCTCTACGGCCGTTTGTGCCGCGGCCATTAACGATTCTCCCGGCTGCACTCGGGCTACCGAAGGCATAATCACTTGTGAAAATCAGATGCTCACCTTTTGTTTTAAGTACACCAGTATCCACTAATTTAGCGCGCAACTTGAAGCCGGTAGCTGTTTTCTCTTTATCGCTTATCCAGTCTTTTCTAATAATTGATCCGGCTTTCACAATCATCTCACCATCACACAATTCTGCCGTGGCATTGATTCCAAGCTTGTCGTTTTTTAGTTCAAAAACAGGCGCGGCATGCTCTTTGGATTCTCTGTTTTGTTGCGCAGGCTGTGCCTTGTTGACAAACATGTCCACCTGAATAGCCGGTAGCACCATCATCAGCATGTCAAGGAACTCCTCCATATTGGCGGTAGCGGCCTCAGAGAGGCTGGGGCATGGCGGCTGGTTGGCGTTCTCCAGCGGCAGGCGCTTGCTGGCAAGGGCCATTTTCACCAGTCCCGATTCCAAGTATTTCACATGCGCTTTGTGCAGGTTGTTGGCGGTCGAGGTGATCAGTACAGCGGTTTCCCACCAATCCTTTTTTCTCACGTGCTCCTTCAGGCGCTGGCCCACATTCTCGGCCTCGCCAATGTAAGCCAGCGGGCCATCTTCCGAGGCTCCCAGCAGAATGTAAACGCCGGTATGACCGGCTTCGTCGCGCCTGAGGGCATCGGCAATGCGGGTGCGCGGGATCATCAAAACATGGCCGGTCCAGTTGAAAACCTCGGCGGTCAGCATGCCGTCGGGCTTGCCGTCAATAAAATATAGCTCCAGAGAGCGCCCTTTACCCATCCCTTTACCCATCCCTTTACCCATCACTTCCTCCATTACTTCCTCCATTACTTGACCTCATAAGTACCTGATTTACCGCCAGTTTTTCGCACCAGATGAATACCCTCTATGCGCATGCCCTTCTCTGCCGCCTTCAGCATGTCGTAGACTGTCAGCGCCGCCACGGAGACTGCGGTGAGCGCCTCCATCTCAACCCCGGTCTGGCCGGAGGTTTTGACGGTGGCAGTGATGCGCACGCCCGGCAGGGCAGCGTCGGCGGTCAGCTCCAGCGCCACGCGGCTGAGCGCCAGCGGGTGGCAAAGCGGGATCAGATCAGCGGTTTTTTTCGCCGCCATGATGCCCGCAAGGCGCGCCACGCCCAACACGTCACCCTTTTTGGCGCTGCCCTCAAGCACCAGCGCCAGAGTTTCGGGCGCCATCAGCACCGCGCCCTTGGCCACCGCCTCGCGGGCGGTAACGCCTTTGGCTGAGACATCAACCATATGCGCTTGGCCTTGATCATCAAAATGCGTGAGTTTTTCTGTCATGCTACCACCGGGTTTTTGAGAATGTTGCGGGTTGCCGCCTCCACATCCGCCTGACGCATCAGGCTTTCACCAATCAGGAAAATGCGGGCGTTATGCTCGGCCATATCTGCAAGATCAGCGGCGCTGGAAAGCCCACTTTCACAGACCAGAAGCCGGTCTT
>CAYNXK010000097.1:6855-7860 GCA_964401125.1 uncultured Aliiroseovarius sp.
GGTGGTGTCAAGGCTGGTCTCGAAGGTCTTGAGGTTACGGTTGTTGATGCCCAGAAGCGGGCTTTTCAGGGCCGTGGCCCGCGCAAGTTCGGCCTCATCATGCACTTCCACCAGCACATCCATGCCCCAGCCAAATGCGGCATCTTCCAACTCGGCCGCCTGCATGTCGGAAACAAAGGCCATGATAATCAAAATGCAATCGGCCCCCAGCGCCCTGGCTTCAGCCACCTGCCAGATGTCATAGAAAAAATCCTTGCGCAGGACGGGCAGGGAAGTGGCTTGACGCGCCGCCACAAGAAAAGCATCAGCGCCCTGAAAACTTGGGCCGTCGGTCAGCACTGAAAGACAGGTGGCGCCCCCTGCCTCATAGGCACGGGCCAAGGCGGGTGGGTCAAAATCGGCCCGGATCAAACCCTTTGAAGGGCTGGCCTTCTTGATCTCGGCAATCAGACCATAGCCGGATTTTGTGGCCAACTTCAGAGCTTGAGCAAAGCCACGGGGCGGGCTGGCCAAGCGGGCGGCGGCTTCAACTTCCGCCAAAGGTCGGGCGCTTTTTCCCGCCGCCACTTCGTCCAGCTTATAAGCCTTTATTTTGTCTAGCACTGTTACCATGGCGCATGGTTTACGCCGGCCTGCGAGAAGGGGCAAGATGTGACCTCAGGATGTGGCCTCAAAATGCGCGTCTTAGCCCGCGCCCGGCATAGCTTATCATCTTGGTCTAAATACTCCCGCCGGAGGCTTTAAATCTCTTGAGCTAGGACGATGTAAGGCGGGCTAGGGCTTCTAATTTGGCCTTGGCGGCCCCGGAATCAATAGATTGGCGCGCCATTTCGGCCGCTTCCTTCAAGTTGCCGGCCTTGTCTGCCACCACCAGCGCGGCGGCAGCGTTCAGCAGCACCGCATCGCGGTAGGCATTTTTGGCCCCATCCAGCAGGGCCATGAGCGCGCGGGCATTCTCGGCAGGCAGACCACCAAGAATATCCTCAAAATCATGCACTGGCAGGC
>CAYNXK010000098.1:0-7857 GCA_964401125.1 uncultured Aliiroseovarius sp.
GTTGGCAAAAACATCTTTGATGGCCTGTCACGGGCCGGCTTCACCTATATGCCCTGGGGCACACGTGGTGAGGTGGTGGTGCAGCAGAGGGTTAGGCAAAAATAATACCGGTTTTAGGCACTCAAACAAAAACGGGGCTACAAAAACGGGGCCCCTGAAGGCCCCGTTCGGTTTTTTGTGACAGCAGAGAAAGATTATTCCCCGTCAGCCTGGTCACCAGAAGCTTCAGTACCTTCTTCGACGCCTGCTTCAATGGTGTCATCATCGGTGTCATCTTCACTGCGCAGAGCAGACGGAGCTGAAATATTGCCAACCACGAAATCACGGTCGATGGTGGTTTTGGCACCCTTGGGCAGGGTGATGGCAGAGGCGTGAATCACGTCGCCCAACTCCAGGCCAGTCAGGTCAACAACCAACTTTTCAGGGATGTCCCCGGCGGTTACGTTCAGCTCGATCTCCTGGCGCACCACTGTCAGAACACCGCCTTTTTTCAGGCCGGGGCATTCTTCATCATTGATAAAATCAACATTGATGAACAGATTTACCTTGGTATCACGATGCAGGCGCATCAGGTCCAGATGCGTCGGCAGGTCTTTCACCACGTCGCGTTGGACGTTACGGCAAATGACGCGCACATCATCATGGCCCTCAACCTTGAGGTTGAACAGGGTCGACAGAAAGCGGCCCTGTTTCAGGCGTTTCAGCAGCACGTTGAAGGGGATGTTGATGGGCAGCGGGTCTTTACTGCCACCATATACGATGCCTGGTACGTTGCCTTCACGGCGTGCCTGACGAGCGGCCCCCTTGCCTGTCCCCGTCCGTACCAAGGCGTTCAGATCAGGAATCTTTCCTGCCATGGGTCTTCTCCAATATAAGGCGGGGTGCCTCCAAGGGTGATCGCCCCGCGTGAAGAGGCTGCTATAGAGGGGAATCGGCTGGATGGGAAGGGGTTTTCATGGGTTTTGGCACGAAAGGCCAAGTTCAGTGGCGTGCTATGGCTCACCCGCCGGGCAGCAAATCGGAATGGCTGCTTTGAATCCAAATTGGCCGACTTTGACCTTGCAACGAACATTCGTATCCGGGCTGCCGAAACATGGACACCCTGCGGGATTCGTTATAAACATTCCGACTACTCGAATTCAAAGGAGACGTTGCATGGAGCAATTCACGGGCGGCTGCCTTTGCGGCAACGTTCGGATTGTGGCGTCGGGACGCCCATACCGGGTCGGCCTTTGTCACTGTCTCGATTGCCGCAAGCATCATGGGGCTCTTTTTTATGCTTCCGCAGTGTTCCCCCAGGCTGCGGTGACGATTGATGGTGAAACAAGAGACTACGCCGGGCGTTTTTTCTGCCCCCGCTGCGGCTCATCCGTTTTCGCTCGCAGTGCAGACGAAATCGAACTGCACCTAGGAACCCTTGATGCTCCTGATCAACTGATGCCAACCTACGAAAGCTGGACCGTCCGTCGCGAGTCTTGGTTGCCACCGTTTCCGCACATGAAACGATACGAGCGTGGTCGTGACGACACGGGTCGCTTTGAGGAGTAGCTGCCGCTAGCCTTTGAAATGCCGATCTTTGGCAAATAGAAAGGAACGGCGACTAAGTCCGCACAGCAGGCATCAGGGTTTAGCCAAACGGGGCTGCAGGTTTTTCTTAGTGCCCGGTGTTCAGGAGATTTTCACTGCTGAAAGCTTTTCGGATGCTACTTGCGGCCCATATCACCACAACCTCACTCCCATTCCCCCGAAAACCCCTTGGGCACATACAGGATATCGCGGCTGACGTCCGTCAGTTTGCGGTGCCCGCAGAATGCCATGCTGAGGTCCAGCTCCTTGTGGATAAGTTCCAGCGCGCGGGTCACACCAGCTTGGCCCATTGCCCCCAGCCCGTAGATATACGCCCGGCCGATATAGGTGCCTGTTGCTCCCATCGCCAGCGCCTTCAGCACGTCCTGACCGCTACGGATGCCGCTATCAAGATGCACCTCGATCTTGCTGCCAACAGCATCGAGAATGGCCGGCAGGGCACGGATGGCCGAGAGCGCCCCGTCAAGCTGGCGGCCACCATGGTTGGAGACGATGATGGCATCGGCCCCCACATTCAGGGCGGCGCGCGCATCTTCCGGTGTCATGATTCCCTTGATGATCATCTTGCCACCCCAGAGCTTTTTCAGCTCCTTGATGCGGTTCCAGTCAAGCGTTTGGTCAAAGGCGGTGGCGGTCCATTCGGCCAGCGATGATGGGTCGGAAACCCCCGTGGCATGGCCGACGATGTTGCCAAAGAACCGCCGTTTGGTGCCAAGCATACCCAACCCCCAGCGCAGCTTGGTGGCCAGATTTGCCATGGTTTTCAGGGTCAGTTTTGGCGGGGCAGACAGGCCGTTTTTCAAATCCTTATGGCGCTGACCAAGAATTTGCAAATCCACTGTTACCACGATGGCCGAGCATTTTGCCGCCCGGGCGCGCGCGAAAAGCCGGCGCATGAAATCATCGTCCTTCAGGGTGTAGACCTGAAACCAGAACGGTTTTTCGGTGTGTTCGGCCACATCTTCGATCGAGCAGATCGACATGGTGGAAAGCGTGTATGGCACGCCAAACGCTTCCGCCGCGCGTGCCGCCTTTATCTCGCCATCCGCGTGCATCATGCCAGTCAACCCGATCGGGGCGAGGGCAACGGGCATGGCCACATCTTCGCCTATCATTCGGCTGGCAGTTATGCGGTTGGTCATGTCTACCGCCACCCGCTGCTTGAGATATATCTTGTTAAAATCCGAGCTGTTCTCGCGGAAGGTCTGCTCGCTCCATGAGCCACTTTCGGCGTAGTCATAAAACATCCGAGGCACCCGGCGTTGATAGATGCGCTTCAGGTCTTCGATCTCGGTGATGACAGGCATGGCAGCCTCCGTTTGAGCTGAGTGTTTTCCAGCTATGCGCTTATCGGCATATCCGCATATAAACCTCTCCAGTTTTCCGGTTTTCCGGTTTTCCAGAAAACTGGTTTTCCTGATCTTGTTACGGCCGGCCCAGAGGCGGGGCAATACTTATCAGCCCAATGGTCCCAAAGTCCGGCGCACGGCATCGCGCCACTGGCTCAGGCGGCGGCTTTGCTCATCAGCCGCCATATTAGGTTCAAACCGTCGTTCCAGTGCCCAGCTTTCGGTAAATGCCGCTATTCCCGGATAAAACCCCGCCTGCATTCCGGCCAGCCACGCCGCGCCCAACGCGGTGGTCTCCAACACCTGTGGCCGGTCAACAGGTGCGCCGGTGATGCTGGCCAGAAAACTCATCGCATAATCAGATGCCGCCATCCCGCCATCGACCCTGAGCGCCGATGTCACACCACCGGCCCAATCCGCCTGCATGGCCTGCAACAGGTCAGCGGTCTGAAATCCTACCGCTTCAAGAGCGGCGCGGGCCAGCTCGTTTGGGCCGGTGCCCCGTGTCAGGCCATACAAAGCCCCCCGGCATTCCGCATCCCAGTAAGGCGCGCCAAGGCCGGTGAAGGCTGGCACCAAAATAACCTCGTGGTGGGGGTCGGCAGCGCGGGCCATCTGGTTGGTATCGCTGGCATTTTCAATCAAGCCCAACCCGTCACGCAGCCATTGAACTGCGGCCCCGGCAATAAATATGGAGCCTTCCAGCGCGTAAGTCGTCACCCCGTTCAGGCGGTAGGCGATGGTGGTGAGCAGGCGGTTTTGCGACGCTACCATATGGCTACCCGTATTCAGCAGCGCAAAACAGCCGGTGCCGTAGGTTGATTTTATCATGCCGGGTTGAAAGCAGGCCTGGCCGATTGTAGCCGCCTGCTGGTCGCCCGCCACGCCGAGAATGGGAATTTCAGCACCAAACAAGGCCTTGTGGGTCAGGCCAAAATTATCGGCGCAGTCACACACTTTGGGCAGCAAGCTTAAAGGGATATTCAGCGCCGCACAAATCTCCGTATCCCAAGCGCCCAGCCTGATATCATAAAGCATAGTGCGGGCGGCATTGGTGGCGTCGGTGGCGTGTACCTTACCGTCAGTCAACCGCCAGATCAGGAAGGTATCAATGGTGCCAAAAGCCAGCTTTCCGGCCTCGGCACGAGCGCGCACACCCTCTACATTGTCGAGCAACCACATCAGTTTGGTGGCCGAGAAATACGGGTCAAGCAGCAGCCCGGTACGGTTGCGGATCAACTCCTCCAGCCCGTCAGCCCGTAAATTTGCACAGGCCGTAGCGGTGCGCCGGTCTTGCCAGACAATGGCGTTGTAAACCGGCATGCCGGTCTCACGGTCCCACAAAATCGTGGTTTCGCGCTGGTTGGTGATCCCAATGGCCTTGATGGCCTGCGCGCCGCCCACCGCAGAAATTGCCTCGCGGGCAGTTGCCAACACGCTTTGCCAAATTTCCTCCGGGTCATGCTCGACCCAGCCCGAGGCTGGGAATATCTGGGCAAACTCCATTTGTGCGGTGTAGGCCGGGGTGAGGTTTGCATCAAATGCAATGGCCCGCGATGAGGTGGTGCCCTGATCGATGGCGAGGATGTGGCTCATGGGCCTCCTATAATGCTGTGGCCGGGAAGCCCGCATCATCCAGTAGGGTTATGAGGGCAGCAAGGTCAATGTCGCTGTCAACTTCCACCTGCCGCGCTTCCATCTGAAATGCCAGTTCGGCCAGCGGGTCGGCGGCGGCCACGGTTTTTTCGATTGTGGCCTTGCAATGGCCACAGCTCATATTGGGGACGTGCAGCTTGATGCTCATGTTCAACGCTCCTGTTCAGGTCTCTCTCTGGGCTAAAGGCGGAAGCGGTGCTGCGTCAAGCTTCTTTTTTATAGGGCCTTGACCTTACTGTTGCTGGAAGCTTTATATGGAAAGCCAAAGCATAAAACCGGAGTGAGCCAGATGGGCGACATAACATTAAGAGTTGAGAATATGACCTGCGCTTCCTGCGTGGCGCGGGTCGAGAAGGCCTTGGCAGCGGTGCCGGGGGTGGCACGTGCTGAGGTAAACCTTGCCGTTGAGGTGGCGCGGGTGCAGTTTTCTGCCCCCGCCACCCTCACCAACCTGACCGAAGCTCTGGGCAAAGCCGGCTATCCGGTGGTCACCGAACAGGTGGTGCTGGCGATTGAAGCCATGTCCTGCGCTTCTTGTGTCGGCCGGGTTGAGGACGCTTTTAGCGGCGCATCAGGTGTGCTGGAAGTTAGCGTCAACCTGGCCTCGGAGACTGCGCATTTGCGCATCGCCGCCGGTGAAACAAGTGCGGCCGAACTGGCGCAGCTGGCGAGCAAGGCCGGCTATCCGGCGCGGGTATTGTCGGGCAGCAATGCAGGCAGCGTTTCTGAACGTAAAGCTGAGGAAGCATTGAAGATTGGCCGCCTGACCCTGTTTGCCGCCCTGCTTAGCCTGCCGGTTTTTGTGGTGGAAATGGGCGGACATATCTTTCCGCCGCTGCACCATTGGATTGGTGCCAATATTGGCATGTTCAACTCGTTTTTGTTCCAGTTCATCCTGACCACCATTGTCATGGTCGGGCCGGGGCAGCGGTTTTACAGCAAGGGTTTTCCGCTTTTGCTACGCGGCAAGCCCGACATGAATTCACTGGTGGCTTTGGGCACGATGGCGGCTTACCTCTTTTCGGTAGTGTCCACCTTCACGCCGCACTGGCTGCCTGATGGCACGGCGAATGTTTACTATGAGGCGGCGGTGGTAATTATCACGCTGGTCCTGTTTGGCCGCTGGATGGAGGCCCGCGCCAAGGGGCGCACCGGGGCGGCCATTCAAAAGCTGATGGCGCTGGCCCCGGATTTTGCCCGCGTCGAGAAGGCGGGTGGGGTGATTGAAGAGGTGGCTCTGGATGATCTTCAGCGCGGTGACCTGATTCACCTGCGCCCCGGCGAGAAGGTGGCGGTAGATGGCGAGGTGGTCTCGGGCAGTAGCTGGGTTGATGAAAGTATGATTACCGGCGAGCCGTTGCCGGTGGAAAAAACCCTTGGTGAAGCACTTGTTGGCGGCACGGTAAATGGCCCGGGTGCCTTGGCCTTCAAGGCCACGCGGGTAGGGGCCGATACCACATTGTCCCAAATCGTGCGGCTGGTAGAGCAGGCGCAGGCGGCAAAATTGCCTATTCAGGCGCTGGTTGACCGCATAACAGCTTGGTTCGTGCCGGCAGTGATGGGCGTGTCGGCACTGACATTCCTAACCTGGCTTCTGGTTGGTCCCAGCCCGGCGCTGGGCTTTGCCATGGTGGCGGCGGTGGCAGTGCTGATCATTGCCTGCCCTTGCGCTATGGGGCTGGCGACGCCGACCTCAATCATGGTCGGCACCGGGCGCGGCGCTGAAATGGGTGTGCTGTTTCGCAAAGGTGACGCATTGCAAGGCCTACAGGAGGTTAGCGTGGTGGCGCTGGACAAGACCGGAACCTTGACGCAAGGCCGCCCGGATCTGGTGGATATAGTCTGCGCCGAAGGCTTCAGCGAGGATCAGGTGATGCGCTTGCTGGCTGGGGCCGAGGCCAACTCGGAACACCCGATATCCGGGGCTATTTTGCGCGCCGCCAAAGACCGTGGGTTGGATCTGCCGAAGGCTGAAAACATGCGCGCCCTGCCGGGTTTTGGCCTCAGCGCCATGGTGGAGAATCATGAAATTCTGGCCGGGGCCGGGCGGCTGTTTGTACGCAAAAAACTTGATCTGGGCAGCCTGGCCACGCAGGCCGAAAGTTGGGCCGTTAAAGGCCACACACCGCTGTTTGTGGCGATTGACGGGGTTATGGCGGCAGTCATCGCGGTGGCCGACCCGCTCAAACCTTCGACTCCGGCTGCTATAGCTGCGCTGCATAAGCTTGGCTTGAAAGTGGTGATGATCACCGGCGATAACGCGGCAACCGCACAGGCCATAGCCGCCGATCTTGGCATTGACGAGGTGGTGGCCGAGGTCTTGCCGCAAGGCAAGGTGGCCGCTCTGGAGAGCCTGCGCGAGGGTGGTGCCAAACTAGCCTTTGTGGGTGACGGCATCAATGACGCCCCGGCGCTGGCGGCGGCGGATGTGGGCATTGCCATTGGCACCGGCACCGATGTGGCCATTGAGGCGGCGGATGTGGTGCTGGTCTCGGGCGACCTTGCCGGCGTGGTCAATGCCATCGCCCTGTCAAAGGCAACTTTGCGTAATATCCGCCAAAACCTGTTCTGGGCGTTTGGCTATAATGTGCTGCTGATCCCGGTTGCCGCCGGTTTGCTGTTTCCTATCTGGGGCATTATGCTGTCACCAATGCTGGGGGCAGGGGCCATGGCGCTGTCATCGGTATTTGTGCTGACAAATGCGCTCAGGCTACGCCGGGCACGCTTGTTTTTGCAACTTCAGGGGGGGCAGGCATGAATATCGGCCAAGCTGCCGCCCGCACCGGGCTGCCTGCCAAAACCATCCGCTATTATGAGGATATTAGCCTGATTACCCCGCAGAGGGCCGAAAATGGCTACCGCGCCTTCAGTGGAAATGACTTGCACAAGCTGACCTTCCTGGCCCGTGCCCGTGCTTTGGGGTTTTCCATCGGAGATTGCCGGGCGCTGCTTACATTATATGAAGATGACGCCCGGGCCAGCGCTGATGTGAAACAGGTGGCACAAAGCCATCTGGGGCGTATTGAGGCCAAAATTGCCGACCTGAACGCCATGCGAGATACTCTGGCCCATCTGGTTGATGCCTGCGCCGGCGACCAGCGGCCTGATTGCCCGATCCTGAAGGGGTTGAGTGCCACCACCCCGGCAAAACCCTGACAGCCGCTTTTGCCCTTGACGCTTGCGCAGCTCTCGCATAAATCCGCAGATTAATGGCGGAGTAGCTCAGGTGGTTAGAGCAGCGGAATCATAATCCGCGTGTCGGGGG
>CAYNXK010000099.1:0-7744 GCA_964401125.1 uncultured Aliiroseovarius sp.
GCTGGAGGTGGGGGCAAAGCGCGGTGTGATAACATAGGAGAGACGGCCGGTGCCGTGCCACTTTTCCAGCAGGGCCTTGCTCACATCATAGGCAGATTGGGCGCTGTCCATAAGGGTGTCGGGTGCGTTGCGGTCCATGCAGGTTTTGCCGCCAAGGGCGCGCAGGCCGCGTTTGTCGGCCTCGCTGAAATAGGCGTTCACGCTTTCGGGGTGGGTAGTGCAAAAGCTGGTGGTGGTGGTGGTGCCATTGGCCAAGGTCAGGTCAAAGTAGCGGCTGGCAATCAGGCGGGCATATTCAGCATCATGAAAGCGGCCTTCCTCCGGGAAAGTATAGGTGTTCAGCCAGTCGATCAGCCGTTTGCCCCATGACGCGATGATGGCGGTTTGCGGATAATGCGCATGGGCGTCGATGAAGCCCGGTGAAATCAAGGCATCACCGTAATCGGTGATCTGGGCGGCGGGGTAGCGGGCGCGCAATGTGTCGGCAGGGCCATGGGCGGCAATCAGGCCGTTCTCGATAGCCACCGCGCCGCGTCTTTCATGGCGGGCGGCATCCGGCCCGGTCACAAAGGGGTTTTCGCTGAAAGTGAGCGTTTGGCCCAGCAGGAGTTTCATGGTGCAGGTCCTTTATAAAAACGCGCCAAGGCTAGCCGGTGAAGGCTGCCCCGTAAACGCCTGATTACCTCTGTTTCTTTGCAAGCCCTTCGCCTATACACGGGCGACAGGAGGGCAGAATGGCAGATGACCACGCATATCCTGAACTGCCCAAAGAGGGTAATTATGAACTGGACGAGGTAACCTTTGGCCCGGTCCTGACTGCGGTGCAAGCCGGGGATGCCGAGGCGTTGGTGCGGGCGTTAAAACCTCTGCACCCCGCTGATATTGCTGATCTTCTTGAGCAAGTAGACAAGCCAACGCGGCGGGCTTTGCTGGCCCTGAGCGGGCAGGCCTTTGACGGCGATATTCTGGCTGAACTTGATGAGGGCCTGCGCGAGGAGGTGGTTTGCGAACTGGCCCCTGAGGTGCTGGCCGGTGCGGTGCGCGAGCTTGAAACTGATGAGGTCGTTGACCTGATCGAAGACCTTGAGGCACCGCAAGCGGCGGTGGTGTTGGGAGCACTTGAAGCTGGCGATCGGGCTGCGGTTGAGCATTCACTGACCTACCCCGAGGAAAGTGCCGGCCGCCTGATGCAGCGCGAGCTGGTGATGACACCTGAACATTGGAATGTGGGTCAGGCAATTAATCATTTGCGTGAAAATGGGGACCTGCCAGAACAGTTTTACCACGTTATTCTGGTGGATCCACGCATGCGCCCGGTGGGCTATGTGACTCTGGGGCGGCTGATGGGCAGTGCCCATGACACGCCGCTGAAGAGCATTACAGAAGATAGCTTTCGCACCATCCCAGTGATGCAGGACGAGGCCGAGGTGGCTTATGCTTTCAGCCAGTACCACCTGATCAGTGCTCCGGTGGTGGACGCGGACGGGCGCCTTGTGGGGGTGATCACCATTGATGATGCGGTGGTCATTCTGGATGAAGAACATGAAGAAGACATCATGCGCCTTGCCGGGGTTGGCGAGGGGCGGCTTTCAGACGGGGTTATGGCAACAACACGCCGCCGAATGCCCTGGCTGGCGGTCAACCTTGCAACGGCAATTCTGGCCTCGTTGGTGATTGCACAGTTTGAGGTTGTTATCAGCCAGTTTGTGGCCCTGGCTGTTCTGATGCCAATCGTGGCCAGCATGGGGGGCAATGCCGGCACCCAAAGCCTGACTGTGGCGGTGCGCTCGCTGGCCACAAAGGATCTGACCCGCGCCAACATGTGGCGGGTGATCCGGCGCGAGGCCCTTGTGGGTTTGACCAACGGGGTGGTATTTGCTCTTGTCATGGGGGTGGTCGGGCTGTTCTGGTTCGGCACACCGCTGCTGGGGGCCGTGATTGCCGCGGCCATGGTTATCAACCTGTTTGTCGCCGGGCTGGCCGGAGTGTTGGTGCCGATTGTGCTGGACAGGCTGGACATTGACCCGGCACTGGCCTCTGGAACATTTGTGACCACGGTGACCGATGTGGTCGGATTTTTCGCCTTTCTCGGGCTGGCGGCAATGGTGCTGCTGTGAGCCTTTCTGCGGCCAAATCTGCTATGCGCAAGGCCGCCTTTATACGGCGAAAAGCAGCACATGCACAGGGCGGTGGTGCCGAGGCGGCAGCGCGGCTGGTGGATTACCTGACCCCGCATCGCGGCAAGGTTGTGGCGGCCTACATGCCAATCCGCAGCGAGGTTGACCCGCGCCCGGCCATGCAGGAAATGGCCAGACATGGCCTGGTTTGCCTGCCCGTGATTCAAGGCAATGGTCAGGCTCTGAAATTTCGAGAATGGCAACCAAATTGCAGGCTCATCGAAGGGCCGTTTGGCACACAGGTGCCGGTGGGTGGCGATTGGCAGACCCCGGAAGTGCTGATCGTGCCGCTGGTAGCATTTGACCGCAGCGGCGGGCGACTGGGCTATGGCGGCGGCTTTTATGATCGAACGCTGGAAGGCCTGCGCGCCGCCGGGCCAGTGCTGGCTGTGGGTTTTGCTTATGGGGCACAGGAGGCCGGCAGCCTGCCGCTGGAGCCAACTGACCAAAATCTGGATGCGGTAGTGACCGAAGCGGAGACCATAATTTTGCAATCAGGCGCGGCCTTTCTGTGAAAGCCAGATATGGGGAAGCAAAAATTTTTATGCGCCCCGTTGCGTCCTGTCGCGCCTCGGATTAGGCATTGCCAATGAAAATACTGTTTCTGGGTGATATCGTTGGCCGGTCCGGGCGCCGGGCCATTGCCGAACGTCTGGCGGGGCTGCGTAAAGCGTGGAAGCTCGATTTTGTGGTGGTCAATGGCGAGAATGCTACCAATGGCGCGGGCCTTTCCGGGGCACATGCCAAGGCATTGCTGGAGGCCGGGGCCGATGTGATCACGCTGGGCGACCATGCTTTTGACCAGAAGGACATGCTGAGTTTCTGCCAGAACGAGCCGCGCATAATCCGGCCTCTGAACTTTGCCAAGGGCGCGCCGGGGGCTGGCGCGCGGCTGTTCTCTGACACCCGTGGGCGCAAGATACTGGTGGCACAGGTTTTGGGCAATGTCTTTATGAAGCGCGCTTTTGATGACCCGTTCTCGGCGATCGAGCCGATCCTGAAGGCACATCCCCTGGGGGGACAAGCGCAGGCCATTTTGGTGGATATACATTGCGAGGCTACCAGCGAGAAAATGGCCATGGGTCATTGGTGCGACGGGCGGGCCAGTGTTGTTGTCGGCACTCATACCCATGTGCCGACGGCGGATGCCATGATCATGCCCGGCGGCACGGCTTACCTTTCAGATGCGGGTATGTGTGGTGACTATAATTCGGTGATAGGTATGGACAAGGCCGAGCCTATGGGCCGTTTTATCACTGGCATGGTCAAAGGCCGGTTCACCCCGGCAAACGGTGAGGCGACTCTTTCAGGCATTTATGTGGAAACCGACGACCGCTCTGGTAAGGCGCTTCGGGTCGAGATGGTGCGCGAGGGTGGCCAGTTGCAAGGTGCCGCCCCGTGAAATCCCGCTACGCTCTGCTGGCTCTGCTGGTTCTGCTGGGCGCAGGCTGGGGGCTTTCACAGCCGTTGTCGAAAATTGCGGTCAGCACCGGGCACCAGCCATTTGGCCTGATTTTCTGGCAGGTGGTCATTATCATGCTGGTGCTTGGCAGTATCAATCTGGTGCGCCGCCGGGCTTTGCCATTGGGCCGCACGGCGCTGGGCTGGTATTTGTTCATTGCCCTGTGCGGCACATTATTGCCCAGTGTAGCCAGCTATACCGCCATTATACATCTGCCCTCTGGTATCGTTTCCATCGCCATTGCTACGGTGCCGATGTTTGCCTTTCCCATTGCGCTGGCCATGGGGACAGATCGGTTCTCACAGCGGCGGTTTGCCGGGTTGTTGCTGGGGCTGCTGGGGGTGGTTTTGCTGATCCAGCCCGAGGCAGCATTGCCCGCCGGGGCGGTGGCTTTCGTGGCGCTGGCTCTTGTGGGGCCAATATTATACGCGATCGAGGGTAATGTGGTGGCCAAATGGCGCGCTGGCGGGCTGGATGCGGTGACACTACTTTTGGGCGCGTCCATTATTAGCACGGCGCTGGCCTTGCCGCTGGCGCTTATCAGCGGTGCTTGGATTGACCCGCGCGGCACGTGGGCGGGGCCAGAATGGGCGCTGATCACCTCAAGCCTAATTAATGCTTTTGTCTATACCGGTTATGTTTGGCTGGTAGGCCAGGCCGGGGCGACCTTCGCGGCGCAGGTCAGTTATCTCGTGACTGGCTTTGGCGTGCTCTGGGCCATGCTCATATTGGGCGAGAGCTATTCCGGCGTGGTCTGGGCCGCATTGGGGCTGATGCTTGCCGGGTTGTTTTTGGTGCAGCCCCGCGACAATAGCTGACTTGCGACAAGTTGGCATCTGCGCGACACTGGCCAGGAAGGGGGCATGTGCATGGAACTGATTACTCTTGGACCGACCACGCAGGCTATTGTCGCATTATGCGTGGTTGCCGCCATGTTCATCCTGTTTCTGCGCGAGAGTTTCCCCACCGAGGTGGTGGCCATAGGCGGTGCCGCCTTCATGTTGCTTACCGGCATTCTGCCTTATGATGACGCGCTGGCAGTGCTGGCAAACCCGGCCCCCTGGACCATTGCCGCGATGTTCATCATCATGGGCGCATTGGTGCGCACAGGTGCTCTGAGCTGGTTCACACAAATCGCCGAATCACAGGCCGAAGAGCGCCCGGCTCTGGCCATCGGGGCGCTGATGGCTTTTGTGGTGATCGCCTCGGCTTTTGTCTCGAACACGCCGGTGGTAGTGGTCATGATCCCGGTTTTCGTGCAACTGGCCAGCAAGCTGGGGATGGCGGCGTCAAAATTACTGATCCCGCTCTCTTATGGCGCTATTCTGGGCGGCACCATGACCCTGATCGGCACCTCAACCAACCTACTGGTTGACGGGGTGGCGCGGGCCAACGGGCTTGAGGACTTTACGATTTTTGAGGTTACGCCACTGGGCATCATTCTAGTCGCCTGGGGCATGTTTTACCTTTACTTTATCGCCCCGCACCTGTTGCCAGACCGCCCCAGCATGGCCGCATTGCTGGGCGGCAGGGACAAGAAGAAGTTTTTCACCGAAGTCGTGGTGCCGCCGGGCAGTAACCTGATCGGGCAGGCGGCGGTCGAGGTGAGCCTGTTCAAGCGCGCCGGGGTGCGTTTGGTTGACGTGCTGCGCGGTGACGCCAGCCTGAGACGAGACCTCAAGGCGGTGGTTTTGCAAACTGGCGACCGGGTGGTTTTGCGCACCAAGATGGACGAACTTCTGACCCTGCAGGAAGGGGGCAAGCTGACGCCGGTGGATCAGGTCTCATCGGTTGAAACCACCACGGTTGAGGTGCTGGTAACGCCGGGCTGCAAGATGATTGGCCGTTCGCTGGGGCAGATGCGGCTCAGGCGGCGTTACGGTGTCTATCCGCTGGCGGTGCATCGCAAGAATCAGAATATTGGCCACAAGCTTGACGCGCTGGTGGTGCGTATTGGCGACACCCTGCTACTGGAGGGCGCGGCTGAAGACATCCAGCGGCTGGCTGCCGATATGAATATGGTTGATGTGGCGCACCCCACAGCGCGCGGTTTTCGCCGGGGTCATGCGCCAGTGGCCATTGCTGCCCTTGTGGGCCTTGTGGTGTTGGCTGGGCTGGGCCTGGCGCCGATTTTCGCGCTGGCTGTAGTGGCGGTGGCGGTGGTATTGCTTAGCCGCGCTATTGATGCTGATGAGGCATTCGCCTTCATTGATGGCCGCCTGCTGGCGTTGATCTTTTCCATGCTGGCCATCGGGGCGGCGTTGGAAGCTTCTGGGGCAGTAAAAATGATCGCCGAGGCGCTGGCGCCGATGCTAGGCGGCCTGTCGCCGTTTCTCATTGTCTGGTCGATTTACCTGCTGACCTCGATACTGACGGAACTGGTTTCAAACAACGCGGTGGCGGTGGTCGTCACGCCCATCGCTATTGGCTTGGCGCAGGCGTTGGGCATTGACGCGCGCCCGCTGGTGGTGGCGGTGATGGTGGCGGCCAGCGCCTCATTTGCCACCCCGATCGGCTATCAAACCAATATGCTGGTCTATGGGCCGGGGGGCTACAGGTTCACCGATTTCATGAAGGTAGGAATACCCCTGAACCTATCCACCGGTCTGATTGCCAGCGCTGTTATTCCGCTTTTGTGGCCCCTATGAACCTGCTGCGCGAACATTGGCAGCTGGCGCTGCTGACAGCACTGGTTTTTGCATTGTGGCAAACGCCGGTGATGCTGCCTTTGAAAATTCTGGTGGTGTTTTTGCATGAGGTCAGCCATGGGCTAGCGGCAGTGTTGACCGGCGGCCAAATTGAAAGCCTCTCGATTTCCATGGATCAGGGCGGGTTGGCCATAACCCGTGGCGGCAACCTGTTTGCCATTTTGTCGGCAGGCTATGTCGGCTCGCTCGTGCTTGGCGTGGCTATCTTTCTGGTTGCACTGAAAAGTAATGCGGATCGGGCGTTGATGGCCCTGCTGGGGGCGGCGATTCTGCTGATTACCGCGTTTTATATGCGTGAATGGTTTGCGTTGGCATTCGGGCTTGGCACTGGCGGGGTGATGCTGGCCATGGCGCGTTTTTTGCCGTGCGAGATCAATGATATGGCGCTGCGCGTTATTGGCCTGACCAGCATGATCTACGTGCCGTATGATATTTTCAGTGACACCATCCAGCGCTCAACCCTGCGCTCGGATGCCTATATGCTGGCCGAGGCCTTTGGCGGCACCACGATGCTGTGGGGCGGACTGTGGCTGCTGATTTCACTGGTGGTGATCGGGGCGTGTTTGCGGGTTGGGCTGCGCCAGAGCAGCAATATTTCATTTGGTAAGGCGGGCAATCCGCACCAATAGATTTCAGAATGTTGCCGGGCATTGAAGGCCTGAGTCAGAAGCCCGAAAGCGTGAAAGTTATTAAAATGATTGGGATTACTGGCGTCATATACCTTATTTTGCAATCAGGTTTTAACCTCCACACCTGATATTGCCCTCTGTTCGGGAGGTTGTAAATGGCGTCAAATCTAACAAGTAGCTTGAGTAGTGCCAGTGGGCCCGGGTCGACAAGCTCGGCGCATTTTTCTGAAATCGGCTATACGGATGTCCCAGCCAACTTTTTTGAAGTGTCGGTGAAGGCCGGCGCCGATATGTCGGGGCATTCCGTTGCAGTCTATGATGGAAGCGGGGTGATGCAAACCACTGTGTCATTCGGTGCCAGCACGGCGACCATGCAAGGCTCGGATATCTATGTCTTTGATGAGTTTTCAATGAATACGTTTGAGTATGGAGCCAGCGAATCCCTCGCGCTGATTGATGATCGGGGCAGTGTTCTTCAGCATGTTTCATTTGAGGGTAAATCCGAAGTGGCGATAGATGGTCCCGCTGCCGGAAGCTTGAGTGAGAATCTGGGGTTCCTGCAAAGTGGGCAGACATTTAAAAGCACCGATGGTAGCAATACATATTGTGCGCAAGATACGCCAAACCCCGGCGTAATCCCGTGTTACGCCTCTGGCTCCATGATCGGCACGCCGGATGGCCTGCGCATGGTGAAAACACTTGCTTGCGGTGATCTGGTGAATACGCTGGACCATGGGCCACAGCCAATTATGTGGATACGCCGGTCGG
>CAYNXK010000100.1:0-7566 GCA_964401125.1 uncultured Aliiroseovarius sp.
ACATATGGTAGATTCAAAGCGATACTGAAACAGCGCGAAACTTTGCGACAGAACCTAAAATTTGCGTCATTCTCACAACATTCCCGGCACCACAAGGTCGGGCGGGCGGTGGCCGTCATCGAAGGTTTTGATGTTGATGATGACTTTCTCGCCCATTTCGGCGCGACCCTCACGGGTGGCCGAGGCCATATGCGGCAGCAGCACCACATTTTTCAGCGCTTGCAGGCGCGGGTTGATTTTATTGCCGCGCTCAAACACATCCAGCCCGGCCCCGGCAATTTCGCCGCTGCGCAGGCCACGGGTTAGGGCGTTTTCATCAATCACTTCACCGCGCGAGGTGTTCACAATCACCGCCCCTGGCTTGAGTAGTTTCAGGCGGCGGGCATTTATCAAATGAAAGGTGCTGGGCATATGCGGGCAATTGACGCTGATTACGTCCATCCGCGCCAGCATCTGATCCAAGCTCTGCCAGTAGGTGGCCTCATGCTGGGCTTCTATCTCGGGGTGCAGGCGTTTTCGGTTGTGGTAATGTATCTGCATGCCAAAGGCGCGGGCGCGGGTCGCTACAGCCTGACCAATGCGGCCCATGCCGAGAATGCCCAACCGACGCCCGGAAATACGGCCTCCCAGAAGGGCCGTGGGCGACCAGCCCTGCCAATCGCCTGCCTGCATCACCGCCAGCCCTTCGGGGATGCGCCGTGTAACGGCCAGAATAAGCGCCATGGCCATGTCGGCGGTATCATCAGCGGTGACATCAGGGGTGTTGGAGACCAGCACGCCACGCTGGCGCGCTGTGGCCACGTCGATATGGTCTACCCCGGCGCCATAATTGGCGATCAGCTTCAGGCGCTCGCCTGCCTGAGCCAGAAGCCCCTGATCTATGGTGTCGCACAAGGTTGGCACCAATATATCGGCCCGGCGTAGGGCGGCGGCAAGATCTTCGCGTGACATCTGGCTGTCATCCTCGCGCAACTCAACGTCAAAAAGCTCTTTCATGCGAGTCTCGACAGCTTTGGGCAATTGTCGCGTGACAACAACACTCAGACGTTTCCGGGCCATGTTCGGATTCCTCTTCTTTTCTTTCAGCGCGTTCCCTGCCAGAGTATTCCAGAGTGGCAAAGAACACGATAAGGCACAAGCGCCAATGGGTGCAAAATGGGCCATCGTGGTCTGTAGGTGGTGTTTAGTGAGGGCAGGCGGATGTTTAAAGTGAAAGCGGTCATGGCTGCATTAATTACGGTGCTGTGGCTTGGGCCTGTGATGGCGCAGGAGCGTGGGGTTGAGCGTGGCGCAGAACGGGGACCAGTGACCAACCTGCCGATGCCGCGCTATGTATCACTTAAGGCAAGTGAGGCCAATGTGCGCCGTGGCCCATCGCTGACGCACCGGATTGACTGGGTGTTTAAGCACCGGGGTATGCCCCTGGAGATCACCGGAGAATTTGGTCATTGGCGCCGTGTGCGCGACCGCGACGGGGTTGGCGGTTGGGTGCATTTCACGCTTTTATCTGGGGTGCGCACGGTAATTATCATGTCTGACCTGACTGCGCTTTACCAACGCCGCGATACTACCAGCCCGATTAATGTATACCTTGAGGCCGGGGTGATTGCCCGTATTGACGAATGCCAGCCCGATTGGTGTCGCTTGCGCACCGAAGGCCATCGCGGCTGGACCATCCGCGAGACCTTATGGGGGCTGAAGCCGGGTGAGGTGGTTGATTGATGCGTTTCCGACTCATACCTCGCTTCAACCGCACGGCTGCATTAACCAGCTGATTTGTGGTATTTGCGGTTTGTTGTTATCAAGATGGCCAAGTGCAACCTCAGCCTCAAAGGCGAGATCAAGCATTTGACATGCTGTTTGGGCTGGCTGCTGGAAATAGCTCAGCAGTAGGCCCGTTTGCCCCGTCGTTAAGCTAGGACAACAATGCCGCTTTACTCCTCCCTCAAGGGGCGCAAAAGCAGTAAATCCCGCGCTTGCTCAATGGTCAAATGCCCATTTAGAACAGCGACCACCATATTGGTAACTGGCATGTCAATTTTGTTGTCCTTAGCAATGTTAGACACTGCTTTTGCAGTTGACATACCCTCTATAGTTGCCCCGGAAGCAGCAGCTTCAACATCACCTCGCCCAAGCGCCAAGCCAAATGCGTAGTTGCGGGATTTCTCGCTTGTTGCAGTTAGAACAAGGTCGCCCAGCCCTGAAAGCCCGGCTAATGTCTCAGGATGCGCGCCTTTGTGGCAGGCAAACCGGTTCATTTCAGCAAAGCCACGCGTCAGCAAGGCGGCCCGCGCACTTTCACCCAAACCGGCACCAATGGCGAGGCCACAGGCAATGGCAACGACGTTCTTCAATGCCCCACCAAGTGCCACGCCTGTCAGGTCGGAGCTGCGATAGAGCCGCAGAGTATCCGTTGACAATGCGGCCTGAAGCTGCACGGCGTTTTTTTCTACGGCAAGGGTAAGGGCCGTCGGCAAACCTCGTGCAATATCAACCGCAAAGCCAGGCCCGGAAAGTACGGCAGCATTTGCCTCCGGGCAGATTTTCTGAACAATTTCTGCCGGGCCAAGCCCCGTGATCAAATCAATACCCTTGCAACAGGTTACAAGGGTTTTCCCCTGAAACAGGGTCTTATTTTTCTGCAAAAATTCAGAAAGAACTTGCATTGGCATGGCAATCAACAGGGTTTCTGCGCGACAGGCTTCCGCAAGATTATTACTGACGCTTAGTGTATCAGGGAAAGAGTGGCCGGGTAGACGCGCCAAGTTTTCGCGGCGTTGTGCCATATCACGCGGATCGCGCGCCCAAAGGGAAACAGGCTGGCCGGTTAGCGACATTGAGATTGCCAGTGATGTGCCAAAAGCCCCGGCACCCAGAACGGAAATCCTTGGGTTCATGCTTTTGCTCCTTTTTTACCTGACCCTAACAGGGCAGGGCTGGATTGATCCAGAGGCCACCTGGGGCGTGCCGATAGAGATAAATCATCTGTTAACCCTCGCCGAAATCGTTCTGCCCCCGCCCAAGCAATCATGGCGGCATTGTCGGTACACAGATGTAAGGGGGGGGCCAGAAAACTTACGCTTGCTTGAGTAGAAACAGTCTCTAATGCAGCACGAATTGATTTGTTTGCCGCAACCCCGCCGGCAACAGCAAAGAGGGGTTCTGTGGGGGTGAGCTGCAAGTACAGGGCCAAAGCACGGCGGGATTTTTCGGCCAGAACATCGGCTACTGCAGCCTGGAAGCTGGCGCAAAGATCAGCTCTGTCAGCCACTCGCAATCCGCCATGAGCGGTCACTAACTTGTCCCGAGTTCGCAAGAGGGCCGTCTTGAGGCCTGAAAAACTCATGTCGCAACCTGGGCGACCCAGCAACGGGCGCGGCAACTTGAAACGGCTGGCATCTCCGTTCAGCGCGCAAGCCTCGACCAAAGGCCCACCGGGTTGCGCAAGCCCTAGCAGGCGGGCTGTTTTGTCAAAGGCTTCGCCGGGGGCATCGTCAATTGTGCCACCAAGACGGGTGAAATCCTCAGGCGATTCCACAAGCAAAAACTGGCAATGTCCACCGGAAACCAGCAGCATCAGATAGGGAAAAGCCGCATTATTAGTCAGGCGTGGGGTCAGGGCGTGGCCGGCAAGATGATTAACGCCAATCAATGGTAGACCGGCCCCTGCGGCAAGCCCTTTGGCAAACATGACTCCGGCCAAAACTCCGCCAATCAACCCCGGACCAGCAGTGACGGCAATGGCGTCAATATCCGCTAAGGTCATAGCCGCAGCATGCAGGGCTTCCTCGGTGCAAAGGTCAAGTTTTTCCACATGGGCGCGCGCTGCAATTTCAGGTACTATACCTCCGAAACCAGTATGCAGGTCTGTCTGGCCATAGATAATAGAGGCCCGCACCTCTGCAAGGCTGCCCGGCACATGGCGCACGATTGCAGCCGCAGTATCATCACAGCTACTCTCGAGTCCGAGGATGGTTAAGGTTTTGTTCATATTGCGCCAGTTGCTTATTGGTTGACAGCGAGGTAACACCGGGGCGCTTGTATCACAATCCCGGCGGTAAATGATGGATGTCCCTCCCATTCTGCTTCTAATCCGGCCCGAGAGGCAATCAAAACAGCTTTTATCTGAATGCGAGGCGGCGTTGGGGTCACCCATCGAAACGATAATCTCGCCAATTATCCAAATCGCCGCTGCTGATCAGAAGATTGATATTTCGCCGTATCGCGGTGTTATTGTAACATCTGTAAATGCGGTGCGCCATTCAACAGGTTTAGCTGGGAAAAGGCTCTATTGTGTGGGAAAGCGCACAGGAATTGCTGCCTTAAAGGCCGATAGTCAGGTTGTCTGTATCGAGCCAGACAGCAAATCACTCATTGCACGAATGCTGGCAGAGCGTCCAACCGGCCCATTGATTTTCCTGCGCGGAGAGCATGTGACTACCAATATTGCAAAAGACCTTACTTTCGCCGGATTAGAGACTGATTCAGCAGTGGTTTACAGCCAGAAAGCGCTATCTGTGAAACCTGTGATGCAGCAAGCTATCAAAGGGGCGGTGCGGGCAGTTCTTCCGCTTTATTCTCCGCGCTCGGCATATTTGCTTGGTAAAAAGGTTGAGCGGAGAGGTGCCGGCCTTCATGTTATTGCTATAAGTGATGCGGTTGCCAAAATATGGGAGCAGGAAGCCGGCGGGGATTGTGAGGTTTGCCACGCCCCTGATGCCGTAGAGATGATTGGCAGGATTGTCGCAGGCCTGAGGGCTGACTCTACTTGAGACTGGCGGGGCAGCACGATATTATCTAGGCAGAGCCATGTTTGGCGTCAGTGCCTGTAAGGCAGAAAAGGTTTAAAAGTGGCCAAAACAACTCACAAGTCAGGTGAAGAAGCCGCCCAGGATAAAGAAATTGAGGCGGGCGCAGAGGCTGCGGAGATTGTGGAGGTTTCTGCGGCGCCCACGGCAAAAGAATCGCCAGATAAGGCACCAGAGCCAAAGCCCGTCCATAAAACACGACGGCGGGGCCTACCGGTTTTTCTGGGCTTGGTACTTGGCGGGGTGGTTGCGGCAAGCATCGGTTTTTACGCAGCCCGATATCTGGTGCCAGAAGGCTGGCCCTTTCCCGGTGTAACGCCCGACCCTGATCCCATTTTGGTTGAGCAGGTTGCCCAGAGTGAACGCCTGAATGCGCTGGAAGGCCGCGCCGGTGATATGAGCGCAACAATTACAGAACTTCAGACAGATCAGACAGCTGAAGCTCTGACAATACAGCTGGAGAGCGCCGAGATGCGGCTGGCTGAATTGGCGAACACCTTGAATGCTTTGAATACCCGGCTTTCTGTGGTTGAAAAAATTCCGCGTGGGTCCGGTACTGAAGCGGCAGAGGCCGCAGCAGCAGCCTATGAGCGCGAGCTGGCTAAAATGCGCAAAATGCTGGCCTCCGAATTGGCCCGAATCGAGGCAGCTGGGGTTGAAGCGCGCACTGCCGGGCAGGATGCAGCACAAGAGGCACAGCAAGCGGCCGCCCGTGCTGCCTTGGCACAATTACAGATGGCATTGGAGAGCGGCCAGCCGTTTGAGGGCGCTCTGGATGCGATAAGTGAGGCGACGGGGCAGGCTATTCCCGAGGTCTTGAAAAAGGCTGCTGGCAGCGGTGCACCGACATTACCACAATTGCAAAATGATTTTCCGGCGGCTGCACGCATGGCTTTGGATGCAGCTTTGGCGGCGGCGGTGGCCGATGGCTCGGTCGGGCGGTTTGCCGGATTTATGCGCAGTCAGCTTGGCGCACGCTCACTTGAGCCGCGTGAGGGCGATGACCCGGATGCGATTTTATCAAGGGCAGAAGAGGCGTTGAGGCAAGGCCAGATAGCAACCGCCCTGCAGGAAATCGGCGCTCTGCCTGAAGTTGGGCGCACAAAAATGGCCGGGTGGAGCCAGCAGGCGCAGATGCGGCTGGATGTATTGCAGGCCACAGAAACACTAACCGCTCAGATTAGCGGAGAATAAGGACGCGTCATGCTGTGGTCTCTTTTCAAGATTGTTCTTTTTATTGTTGCCATCGCGGCGCTAACTTTGGGCGCTGGCGTGCTAATGGAAACCGATGGCGGCATCCATATTGCGTTCGGCACGACCGAATTTAATCTGGGCCCACTACAGGCTGCGATAGCCTTAGCTTTGCTGGTAGTAGCGATTTGGATCACAATGAAAGTATTCGGCCTTCTAATGGCGGTGTTTCGCTTTCTTAATGGGGATGAGACCGCAATTTCGCGCTATTTTGACCGTTCGCGCGAACGTAAGGGTTTTGAGGCGCTGGCCGATGGCATGATGGCGTTGGCCTCGGGTGAGGGAAGGCTGGCGGCTTCAAAAGCCGTGAAGGCCGAGAAGTATCTGGCGCGGCCCGAGTTGACAAATTTGATCCGCGCACAGGCAGCTGAGATAAACGGTGATAGCCGCATGGCCGGCGAGATGTACAAGCGCCTGCTGACCGATGACCGCACCCGGTTTGTCGGGGTGCGCGGGATCATGCAGCAAAAGCTGGCTGAGGGCGACACTGATACGGCCATGAAGCTGGCCCAGAAGGCCTTTGCCCTGAAGCCACGCCATGTTGAAACCCAAGATACTTTACTGGGCCTGCAAGCCAGCAAGGGAGACTGGAGTGGCGCCCGCGAAACGTTGGGTGCCAAGCTTAAATACGGGGCATTGCCACGTGATATCCACCGGCGGCGTGATGCCGTTCTTGCTCTTTCGCAAGCTCGTGATGTGGTTGCTGAAGAGGGCGGAGATGTGGCCCACAAGGCGGTCATAGAAGCGAATCGCCTATCGCCTGACCTTGTCCCAGCGGCAGTTATGGCCGCGCGCAGTTTTATTGCTGACAGCCGGCCCAAAAATGCTGCGAAGATCCTTCTCAAGGCCTGGAAATCACAACCGCACCCGGAACTTGCCGCTGCATTTGCTGCAATAAAGCCAGATGAAAGTGCTCAAGAGCGGGTCCAACGCTTCAGGGCACTGACAAAGTACAACCCGGACTCGGACGAAACCCGGATGTTGCTGTGTGAGTTGCACATGGCCGCCGAAGATTTCCCTGCTGCCCGCAAAGCGTTGGCTGATGTGGCTGAAACCTCTCCAACCCAACGGGCGCTGACCCTGATGGCTGCAATAGAGCGGGGTGAAGGGGCGGAAGATGCGGTTATACGTGCTTGGTTGGCGCGGGCTGTTACTGCTCCGCGCGGCCCACAATGGCTGTGCGAAAAGTGCAACCATATCCACGGTGAATGGGTGCCGGTTTGCAGCCATTGCGAAAGCTTTGATACGCTCACATGGGCGCAGGCACCCGAGGGGGAAGTCAACATTCCTGGAGGCACTGATATGTTACCACTGATCGTAGCTGCACCGGCTGTAGATAAAAAACCTAAGGCTGAAACCGAAGAATTGCGGGAAATTGTGGATGCTGATGTCATCGCTACAAACGAGGTGCACCACAAAGACAAGGGGTCGCCGTAAGGCCTGTTCCAGAAATTAAAGCGTCCCGCCTTATACCTGATACAGGGATGAGGCGGGGCGCCGTGCGCTG
>CAYNXK010000101.1:0-5927 GCA_964401125.1 uncultured Aliiroseovarius sp.
GTAAATTCAAAGGCTTATAGCCTGACAGCAGAATCAAAATAAAGTCGTCAGGCTATAATCTTGCTGGGGCACTGGTCGGTTTATGTGAAACATTGCCAACATGCAGCCGCGTTACCCCTGCAACGGCTGTACGCTGATCTCGCCTTCCTCGCGGGATTTCATGGCAAAGGCCACTGCATGGCTGGCAGCCAGCGTGGTGAAATAGGGAATTTTGTCCATCAAAGCAACATTGCGCATGGCGCGTGAATCCTCGACTGCCTGCGTGCCTTCTGTGGTGTTCATTACCAGCTGTATAAGGCCGTCTTTCATTACATCAACAATGGTGCGCCCGCCCTCATAGCCCTTGTTGACCGCCGTGCTGGTGACGCCGTTATCTGCCAGAAAAACCGCCGTGCCCTTTGTGGCCATAATGACAAAGCCCATCTCTTTCAATGCCTTGGCCGCCTCAATTAATACCGGCGTTTTGTCTGTATCTTTGATCGACAAAAAGGCAGTGCCGCTCAGAGGCAGGTCTACCCCGGCCCCTATCTGCGCTTTCAGAAAGGCCCGGTGAAAATCTTTATCCGTGCCCATGACCTCGCCGGTCGAACGCATTTCCGGCCCCAAAAGCGTGTCAACACCGGGGAAGCGGGCGAATGGCAGCACGGCTTCCTTAACCGCGTAAGTATCAATGTTTGGGTCAACCAGCTCAAAATTCGACAGCTTTTCGCCGGCCATCAGGCGTGCGGCGATGCTGGCAATGGGGCTGCCCACGGCCTTGGCCACAAACGGCACCGTGCGCGAGGCGCGCGGGTTGACCTCGATCAGATAAATATCGCCGTCTTTCACCGCGAATTGCACGTTCATCAGCCCAACCACATTCAGCGCCAGCGCCAGGGCGTGGCTCTGGCGGCGCAGCTCATCAATGATGTCCTTGGGCAGGCTGTAGGGCGGCAAGCTACAGGCGCTATCACCAGAATGCACGCCCGCCTCTTCGATATGCTGCATGATACCGGCCACATGCACGTTTTCACCATCGCAAAGCGCGTCCACATCCACCTCAACCGCGCCGGACAGGTAGCTGTCAAGCAGCACCGGGCTACCAGAGGACACCACCACCGCCTCGGCGATGTAGCGTTCAAGTTGGGCCATATCACGCACGATTTCCATGGCGCGCCCGCCCAGTACATAAGACGGGCGGATGACCAGAGGAAAGCCAATTTCTTCAGCAATATCCATAGCCTGCGCATCTGTAGAGGCAATGCCATTTCTTGGCTGCAACAGCCCCAAATCATTCACCAGATTTTGAAAACGCTCGCGGTCCTCGGCAAGGTCAATGGCATCGGGGCTGGTGCCCAGAATGGGAATGCCCTCGGCCTCCAGCGCCCGGGCCAGTTTCAGTGGCGTCTGGCCGCCAAACTGCACTATGACCCCGTGCAAGGTGCCGCGTTCCAGCTCAACGCGCAGGATTTCCATCACATGTTCAAAGGTCAGCGGCTCGAAATATAGACGGTCGGATGTGTCATAATCGGTGCTGACCGTCTCGGGGTTGCAGTTTATCATGATAGTCTCATAGCCGGCATCTGTCAGGGCATAGCAGGCATGGCAGCAACAATAATCAAACTCGATTCCCTGACCAATGCGGTTTGGCCCACCACCAAGAATAACCACCTTTTTACGCTCGCTTGGGCGCGCCTCGCATTCAACCTCGCCCATCATCGGCGCCTCATAGGTTGAGTACATATAAGGTGTCTGGGCCTCGAATTCAGCCGCGCAGGTATCAATACGCTTGAAGACGGCGGTAACATTCAGCGCAAGGCGCGCATGGCGGATTTCCGCTTCGCTTTGGCCAGTCAAAATTGCCAGCCGGGCATCGCTGAAGCCCATCATTTTCAACGCTCTCAGCCCGGCCTCATCGGCAGGGATTCCGTCGGCCCTCACGCCCTCCTCAGCTTCAACAATCTCACGAATGCGGGCCAGAAACCACGGATCAAAACAGGTAATGGCGTGGATATCATCATCTGACATGCCGTGGCGCATGGCCTGGGCAATAAGCCGCATACGGTCCGGGGTCTGGCGGGCAAGGGCGCGGGTGATGGCGGCGGGATCGGGGGCACCTTCGATAGTAATTTCGTCAAAACCCGTCAGCCCGTCTTCCATGCTGGCCAGCGCCTTTTGCAGGCTCTCATGGATGGTACGGCCAATGGCCATGACCTCGCCCACCGATTTCATCGCGGTTGACAACAGCGGCTCGGAGCCGGGGAATTTTTCAAAGGCGAAGCGCGGAATTTTGGTAACCACATAGTCGATGCTCGGCTCAAAACTGGCCGGTGTGACCTTGGTAATATCGTTATCCAGCTCATCCAGCGTGTAGCCAACCGCCAGCTTGGCGGCGATTTTGGCAATGGGAAAGCCGGTGGCTTTGGAGGCCAGCGCCGAGGAGCGGCTGACGCGCGGGTTCATCTCAATCACCACCATGCGCCCATCCACCGGGTTGACGGCCCATTGCACGTTGGAGCCGCCGGTTTCCACCCCTATCTCGCGCAGAACCGCGATGGAAAGGTTGCGCATGACCTGATATTCCTTGTCCGAAAGGGTCAGCGCCGGGGCCACGGTAATGCTGTCGCCCGTATGCACGCCCATGGGGTCAATATTTTCAATGGCACAGACGATTATGGCGTTGTCAGCGGAGTCGCGCACCACTTCCATCTCGAATTCTTTCCAACCCAGCAGGCTTTCATCAATCAGGATCTGGCTGACCGGGCTGGCATCAAGACCGCTGCGGCAGAAATGCTCAAATTCTTCGCGGTTATAAGCCACGCCGCCGCCGGTGCCGCCAAGGGTAAAGGCCGGGCGGATAATGGCGGGCAGGCCGATATCATCCAGCGCGCCCATACATTCTTCCATGGTTTCGGCAATGGTGGCGCGGGGGTTTTCAATGCCCAGCCGGTCCATGGCCTCACGAAACAGCTTGCGGTCCTCGGCCATCTCAATAGCTTCGCGCTTGGCCCCGATCAGCTCAACGTTGAACTTGTCCAACACCCCCAGATCGGCCAGCTCCAGCGCCGTGTTCAGCCCAGTTTGGCCGCCCATGGTTGGCAGCAGCGCGTCAGGGCGTTCCTTCTCGATAATCTTGGCTACTATCTCGGCGGTAATAGGCTCGATATAAGTGGCATCGGCCATGTCTGGGTCTGTCATGATGGTGGCCGGGTTGGAATTGACCAAAATTACCCGGTAACCCTCCTCACGTAAAGCCTTGCAGGCTTGCGCCCCGGAATAATCAAACTCGCAGGCCTGACCGATAACGATCGGCCCGGCACCAATGATCATGATTGAGGAAATGTCTGTTCTTTTTGGCATCATGGCCCCCGCTTGCGCAAATTGTCGTGAGTTATAGGCAAGCCGGGGGCAGGCACAAGGGGGGCACGGGGCTGAACAGCAAAGAACTGCAAAGAACAGTACAGAACAGTACAGAACTGTGCAAAAAACCTGACTTATGCTTGACTTTGCCGCCCAAGGCGGGTGTACCGGCGCGAAGTAAAGAACCCCGAAGGAGCCGGACATGCACATCTTTCGTAGCCATACCTGTGCCGAGTTGAACAAATCAAATGTTGGTGAAACCATTCGCCTTTCTGGCTGGGTGCATCGGGTGCGCGACCATGGCGGGGTTTTGTTCATCGACCTGCGCGACCATTACGGCATAACTCAGGTGCTGGCCGACGAAGACAGCCCGGTATTTGCCGAAATCGAAAAGCTGCGCTCGGAATGGTGCGTGCGCATTGATGGCGTGGTGAAGGCGCGTAACACCTCGCTGATCAACAACAAAATCCCCACCGGCGAAATTGAAGTGTTCATCCGTGACCTTGAAGTGCTGGGCACTGCCGACGAGCTGCCCTTGACGGTGTTTGGCGATCAGGAATACCCCGAGGAAACCCGGCTGAAATACCGTTTTCTCGACCTGCGCCGCGAGAAGTTGCAAAACAACATGAAACTGCGTTCAGACGTGGTGGCCAGCATGCGAAAACGCATGTGGGATATGGATTTTCGCGAATATCAGACGCCGATCATCACCGCCTCCTCGCCCGAAGGTGCGCGCGATTTTCTGGTGCCCTCGCGCCTGCATCCGGGCAAGTTTTATGCCCTGCCGCAAGCACCGCAGCAATTCAAACAATTAATGATGGTGGCGGGCTTTGACAAATACTTCCAGATCGCGCCGTGCTTTCGTGATGAAGACCCGCGCGCTGATCGCTCGCCCACCGATTTCTACCAGTTGGACCTGGAAATGAGCTTTGTCACCCAGCAGGACGTGTTTGACACGATCCAGCCGGTACTGAAGGGCGTTTTTGAAGAGTTTGGCGGCGACCGCAAAGTAGATCAGGACTGGCCGCAAATCTCCTATGCCGATAGCGCCCTGTGGTATGGCACCGATAAGCCTGACCTGCGCAACCCGATCAAAATGCAAGTGGTATCAGAGCATTTTGCCGGCGGTGGCTTTGGCATTTTCGCCAAGATCCTGGAGCAGGACGGCTGCGAGATCCGCGCCATCCCGGCCCCCAAAGGTGGCAGCCGCAAGTTTTGCGACCGTATGAACAAATTCGCCCAGGGCGAAGGCCTGCCGGGCATGGGCTATATTTTCTGGCGTGATCAGGGCGAGGGGCTTGAGGCCGCCGGCCCATTGGCCAAAAATATCGGGCCTGAACGCACCGAGGCAATCCGGCTGCAACTTGGCCTTGGGCTGGGTGATGCGGCGTTCTTCCTTGGTGGCAAACCCAAAGCCTTTGAGGCCGTGGCAGGCCGGGCGCGTGATGTGATCGGCCATGAGCTGAAACTTACTGATCTGGAGCGCTTTGCTTTTGCCTGGATCGTTGATTTCCCAATTTTTCAGCGCGATGAAGAAACCGGCAAGCTTGATTTTGACCACAACCCGTTTTCCATGCCCCAAGGCGGCATGAGCGCGCTGGAGGGCGACCCGCTGGCCGTGCGCGGCTATCAATATGACCTTGCCTGCAACGGCTATGAGCTGCTTTCAGGGGCCATCAGAAACCATAAACCCGAGATCATGTTCAAGGCTTTTGAGTTGGCGGGTTACGGTGCGGACGAGGTGAAAAAACGCTTTGGCGGCATGGTTGATGCCTTCCGGTACGGAGCACCCCCGCATGGCGGTTGTGCTGCCGGTATTGACCGCATTGTCATGCTGTTGGCGGATGAGGCAAATATCCGCGAAGTCATCATGTTCCCCATGAATCAACGGGCGGAAGATTTGATGATGAACGCCCCGAGCGCGGCGCTGAATGACCAATTACGTGATCTGCATCTGCGGGTGATTATGCCGGAATAAAGCCTCAAAAGGCTTTAGACTCATCTTCCGGTATCAGCGCCCCATCAGCGCCCCGGTATGGTGAAGACCTGCCCCGGGAAAATCAGGTCCGGGTGGCGAATATGGTCGCGGTTGGCCTCAAATACCTTGACAAAAAGAAAGCCGTCGCCAAAGGCCTCACGGGCAATGGCCCACAGGGTATAACCGGGCTGAACCGTAACCACCCTGAGCGCCGCAGAAGCCTGATTTTCAGAGGCAGATTCAGCCGCGACGGCTGCCAGCTGGGCCGGATCTTCGCGCAGAAATGGCGTTTCAACCCGGGAAATAACGCTGCCATCGTCACGTAAAGCATCAACCCGAAGTGTATATATGCCACCTTCAACCTCTGGTAATTCTGTGCGCCATTGGCCATCTTCGGCAATCCGGGCTGTGCGTATGGGATTGTTATCAAGGTATATTCTCAGATCACCCGCAGCGGCGCCACGGCCAGAAATCTGCACTTCTCCGGCCGCATCATAGCTGATTGTATCCAGGGTTACCTGTTCCAAGGCTTCCGGGGCCGAGCCGCTATCTTGCACCACTTTGATGCCTTCATCTCCGGCCATGAGCACACGCGGCAGCGCAGCTTGCG